>JBJTLX010000142.1:0-4038 GCA_046063245.1 Novosphingobium sp.
CCGAATAGGTGAAGCCGTGGACGAAATCGCCCCCGGTCTTGAGCACCTCGACGATGTCGCTCGACACCGCATTGGCGCTGATTGGCAGGTAGCCCGACGACAGCCCCTTGGCCATCGAGACGATGTCCGGGGTGAAGCCCAGTGTCTGGTGCCCGAACCATTCGCCGGTGCGGCCGAACCCGGTGATCACCTCGTCGGCGACCAGCAGGATGCCGTACTTGCGGCAGATCGCCTGAACCGCCTGCCAGTAGCCCGGCGGCGGAATGATCACCCCGCCCGCGCCCTGGGCCGGCTCGCCGATGAAGGCGGCGACGTTTTCGGGCCCGACCGCCAGGATCCGCTCTTCGATCGCGGCGGCGCAGTCCTGGCCGAACTGGACCGGGTCAGTCCCGAAGCCTTCGCCGAACCAGTAGGGCTGGCGGACGTGCTCGACCCCGGGCACCGGCAGGTCGCCCTGGGCGTGCATGCCCTTCATCCCGCCCAGGCTGACGCCGGCGACGGTGCTGCCGTGATAGGCGTTCCAGCGGCTGATGAAGACTTTGCGCTTGGGCTCGCCCCGCAGCTTCCAGTAGTGGCGGACCATGCGGAAGACGGTGTCGTTGGCCTCGCTGCCCGAAGCGTTGAAGAACACATGCTGCAATTTGCCGCCGGTCAGCGACGCGATCTTGGCGGCCAGCATGACGGTGGGCGGGGTGACGGTCTTGAAGAAGGTGTTGTAGAACGGCAGCTCGCGCATCTGTTCGGCGGCGACCTCGACGAGTTCGTCGCGGCCATAGCCGACGTTGACGCACCAAAGCCCGGCCATGCCGTCGAGGATGCGGTTGCCGTCGCCGTCGTGGATGTAGCAGCCATCGGCATGGGTCACGATGCGGCTGCCGCCCAGGTCCTGGATCAGCTGGTAATCCTGCTGCGCGGGCAGGTGGTGCGCGACGTCGAGGCGCTTGAGTTCGGCGATATCGTAATTGCGGGGCATGATTGCTCTCCTGAATGACTGGAACGGGCAAGGCGCAGTGCGCCGCACCCCCGGTCAGGGAGAGAAGCCGATCCGTGCCAGGAAGCGGTTGGTCCGGGTGACTCGCGTGGTCATGCTTCACCCCTAAGCGCTTTGCCGAGCAGGTGGAAGTAGGCGGCGCTGTCGGGGTTGGTGTCGGCGTCCCATTCGGGGTGCCATTGCACCGCGACCAGCGGCGCGTCGTTGGGGCGGGCGGAATAGGCTTCAACCAGCCCGTCGGGGGCTGTGGCCTCGACCTGCAGCCCGGGAGCGAGGGTGCCGACGCCTTGATAGTGGACCGAATTGACCGTCGCATCGACCTTGCCCAGCGCGCGGGCAATGACGCCGCCTTCGTGCAGGTGCACCGGGTGGAGGTGATCGAACATCGCGTCGAAGGCGCTGCCATCGGGGGCGTGGTGGCGCAGCAGGTCGTCGCTGGCAGACGTGTCGCGGCGCAGCGTTCCGCCCAGCGCGACGTTGATTTCCTGGAAGCCGCGGCAGATCCCGAACACCGGGCGGGCCAGGTCGATCATCTGGCCGACCAGCGACAAGGCGATCTCGTCGCGGCCCTCATCGAACGGGCCGTCATCCCCCTGGTCGGCATAGCGCGCGGGCGCGACGTTCGACGGGCTGCCGGTCAGCAGGATCCCGTCGAGCCGAGGGGCGACCTCGCGCGCGCTCATCAGGTCGGCCAGCGACGGGACGATCAGCGCGGCGACATCGGCATGGCGCATCGCCGCGCGGATATAGCGCTCCATCACCGCCTGGGCCGGCTCGGTCCCGCCGTTGCCGGTGGGATAGGGCCGGGTGCAGGCGATCACGCCCAGGACCGGACGGGCACTCATTGCCCGATCTCACGCACAAACTTCACACTCCAACCCGTCCATGCTGAGCTTGTCGAAGCACTGTCCTTTTCTTCGTGCCTGAACAGCAATCGCCCAAAGAAAAAGCAGTCCTTCGACAAGCTCAGGACAGACGGAGTTAGGGGAGGGGATAGGGACAGCACGCCCATCAGCTCAGCTCAGCAGCACGACCGGGCTGTCGGCGCGCCAGTGCATCGAAACGCGGTCATCCCAGGTGAAATGTTCCTGATCATGGCGCGACAGGTTGGGCCGCGACACGCGGATCATCTGCCCGTCGTCCAGCTTGATTTCGTAAAGCGTGATGTCGCCCAGATAGCTCATCCCCTTGATCTGGCCGCGCGCCAGATTGTAGCCATCGGGCGCGTCCTGCCCGGCGGCGCGGATCGCCTTGCCTTCGCCGGGGACGTGGAGATAGATCTTCTCGGGGCGCAGCGCGATCCAAACGTCGGCGCCGTGCGGGCCGGTCACCCCGTGGTTGAGATAGACCTTGCCGACCCCCGGGCAATCGACCGCCGCCTTGTCGGGTTCGTCCAGCGTCAGCTTGCCTTCGAACAGGTTCACCGAGCCGACGAAATCGGCGACGAAGCGGTTGACCGGAAACTCGTAGAGGTCGGCCGGGGTGGCCAATTGCGCCACCTCGCCCTTGTTCATCACGGCGACCCGGCTGGCCATCGACAGCGCCTCGTCCTGATCGTGAGTGACCGTGACGAAAGTGATCCCGACCTTGTCCTGCAGTTCCGACAGCTCGAACTGCATCTGCGCGCGCAGCTTGGCATCGAGCGCGGAGAGCGGCTCGTCGAGCAGCAGCACCTTGGGCCGCATCACCAGGCTGCGGGCAAGGGCGACGCGCTGGCGCTGGCCGCCCGACATCTGGTCGGGCTTGCGCTCCTCGAAGCCCTGCAGCTTGATCAGATCGAGCGCTTCGCGCACCCGGTCGTCGCGCTCGGCCCGGCCGACCCCGGCGATCTTGAGGCCGTAGCCGACATTTTCCGCCACGCTCATGTGCGGGAACACGGCATAGGACTGGAACACCATGTTGACCGGGCGCTTGTTGGGCGGGATCCCGGCCATGTCCTGGCCGTCGATCAGGATCTGGCCCTCGGTCGGCAGCTCGAACCCGGCGATCATCCGCAGCAAAGTGGTCTTGCCGCAGCCCGAGGGGCCGAGCAGGACGAAGAACTCGCCGGCCAGGATGTCGAGGCTGACGTTGTCGACCGCGGCGACCTTGCCGAAGCGTTTGGTGACGTTGCGGATCTGGATGATCGGCTGGGCTGGATCGGGCATCAATGGGCGTCCGCGATAGCCTTCACGCCTTGCAGCTTGAGGGCTACGGCGGTCAGGGCGATGGTCAGGATGATCAGGATGGTCGAGGCGGCGTTGACTTCCGGCGTGACCGAGAAGCGGACCATCGAATAGACCTTGACCGGGAAGGTAACGGTATCGGGCCCGCTGGTGAAGAAGGTGATGACGAAATCGTCGAGGCTGAGGGTGAAGGCGAGCAGCGCCCCCGCGACCAGCCCCGGCTTCATGTGCGGCAGCAGGATGTCGCGGAAGGTGGCCCATTCGCTGGCGCCAAGGTCCTTCGCCGCTTCTTCCTGCTCGCGGTTGAAGCTGGCCATGCGGCTGCGCACCACCAGCGCGACGAAGGGGAAGCAGAAGGTGATGTGGGCGATGGTGATGTTCGAAAGGTCGAGCGGCCAGGGCAGCCCGACTGGCCATTTTACAGCGCGGAAGAAAATCAGCATGGCCACGCCCATGCAGATTTCGGGCACGATGATTGGCAGAGAGAGCGCGCCTTCGAGAGTTCCCTTGAACGGAAAGCGGAACCGCCAAAGTAATAGACCCGCCATTCCTCCAAGAATTACGCTTATCACTGTCGCGAGGAAAGCAATGGTGAGTGAGTTGGTCAGCGCTTCGATCAGCGAATCGTTGTGCAGCGCCTTCTGGTAGTACTTCAGGGTGAAGCCCTTCCAGATCACGTTGCGCTTCGAATCGTTGAAGCTGAACACCATCAGCACCAGCAACGGGGCGTAGAGGAATACCATTACGGCGGCGATCCACAGCCGCATCCATGCCTTGCGGGTGTATTCCAGCGGGGCGATCGGGCGGCGCGCGAACACGGCCATCAGTGCGCCTCCTTCGGCGTGCGGCCGCTGCGCAGCGATTGCAGCGCAACCAGGATGA
>JBJTLX010000143.1:0-3920 GCA_046063245.1 Novosphingobium sp.
CGTCAGTTCGGGCGGCTTCGGCGATCCGAGCGGTTACAACGAAACGAACTTCCCGCCGGCCGGCGCGGTCGTCGTGCCCAAGGGTGCCGGTGTCCGCACGACCGAACTGACCCGCGACCGCAAGGCCTATTCCGCCGTGGCCCAGTGGGAAAGCAACGACGGCCGCGCGATGCTGACGTTCGAATATCTGCGCGCCGAAACGGAAGCTTCGATCAACGAACACGCCGTTCTGGCCCAGGTCAACGACGACGCCCTGTTCCCGCGCCCGCGCGCCGGGACGGAGTTCACCTTCGACAGTCGCGGCCAGTTCACCGGTGGCACGCTGACGCAGACGATCCCGTACACGCCCTGGCAGAACGGCATCCCGACCGAATTCCTGCGCTTCCAGCGCCAGGAAGACGCGAAAACCGAAGACTTCTCGCTCGATCTCGACCTTGCCCCGACCGACCGGCTGCGCTTCAATTTCGAAGTCCAGCACATCAAGTCGAACAAGAATTACGACGCTCTGATCGCCGCCAACCAGACCTTCACCGATATCGCGATCAGCAACGCCACCGGCACGCCTTCGGTGCAGTTCCTCGATCCCGAAACCGGGACGGCGTCTGCCGATTTCCTCTCGGACCCGAGCCGCACCTACTACTGGTTCCTGCTCGACAGCGCGGCGCGCAACGAGGGTGACCTCACCAGCATGCGCTTCGACGGCGAATACGACGTGAGCGACGATGGCTTTCTCAGGGGCCTGCGCTTTGGTGCCCGCTGGTCGGATCGCAACCGTCTGACCCGCGACACCAATTTCGGCAACTGGGGCAACCTTGGCGCGCCCTGGAGCGGCCGCGGCGGCAACTGGAACTGCGGCGATTTCCAGAAATATGGTTGCGGCGGCGCCTATGTCGATGACTTCCCCAATTCGGCAAGTTCGCGCAACCCCTTCGGCGGGTTCCAGCGCGGTGCGGTCGGGGCCCCGCTTGGCGGCAACTCCGCCTACTTCTTCGGCTCCGACAACATGCTCAACGATTACCTTGCCGGGACGACCACGACCCAGGCGCGGGCGATTACCGACTTCACGCTCACGCCCAACGCTTGGCGGCCCATCGATTCACGTCAGGCGACCTTGCTCGACGGTACTGTGGTCGCGTGCGATCCGTTCTGTCCGTCCGAGATAACGCGGGCCAAGGAATCAACCCAGTCCGGCTATGTGCGTGCTGACTTTGGCACCACGCTCGGCGGTGACATCAAGGTCGATGGCAACATCGGTCTGCGATATGTGCGGACGAATATCCAGACCCGGGGTCTGCTCGGCTTTCCCGATGCCTCGGCGCTTGGGTTCCCCACCGGCTCGACGATTACCGCCGCCGATCTGCAGCAGCGCTGTGCGTCGCGGCCGATCGACCCGGTCACAGGGCAACCGGTTGCGGTGCCCGGTTTGGAATACTGCCAGCTGAGCGCTTCGCGACTTGCCGAGTTCGCCGCCGGCTATACCGGTACCGTCGTTGCCGATCAGGTCTCGGCCGAATTTTCGAACTGGCTGCCGTCGTTCAATATCCGGTTCGATTTTGGCAACGGCATGCTCGTGCGCGGCGCCGTGTCGAAGGGCATTTCGCGGCCCGATCAGGCCGCCTATCGCGCCGGCGGGGGCATCGGCAGCAATGTTGCCGCGCTGGTTCAGGGCGGAAACACGGCGACCGGTCCATTGTTCGCGTTCAGCAGCGGTAACCCGCTGTTGCGTCCGGTGGAATCGTGGAACTACGATCTGTCGCTGGAATGGTATTTCAGCCGCGTTGGCTCGCTGACTGCCGCCTTCTTCATGAAAGACATCGGCAAGCTGATCAACAATGGCGCAGAAGTGCGGCAGTACACCGATCCGGCTACCGGGCGCACGCTCGAGGCTGAGTATCGCGGACCGTTCAACGCGGCTGGCGGCAGGCTCAAGGGGGTCGAGCTCGCCTATCAGCAGACCTACGACTTCCTGCCCGGCATTCTCGGCGGGCTTGGGTCGCAGCTGAGCTACACTTACGTCGATGCCGGCGATTTCCAGAACCTCAATACGGGCTCGGCCGGGGCCTATGCCAACCTTCAGCCGCTTGCCGGCGTGTCCAAGCACACTGTCAATGCCGTCGTCTTCTATGAAAAGGGTCCGGTCTCGGCGCGTGCTGCCTACAACTGGCGGTCAGCGTTCCTGATCACCCCGCGCGACGACATCTTCCCGTTCTCGCCGATCTGGCAGGAACCCAGCGGGCAGCTCGATGCATCGCTGTTCTTCACCGTCAACAAGCATCTGAAGGTGGGTGTTCAGGGCGTGAACCTGCTCGACACCGTGACGCGAACGTCGCAGGTGATCGACTTCGCCGGAACCCGGGCGGTTCGCTCGGCGTTTCGCAACGACCGGCGCTACACCTTCCTGGCGCGGGTCGATTTCTGATCGCGGGCGGGTGGGAGGGTGGTCCGGCCGACCACAGCGGTCAATGAGGGATGCACCCACCGCCCCACTATAGCACTTGCGCTGGCCCTTGGCATCGCTGCCGCCGCATCGCCGGCCCTTGCTGCCGATCCCGCGCCGCAGTGGCAGCTGGTCTGGGCTGACGAGTTCGACGGCACTGCGCTCGACCGGACCAAGTGGATCCCCGAACGCTCGTGCTGGGGCGGCGGCAACAACGAACGCCAGTGCTATACCGATCGCCCGGTCAATGTCCGCGTTGCCGGCGGCCAATTGCACCTGATCGCCCGCAAGGAGCGGTTTCGCGGGCCCGATCGCCCGCCCGAGATCGCTGCCCGGCCCAATCCCGACGTGACCCAGCACTATACCTCGGGCAAGGTCCGCACGCTCGGCCTCCATGCGTGGAAATACGGCAAGATCGAGTTTCGCGCCCGCCCGCCCAAGGGGCAGGGGACCTGGCCGGCGGTGTGGATGATGCCGTCCGGAAACGTCTATGGCGCCTGGCCGCTGTCGGGCGAGATCGACATTCTCGAAGGGGTCAACCTTGGCGCCAGATGCGCCGAATGCCAGGGCACGGTCGGCGAGAACCGGATGAGCAGCGCGATGCATTTCGGCAAGCCGCCACCGGGCAACACCTATGTCGTCCAGCACGTCGCGCTGCCCGACCAGTCGCTGCCGTCGGACCAATTCCACGTCTGGACGCTGGAATGGGGCAAGGGGCTGCTGCGCTATTACCTTGACGGGCGGCTCTATTGGGAAGTGACCGCGGACAAGTGGTTCACCGCCTCGCCCAAGGCCAGGGGCAATCCCGCCGCGCCGTTCGACCAGCCGTTCTACCTGATGGCCAATCTTGCCTTCGGCGGCAAACTTGCCGAAGACAACAACGACAAGGGGATTGCGAAAGGTTCGGTTCCGGCGGAACTGGCGATCGACTGGATCCGGGTCTATCAATGCGACCGCGATTCCGATACGGGGCTGGCGTGCATGGGACCGCGCAAAGGGGCTGAGTAAACCATGGCGAGACGCCGTCAGGCCGTCACCATCAAGCACGTTGCCAGTGACGCCGGGGTTTCGCTGCAAACCGTCAGCCGCGTCATCAACAACGAGCCCAACGTCCGCCCGGCGATGAAGGACCGGGTCCAGGCCTCGATCGACAAGCTGGGCTATGTTCCCTCGATCGCCGCCCAGCGGATGAGCGGATCGCGGTCCTACCTGGTCATGGCGATCAACGACCGCGAGCGGACGATTGCCGACTGGCACGCCCGCCAGGGCAACGACTGGATCGACCAGATGCTGCTGGGCGGCATGCTCAAATGTGCCGAATACGGCTACCGGATGATCTTCGAACTGGTCGATACCCATTCCGACCACGTCGAGCGTGAGCTGAGCGCGACGATTGCCGCGCTCCAGCCCGACGGGGTGATCCTGACCCCGCCGCATTCCGAAAATGCGCTGATCACCGCCATGCTGGTCCAGCACGGCATCC
>JBJTLX010000144.1:0-3234 GCA_046063245.1 Novosphingobium sp.
GAGCGAATGCTCCAGATCGAAATCGGTGTGTTCGGACAGGCCGCATTGCTCGAGCACGTTCTGCAATGCCCGCTCCCCCCAGCGCCCGCGCGCCTTGGGGGCATTGGTCAGCGAATTGCCCAGCCGCGCCGCTTCGGCCCGCACCGCTTCCTGACTGTCGCGCATCGAATGGATCAGCCCGGTCAGCTGGCCAAAGGCGTCGACCCGCTGCTTTTCCAGGCTCTGGACCTGCTCCTCATAGCTCTTGAGCCGCTGATCGACCGGGGCCAGCAGCGCCTTGATCTGTTCGGCGCTACGCTCTTCGGAGACCGCCAGCCGCTCCTGCGCGCGGAGCATGAAGGCCTCCTGGGCCTTTTCCAGCACCCGCGCCCCGGCGTTCTCGAATTCCTTCTTGAGCCCCTCCTGGGCATCCAGCAGCAGCCGCTTCTGCGCCTCGAAATGCGCGGCATTGGCTTTCAGCGTCGCGAGTTCGGCACCCAGCGCCTCGCCGCGCTGGCGGACAACGCCAAGCTCCTCGGCCAAGCCGTCGGCGCGCTCGGCCCGCTCGCTCGCCCCGGCCAGATCGCGAATCGCCGCCTTGAACCGCTCGTCGAGATCCTTCGCCTCCGCCTCGCTCGCGCTTAGCCGCGCGCGCAGGTCGGCCGCCGGGCGCGAGCCGACGAACCAGCCGGCAAGCGCGCCGCCAAGCAGGGCGGCCAGAATCGAAATAATGGCGAATGTTGCGTCCATCCGCCCATGCTAATCGGAACGGAGCAAGAACGCCAGCCCCGTCACGCCGCCTTGCGCAGCTTTTCCAGCTTCTTGAGCGCCATCTGCCGCTTGAGCCGGCTGAGGTGGTCGATGAACAGGATTCCTTCGAGGTGGTCCATCTCGTGCTGCAGGCAGGTGGCGAGCAGGCCGTCGATGGTCTCTTCGTACTGCTTGCCGTCAAGATCCTGCCAGCGCGCGCGGATCTGGGCCGGGCGCTCGACCTCGGCATAGATTTCGGGGACCGACAGGCAGCCCTCGTTGTAGATCGCGTGCTCTTCCGAAGGATCGAGGATTTCGGGGTTGATGAACACCCGCGGCTCGCGCTTTGTCGGCTGGTGATGGTGATGGTGGCCGTCATGGTTGCAGGCAACCGGTTTGGCATCCTCGTCATCGGGCTGCAGATCGATAACCAGCACCCGCAGCGGCACCCCGACCTGGATCGCGGCCAGGCCGATCCCGGGGGCGTCGTACATCGTCTCGAACATGTCGGCGACGAGCGTTTTGAGTTCGTCGTCGAACACGGTGACGGGATCGGACACCACCTTGAGGCGGGGATCGGGAACTTCGATGATTTCGCGAATGGCCATGAAAGTGCACATAGTGTGAGCATGCCCATGCTTCAACCATGGGATTCAGGTTCGCCCAAAGGACCGAAGACGCCGCATAATCGGCGAAGCCGCTCTCAATATCTAGGCGGACACGTAATGCGAAACATGGGGATCGGTTGAACAGCCTTCGGCCATAAAGCGGCACCGTCGGTACTTCGGGTGAAACCAATCAACCCATCGGTCGGCGCGCGCGCAGCGCCTGCGCCAGGGTGCCTTCGTCGAGGTAATCGAGTTCCCCCCCGACCGGCAGGCCGTGCGCCAACTGGGTGATCCGCAATGGGTAGCCCTCTAGCCGTTCGGCGATGTAGTGCGCGGTGGTCTGGCCCTCGAGCGTGGCGTTCATGGCGAGGACAACTTCGTCGATCCCGCCGCGCGCAACGCGTTCGATCAGCGAACCGATCGCAAGGTCTTCCGGCCGGACGCCTTCCAGCGCGGAGAGCCTGCCGCCGAGCACGTTGTAACGCCCGGTGAACAGCCGCGCCCGGTCCAGCGCCCACAGATCGGACACATCCTCGACCACGCACAGCGCACGTTGATCGCGCCGGGGGTCGGTGCAGATCGCGCAGGGGTTGGCCGTGTCGACATTGCCGCAGGTGGCGCATTCGATCAGCCCTTCGCGCACCGCGCCAAGCGCTTCGAGCAAGGCCACCAGCGAGGTCTCGCGCCGCTTGATCAGCCACAGCACCGCGCGCCGCGCCGAACGGGGGCCCAGGCCGGGCAGGCGCGACAGGGCCTGGGTTAGCGCTTCGATCTCTTGCGATGCCATGACGCGGTCGATAGGGGCCTTTTGCAGAGATTTGAACCGAAAAGCCCTTCCCATTGGGGAAGGGTTGGGATGGGGGTTCGGCGCCTGTTGCCAATCGAAGGCCGAGCCCCCACCCCCAACCCCTCCCCGCCGGGGAGGGGAGTCAAAAAGGGCAGACCATTGCGCGTCATTTTCATGGGAACCCCGGATTTCGCCGTGCCGGCGCTGGAAGTGCTCATCGACGCAGGGCACGCGGTGGTCTGCGCCTATTCCCAGCCGCCGCGTCCGGCCGGACGGGGCAAGCAGCTGCTCGCCTCCCCCGTCCACCGCGCAGCCGAAGCCCACGGCATTCCCGTCCGCACCCCGGTCAGTCTGCGCGATCTCGAGGCGCAGGCCGATTTCGCCGCGCTTGAGGCCGATGTCGCGGTGGTTGCCGCCTATGGCCTGATCCTGCCGCAGCCGGTGCTCGATGCGCCCAGGCGCGGCTGCCTCAACATCCACGCCAGCCTGCTGCCGCGCTGGCGCGGGGCGGCGCCGATCCACCGCGCGATCCTGGCGGGCGACCCGGTTACGGGCGTGACGATCATGCAGATGGAGGCCGGGCTCGATACCGGGCCGATGCTGGCTGTGGCCCGCACGCCGATCAAGGACAAGACCGCGGGCGAATTGACATCGGAACTGGCTGAACTCGGCGGTCGCCTGATGGTCGAGGTGCTGTCCGATCTTCCGGAGCGCCGCAGCGAAGCCCAGCCCGATCTTGGCGTCACTTATGCCAAAAAGATCGACAAGGCCGAAAGCCGGATCGACTTCGCCCGCGCCGCCGAACAGGTCGAGCGCCAGGTCCGCGCCTTCGCCCCTGCCCCCGGCGCGTTTTTCGAACTCGACGGCGAGCGCTACCGCGTCCTCAAGGTCGAGCTGGTCAATCGCGAAGGCGCACCGGGCACCACCCTCGACGACCGCCTGACCATCGCCTGCGGCCACGGCGCGGTGCGCCCGGTCCTGATCCAGCGCGCCGGACGCCCGGTGATGGGCGTCGAGGAATTGCTGCGGCGGCATAGCTGATCTTGCTCTCGCCATCGGCGTTGGTGACCAGAGTGTCGGTGTCCAGGCGGAAGCTGCCCGGGCCCTGGC
>JBJTLX010000145.1:0-14306 GCA_046063245.1 Novosphingobium sp.
AGTGCCCGAGCGGGCCTTGCCGACGATCCTGACGCTGTTCACTCCGGGCGGCGATCCGCCTGCTGGATTGACCGAGTTCGACTGGGCCTATCTCTCCGCCTATTACAAGCTCGACCGCGGGGCCAAGGCCAGCGCGGTGCACGATGCGGTGCGCCAATCAATGCTGAACGGCCAGGGCCAGACGCTGAGCGAAAAGGCCGCTGGCAACTAGCCTACTTGACAAGCGCGTGCGCAATGCCCGTTACCTGACTCTATGGGAAAGCGAGCAGAAGGCGGAGGCGTGAGCCGGATCCACAACCAGCGATCGGTGATCGATCGCCGGGCGCTGGCAGCCGCTATTGCCGATGCGGTGGAAGCCAGGGGCGCGGCCAAGGCGCGGCCCAGGGTGGTTGAGCTGCTGCGCGGCGCGTTGGCGGCAGGGCGCGAGGAAATTGCCCGCCGCCTTGCGCTCCATCCCTCGGCCGGACATGACAGCGCGGAGGCGCAGGCGTTTCTGGTCGATCAGCTGATCAGGGTAATTCACGACCACGTGATCGACGATCTCTACCCCGCGCCCAATCGCACATCGGGCGAACGACTGAGCATCATGGCGGTGGGAGGCTATGGCCGCGGCGAAATGGCGCCGCATTCGGACGTTGATGTGGCGTTCATCACCCCGGGCAAGCAAACCGCGTGGTGCGAACAGGTGATCGAGGCGACGCTCTATTTCCTGTGGGATCTGGGGCTCAAGGTTGGCCAATCCAGCCGCAGCCTGGATGAAATGGTACGGATGGCGAAAAGCGATCTGACGATCCGCACGGCCTTGCTCGAAGGGCGCTATGTGTGGGGCGATCAGGCGCTGTTCGATGAAGCGCAGCGCCGGTTCTGGGCCGAAGTTGTGGCAGGGACCGAGCGGCAATATGTCGCCGAAAAACTGGCCGAACGGAATGACCGTCACAAGCGGCTGGGCGATAGCCGCTATGTCGTCGAACCCAATGTCAAAGAGGGCAAAGGCGGCCTGCGCGATCTGCACACGCTGTACTGGATCGGCAAATATATCCACCACGTGCGCGATGTGTCCGAACTGGTCGATGTCGGGCTGTTGACCCCGGCAGAGTATCGCGCATTCCGCCGCGCCGAGAACTTTTTCTGGGCAGTACGCTGCCACCTTCACACCATCACCGGACGGGCCGAAGACCGACTGACCTTTGACCAGCAGCGCGAAGTGGCAGCGCGAATGCAATTTGCCGATCGACCTGGCAAGAGTGCGGTCGAACGGTTCATGCAGTACTTCTTCCTGCAGGCCAAACGCGTTGGCCATCTGACCGGGCTGTTCCTGGCCCAGCTAGATGAGCAATCGGGCAAGAAGGCGCCGCGCGGGCTGCTCGCGGGCTTCCGCGCCCGCAAGCGGATGCTCAAGGGCTATGTGCTCTACGGCGGCCGGATCAACGTGCCCGGCGATGGCTGGTTTGCCGAAGACCCGGTCCGACTGATCGAGATTTTCGTGCTGGCCGACAGCGAAGGGCTCGAACTCCATCCCGACGCGATGCGCCTCGCGGTGCGCGATGCCCGGCTGGTCGATACCGTGCGCGACCAGCCTCGCGCCAACGCGCTGTTCATGGACCTGCTGACCAGCCGCCACGATCCCGAATCTGCGCTGCGCTGGCTCAACGAGGCCGGGGTGTTCGGGCGCTTCGTTCCCGACTTCGGCCGGGTCAACGCCCAGATGCAGTTCGACATGTACCACCACTATACCGTCGACGAGCATACGATCCGGGCGATCGGGCTGATGGCGCGGATCGAAAAGGGCGATCTCAAGACCGATCATCCCCTGGCCAGCGGGATCATCCACAAGGTGATCAATCGCCGCGCGCTGTACGTATCGATCCTGCTCCACGACATCGCCAAGGGGCGGCGCGGCGATCACAGCGAGCTGGGGGCCGAAGTGGCGCTGCGGCTGTGCCCGCGGCTGGGACTGGATGAAAAAGAGACCGCGCTGGTCTCGTGGCTGGTGCGCCACCACCTGCTGCTCAGCGCCACCGCGTTCAAGCGCGATCTGGCCGACTGGAAGACGATCGGCGATTTCGTCGCCGTGGTCCAGTCGGTCGAGCGGCTGCGCCTGCTGTCGATGCTGACCATCGTCGATATTCGCGCAGTCGGCCCCGGGGTGTGGAACAGCTGGAAACGCCAGCTGATCGCCGAGCTTTACGAAGCGGCAGAGGAACGGCTGCGGCTGGGCCACGTCCAGCACGGCCGCGAACATCGCATTGCGGCAAAGAAGGCCGCGGTCGGCGACCGGCTGGGCAAGGACAGCGCGCTCGTCACGCGGCACGGCAAGCAGATGGGCGACGCCTACTGGATTGCCGAGCCCGACGACATCATCGCGATGAACTTGCGCCAGCTCGCCGCGGCCAAGGGCGCCGCGCTCGACGTGCATACCGAATACTATGCCGCGCGCGGGGCGACGCTGGTGACGGTGATCGCCGCCGACCATCCCGGGCTGTTCTACCGCATTGCCGGGGGCATCCACCTCGCCGGCGGGAACATCATCGACGCGCGCATCCACACCGCCCGCAATGGCATGGCGGTCGACAATTTCCTGGTCCAGGACCCACTCGGCCGGCCGTTCTCGGAAGACGGCCAGCTCGCCCGGATCAAGACCATGATCGGCGATGCGCTGATGGGCCGGGTCAAGCTGGTGCCGCAGCTGGCCGCCCGCCCGCTCGCCCGCCCGCGCGCCGATGCTTTCGACGTCCAGCCGACGGTCGAGTTCGACAACCACGCCTCGAACCGCTTCACCGTGATTGAGGTCAATGCCCGCGACCGTCCGGCGCTGCTCAACCGGCTGGCCCGCGCGCTGTTCGAGGCCCGGCTGATCGTCCATTCGGCGCATATCGCCACCTATGGCGAGCGCGCCGCCGATACCTTTTACGTCACCGACGTGCTGGGCGAAAAGCTCGATTCGCCGCAGCGCTTCAAGGCGGTCGAAAAGCGCCTGCTCGACGCTGCGGGCGAGGATACGGTCGAAGTCGCGGCGGCCTAGTTCTCGTGTTGCAGTGCAGCACGGTTAGGGGCTAGGGTTTGCGCATGGACCTGACCGACAAGATCTGCATCGTCACCGGCGCCGCCAGCGGCATCGGTCTGGGTATCGCCAGGCGTTTTGCCGCAGCCGGCGCAAAGGTTGCCATTGCCGATCTCAACCTGGAAGCCGCGCAGGCGGCGGCCGACGCGCTCAACGCAGGCCGCACCGATTGCGCCATGGCCGCGGCGATGGACGTGACCAGCGAGGAACAGGTCGAGTCCGGGGTGGCCGCGGTCGTCGCACGGTGGGGCAGGGTCGACGTGCTGGTCTCCAACGCCGGGATCCAGATCGTCAATCCGGTGCAGGACTTCGCCTATGCCGACTGGAAAAAGATGCTGGCGATCCATCTCGACGGCGCCTTCCTGACCAGCAAGGCGGTTCTGCCGCACATGTATGCCCAGGGCTCGGGCGCGGTGATCTTGATGGGCTCGGTCCATTCGAAGACCGCCAGCCCGCTCAAAAGCGCCTATGTCACCGCCAAGCACGGCCTGCTTGGCCTGGCCCGGACCATCGCCCGCGAAGGCGGCCCGCACGGGGTCCGCGCCAACGTGATCTGCCCCGGTTTCGTGCGCACGCCGCTGGTTGACAAGCAGATCCCCGAACAGGCGAAGGAACTTGGCATTTCCGAGGACGAGGTGGTCAAAAAGGTTATGCTCGGCCAGACCGTCGACGGCGAATTCACCTCGATCGAGGATGTCGCCGAGGTCGCCCTGTTGTTCGCCGCCTTCCCCAGCAATGCGCTGACCGGGCAGAGCCTGGTGGTCAGCCACGGCTGGTTCATGGAGTAAGGGGCGGCCCAGCGGGCGTTGTATCCATACAAATCAAACCAGTTCCGTTCGCGTCGAGAGTAGTCGAGACGCCGCGCACCGGTGTCTCGACCACGCTCTACACGAACAGAACGTGGACTTTATCCCAGCAATGCCTCGGCAATCTGCACCGCGTTCAATGCCGCGCCCTTGCGCAGGTTGTCGCCGACGACGAACAGCGCCAGGCCATTCGCCACGGTCGGATCCTGGCGGACGCGGCCGACGAAGACCGGATCCTTGCCGGTCGCTTCCAGCGGATTGGGCACCGCGCTGATCACCACGCCGGGGGCCTGGCTCAGCAGTTCCAGCGCGCGGGCCACGCTGATCGGGCGTTCGAACGACAGGTTGAGCGACAGCGAATGCCCGGTGAACACCGGCACCCGCACGCAGGTGCCCGATACCGGCAGGTGCGGAATCTCCAGGATCTTGCGGCTCTCGTCGCGCAGCTTGGTCTCTTCCTCGGTATAGCCATCCTCGCCCAGCACATAATTGAGCGGAACGACGTTGTGGGCGATGGGCACGGCCCACTTTTCGGGCGCGGGCAGCAGGGCGTCATGGCCGCCTTCGGCCAGTTCGCGGGCGCGGGTGCCGACATGGTCGATCTGGCGCGCCAGCACGTCGATCCCTTCCAGCCCGCCGCCCGATACCGCCTGATAGGTCGAGGCGACAATCGCCGTAAGCCCGGCCTCATCATGCAGCGGCTTCAGCACCGGCATCGCGGCCATGGTGGTGCAGTTGGGGTTGGCGACGATGCCCTTGGGCAGATGATCGAGCGCGTGGGGGTTCACTTCGGCCACCACCAGCGGCACGTCCGGGTCGGAGCGCCACGCGCTGGAGTTGTCGATTACGATGGCGCCTGCGGCTGCGGCCTTGGGTGCCAGCGCCTTCGAGGTTGAACCACCGGCGCTGAACAAGACGATGTCGAGCCCGGAAAAGTCGGCGCTGGCGGCATCCTCGATCGTCACGCCGTCAATCACCTTGCCCGCCGACCGGGCCGAGGCGAACAGGCGCAGGCTGGCAATCGGGAAGTGACGCTCCCGCAGGATCGCCAGCATGGCCTGCCCGACCACGCCGGTGGCGCCGACAATCCCGACGTTGAGCTTCTGTCCGGGGGCGAAACGCTGAACCATGCTGCTTACTCCTTCGTCATTCGAAAGAGCAGGTCGGGGTTCGTTCTGTTCCGCTATGGAAGGCCCCGCCTGCTCGGTGCGGGGCGGGCTGTCCGGGAAGCCTAAGCGCGCGACCCAACAACCGTACCCGCCGCGGCGGTCGGTTTGATGGTAATAGTCGGGGCGGTCATCGTGGACATCGCGGGCGCCTCTATCGGCGGCTGCGCGCAATGTAAAACGGTTTTTGCGGCCGGCTGGGCAACTTCGTTAGGTGGACAGCCGCCGCAAGGCTTCGTCCGTGCCAATCAGCGGCAATAGCGCAGCCATGTCGGGGCCGTGTTCGCGCCCCGTGAGGGCCAGGCGCAGCGGCAGAAACAGCGCCTTGCCCTTGCGCCCGGTCGATTCCTTGAGCGCGCCAGTCAGCGCCGCCCAGTCGGCACCGGTGCGCGCCAGGATGCTTGCGGCTTCACGCAGGAAGGCCTTGTCATCTTCCGCAAGCGCGGGCGCCGCAATCGGCCCGGTCACCACCTGCCACCAGTCCGCCGCCTCGCCGATGTGCGCAAGGTTGGGGCGGATCGCTTCCCACGCCGCTTCGCCCATGCCGGCGGGCAGCAGGTGCGATACCCGGGCAAAGTGCAGCCGGTGGACCACCGCGGCGTTGACCCGGTGCAGCTCGGCCTCGTCGAAGCGGGCCGGGGCGCGGCCGAAGTGGGCCAGATCGAACTGCTCGGCCAGTGCGGCGGCATCGAGCGCCGGATCGACCGGATCGCTGGTGCCGAGCCGGGCGAGCAGGGCGACCAGCGCCTCGGGTTCGATCCCCTCGTCGCGCAGCGCCGCAACGCCAAGCGAACCGAGCCGCTTCGATAGCTTGCCCTCGGTCCCGGTCAGCAAGGCCTCATGAGCAAAGCGCGGCGGCTGCGCGCCAAGCGCGTGGAACATCTGCACCTGGCTGGCGGTGTTGGAGACGTGGTCCTCGCCGCGCAGCACGTCGGTTACGCCCATCGCCACGTCATCGATCACGCTGGGCAGCAGGTAAAGCCACGAGCCATCGGCGCGGCGGACCACCGGGTCGCTCATCTTGGCGGGATCGAAGTGCTGGGGCCCGCGGATGCCGTCGGTCCATGCGATCGGCGCGTCGCGGTCGAGCAGGAAACGCCAGTGCGGCGTTTCGCCGGCGGCTTCCTTTGCGGCATGATCGGCTTCGGTGAGGCTCAACGCCGCGCGGTCGTAGATCGGCGGCAAACCGCGCCCCAGCAGCACCTTGCGCTTGAGCTCCAGCTCCTGCGCCGTCTCATAACAGCGATAAACCCGGCCGGCAGCGACCAGCTTCTGGAACTCGGCTTCGTAAAGATCGAACCGGGCGGACTGCCGCTCTTCGCCGTCCCAGTGCAGCCCCAGCCACTCCAGATCGGCCTTGATGCTGGCGACATGTTCCTCGCGGCTGCGTTCCCGGTCGGTATCGTCGATCCGCAGCAGGAAGCGCCCGCCGTGCTTCTTCGCCAGCAGCCAGTTGTGCAGTGCGGCGCGGACGTTGCCGACGTGCAGCGTGCCGGTAGGGCTGGGGGCGAAACGGGTGGTGACGGTCATGGCGCGCGGTTAGCGCCTGGAGGGCGCGGAGTCACGCGCTCCGGAAGGCATGGGTGATCGGATAGCGCCGGTCGCGCCCGAAGTTGCGGGTGCCCAGCTTGACCCCCGGCGGGGCCTGGCGGCGCTTGTATTCGGCAATGTTGAGCAGGCGTTCGATCCGCACCACCACGTCGCGATCGAACCCTTCGGCGGCCAGTTGGTCGACGCTCTTCTCGTGTTCGACCAGGCCGAGCAGGATCCCGTCGAGCACCTTGTAGGGCGGCAGCGAATCCTCGTCCTTCTGGTCGGGGCGCAGTTCGGCCGACGGGGGCCGGGTGATGATCCCCGCGGGCATCACCGGGCCGTCGGGGCCAAGCCCGATCTTGGGCTTGTTCCGATTGCGCCATTCGCTGATCGCGAAGACGGTCATCTTGTAGGCGTCCTTGAGCGGATTGTAGCCGCCCGCCATGTCGCCATAGATCGTCGCATAGCCGACGCTCATCTCGCTCTTGTTGCCGGTGGTCAGCAGCATCGGACCGAACTTGTTGGACAGCGCCATCAACGTCACGCCGCGGATCCGCGACTGGACGTTTTCCTCGGTGATGTCGTATTCCTTGTCCGCGAAGCTCCCCGCCAGCATCTCGTCGAAGGCCATGACCGCCGGATTGATCGGGATCGTCTCGTACCTGCAGCCGATCATCCGCGCGCATTCGGTGGCGAGATCGAGGCTCAGCTGGCTGGTGAAACGGCTGGGCAGCATCACGCACCACACCCGCTCCGGGCCCAGCGCATCGGCAGCAATCGCCGCGCAGATCGCAGAATCGATCCCGCCCGACAGGCCCAGCACCACGCCGGGGAACCTGTTGCGGTCGACATAGTCGCGCAGCGCCAGCACCATTGCGCAATAGATATCCTCGGGGTGATCGGCCAGCGGGGCGATCGCGCCCTTGTCGCAGCGCCAGCCGGTCGCGGTGCGGGTCCAGGTGGTGGTAACCTCCTGCTCTTCCCAGTCGGTCATCTGCACCGCCAGGCTGCCGTCGCCGTTGACCACGAAGCTGGCCCCATCGAAGACCAGCTCGTCCTGCCCGCCGACCCGGTTGAGGTAGGCCAGCGGCAGTCCGGTATCGACCGCGCGGCGCTTGGCCACGCCGTCGATCCGCAGCGTGTCCTTGTCGATCTCGTAAGGGCTGCCGTTGATGCACAGCAGCAGCTCGGCCCCGAAATCGGCAAGGTGGCGGCACACGTCGGGGTGCCAGATGTCTTCGCAAATCGGCAGGCCGATCATCACCCCCTTGAACACGATCGGTTCGGGCAGCGGACCGGGCTGGAACAGCCGCACCTCGTCGAAGGTGCCGTAATTGGGCAGCTCGTGCTTGAAGCGGACCTGGGCGACCTTGCCTTCGGTCAATAGCGCGATGCCGTTGTGGAGGTTGCCGTCGCGCACGAAGATCGAGCCGACCAGCATCGCCGGGCCGCCATCGGCGGTCTGCGCCGCGAGGTCTTCCAGCGCCTCGGCAGCGCGCGCGACGAAGGCCGGCTTGAGCACTAGATCCTCGGCGGGATAGCCGACCAGCTGCATTTCCGGGAACACCACCAGGTCGGCCCCGGCGGCGCGGGCGCGCTCGCGCGCAGCGAGCATGGCGGCGGCATTGCCGGCCATGTCGCCGACGACCTGGTTGAGCTGGGCAAGGGTAATGACAAGGCGATCGGTCATTTCTCTTCCCTAGGCACTGCCGCCGCGTTAGCCAATGGCCGATAAGGGAGAGACCGCATGTTCGAACAAGCCTTCGCCAGTGCCAACCTGCCGTGCGCGGTGGGAATGATCGTCGACCGCGACGGGGTGCGCTACAGCAAGGCGCTGGGCGTGACCGCCATTGAAGGCGGGACCCCGGTGAGCGAGGACACCCCCTTCCAGATCGCCTCGATGACCCAGGCGCTGGCCACCGTCGCCGCGCTGCAGCAGGTCGAGGCCGGGCGGCTGAGCCTTGACGGGCCGATCGGCGATGTCCTGCCCGAACTGGCGGATGCCCAGGTCCTGACCGGGTTCGATTCCGCCGGCCAGCCGCAGACCCGGCCCGCGGCCCGGCCGATCACCTTGCGCCACCTGCTGACCCACACCGCGGGCTTCGGCTATTTCTTCATCCATCCCGAGTTGCTGCAGTATTTTGCCGCGGTCGGTATGCCCGAACCCGGCTCGCTGGCCGGGATCCGCACCCCGCTGCTCTACGATCCGGGCGACAAGTGGGAATATTCGGTCTCGATCGACTGGGCCGGGCTGGCGGTCGAAGCGGTGACCGGCAGCCGTCTGGGCGATTACATGGCCGAACACCTGTTCGCGCCGCTCGGCATGAGCGGGACCGGGTTCTACGACAGCCTGCCGGCCGGCGCGGCGCAGGTTCACGTCCATGACGAAAGCGGCGCACTGAAAGTCCAGCCGATGTTCCTCGGCGGCGGCGAATACCACAATGCCGGGGGCGGGCTGATCGGCACCGCGCCCGACTATGCCCGCTTCGTGCGGATGGTCCTGAACGGCGGCGAGCTGGAGGGCCGCCGCGTGCTGAGCCAGGCGACCGTCGCCGAAATGAGCCGCAACCAGATCGGCGCGATCCGGGCGGGCTACATGGGCAGCGCCATGCCCCACCTCGCCCCGCCGTTCGACGGCTTCCCCGACCAGCACACCGGCTGGACCCTGGGCTTTCTGACCAATCCCGAACCCGGTCCCAATGGCCGTTCGGCGAACAGCCTCAACTGGGCCGGGATCTTCAATTCCTATTACTGGATCGACCCGGCCAAGGGGCTGGGCGGGGTGTTCATGAGCCAGCTTTCGCCCTTCGGCGATCCCGGCGCGCTGGCCTGTTTCGGCGCGCTGGAGCGCATGGCCTACGCTTGAACAGCGATCGCCAGCATGCAGCAATCGATTACAACAGCGTAGCATAATTGCCGCAGTCCGCGACTAAGTTGCGCGCGGCTGGCGCTGCCGATTGACGCCCTTCACGGCGATTTCTAGGCCCAGCGCTTCGATGCCCCAACCGGGCTCGCTGGGAGAGTTACCTTTATGACCAAGTCCGAGCGTTTCGTGCGTGTTGCCCTGCTGTCCACCATCGGCATGCTGTCGATGGGCGTTGCCACGGCGGCCCATGCCCAGGAACAGACCCCTGCCACCGATGCCGCCGCCGCCGATGAAGAGGTTGCGGGCGAAATCATCGTTACCGCCAGCAAGCGCGAAAAGACCCTGCAGGACACGCCGATTTCGGTGTCAGTGACCTCGGCCGACACGATCAAGCGGTCGCAGGTGCGCGACCTGATCGACCTGCAGACGCTGGTCCCCTCGCTCAAGGTCGGCCAGCTGCAAAGCTCGGCCAATACCAACTTCATCATCCGCGGCTTCGGCAACGGCGCCAACAATGCCGGGATCGAACCCTCGGTCGGCGTCTTCATCGACGGCGTCTATCGCTCGCGCTCGGCCGCCCAGATCGGCGATCTGCCCAACATCCAGCGCATCGAAGTGCTGCGCGGCCCGCAGTCGACGCTGTTCGGCAAGAACGCCTCGGCCGGGATCATCTCGATCGTCACCAAGGAACCGCAGTTCAAGTTCGGCGGCAACCTTGAGGCCAGCTATGGCAATTACAACGCCATCGTCGTCAAGGGCGACATCACCGGGCCGATTTCGGACACCCTGGCGTTCAGCCTGGGCGGCAACTTCAACAAGCGCGACGGCTTCAGCAAGTACATTAACCTCAACCAGGACAATAACAACCGCAATCGCTGGGGCCTGCGCGGCCAGCTGCTGTTCGAACCGTCGGATGCCTTCAAGCTGCGGATCATCGGCGATTACGACAAGATCGATGAAGTGTGCTGCTCGATCTCGAACATCTTCGATGGCCCGACCGGCAATGCGGTGCGCGCGCTGGGCGGTAACCTGGTGTCGAACCAGCCCTATGCGCTCGACAGCTATGCCAACTTCGCCTCGATCAACAAGATCGACAACTATGGCATTTCCGCCCAGGCCGATTTCGATCTGACCGACACGCTGTCGCTGACCAGCATCAGCGCCTATCGCGGCGTGCGATCGTTCACCAACGCGGATTCGGACTTCACCAGCGCCGACATCATTGGCGAGAACAGCAACCACACCAAGATCGACACCTATACCCAGGAACTGCGGATCGCCTCGAACTTCGATGGCCCGGTCAACTTCCTGCTGGGTGCCTACGGCTTCCACGAGAAGATCGACATCGATGCGCAGCTGCTGTTCGGCAAGGACTTCCGCGGTTATGCCAACCTGCTGACCGGCGGCAATTATACCGCCTTCGAGCCGACCTTGCGCGCCCTCAACGGTATTTCGGCCACAGTCGCGCCGTTCGGTTCGCAGGGCCTCGGGCGGTTCGAGAACTACAAGTACACCAACGACGCGCTGTCGATCTTCGGTCAGCTCGATTTCGAACCGGTCGAGAACCTGACCCTGACCGTCGGTGCCAACTACACCAACGACTGGAAAACGGTGGCGACCAACAATACGACCACCGATACCTTCTCGACGATCGACCTGGTGCAGACCGGTGCCAATGCCGGCCTGCCGGGGTCGATTCCGGCGGGCATCTATACCCCGGGCATCCTCTATCCGCGGACCAACAGCTGTTCGACGGTCACGGGCGCGCCGCCGGCCTCGCCGGCAAATCCGACCCGCTCGGGCTCTTGCAATCCGTTCCTCGCGTTCGCGCCGCTGCAGTTCCTGCCCGGGTTCCTGAACTATCCCAACGTGGTGGAAAGCGGCAAGACCCATGACGACAACCTGTCGTACACGCTGCGCGCCAACTACAAGTTCAGCCGTCAGCTGAGCGTCTATGCAACCTACGCCACCGGCTTCAAGGCGACCTCGTTCAACCTCTCGTACGACAGCCGCCCGTTTGCGGCCGACTTCATCCCGGGTTCGCCTGCCCAGGTCCCGGCACCGGCGGCCTCGCCGATCCGTACCGCCGGGCTGGCGCTGGCCAACCTGACCACCGGCACGCGTTATGCCCGTCCGGAAAAGTCGCAGGTCTATGAAATCGGGGTCAAGGGCCAGTTCGAAGGGTTCGGCTTCAACCTGGCGGTGTTCAAGCAGATCCTCAAGGACTTCCAGAGCAACGTCTTCCAGGGCACCGGCTTCGTCCTGGGCAACGCCGAAAAGCAATCCACCGTCGGGTTCGAACTCGATGGCTCGCTGACCCCGGTCAAGGGCTTGAACTTCACCGCATCGGTCACCTACCTCGATCCGAAGTACGACCTGTTCACCGGCGGATCGGCGTTCAACCCGCTGACCAATACGGTGGTCTCGACCAACCTGACCGGACAGAAGCCCAGCGGTATCTCCGACTGGTCGGTCGCGGTCGGCGGCACCTACACGCTCGACATCGGCGGCGACAACAGTGTCACCTTCCACACCGACTATGCGATGAACAGCGCGTTCCAGATCGCCCAGGGCCTGCCCAACAAGGCCTCGATCGAATCGCTCAACGCTTCGGTTGCCTTCGGTCTTTCGAACGGGCTCGAGTTCAGCGTCTGGGGCCGCAACCTGACCGAGCCGCAGTACAACCCGGTGATCTTCCCCGGGGTCGCCCAGACCGGCACCCTCTCGGGCTATCCGCCGCCGCCGGCAACCTATGGCGGCACCGTGCGCTTCAAGTTCTGAGCGCGCCAAAGCCGGACAACGAAAACCCCGCCGGAGCGATCCGGCGGGGTTTTTCGGTTCTCGAACGGCCGTCCTACAAGGCCAGGTTGAACCGCAGCATGGTCAGGCGCGGATTGTCCGGCTTCATCCCCGCCGCCAGCGCGAAGTCGAGCGCCTCCTGTGCCGCGTCCTTGCCCACCGACAGGGCCACTGCGCGCAGCGGATCGTAGCTGAGATTGACTGGCTTCGTGCCGTCCTTGAGGTGACGGGCCAGCCACTCCTGGATGGTCTGGAAGGCCGACATCCGGTGCATCTGCGCGGGCGTGAGTTGTCCGGCCTCGGTCCCGAGGAATTCCTGCACGCTGTTGATGTAGTTGGATTGGAAGTAGGATTCCAGGGCGCGCTCCCGCAGGCCGGGCTCCAAGTCACGGAACAGTGGCAAGGCGATGTTCTCGCCGCCCGTTGCGGCGAGCAGCCGACGGGCAAGGATCGTGCGGACTTCGACATCTCCGGTGCCGGTCGCGAGAATCATGAAACTGCTGTCGAGGAAATCGAGTTCAGCACCGTGGGCCAGCTGCGGGGGCGTCAGGCCAAGCGCTTCGGCGAGGAGGGCAAAGGTCGTGCCGGACCAGTGCCGCATGAACGGACTGGTGTGGGGCTCCGGCTTGACTGCATAGCTGACCCGCCCATTCACGACCGCAAGGTGCTGGGCCAGGGCATGGGCATGGTCACGCCGGGCTTGTTCGACATCCTTGTATTGCAACATGTCCTGCGCGAGTTGCTGGATCTTGGCCGAGCGATCGGCAAGGAAGCGCTCGATCAATGGCACTTGCCAGGCGTGGATCGTTCGTTCGACGCTGCCTGCGCAAAGCGCGGCGAGAACCAGTTCGCGGTGCGCTGCTGACATCGCGGCGCTGTGGTTCAGTACCAGATTGGTCATCCAGTCGCGGTTCCGCGAAGCGCGGTGCAGCGCGATGCCGAGCGGCTTTGGCTTCCAGCGGTCCCAGTTCTGGGCGGAAAGCGTGTTGGCTTCGGTGAAAGGGGTGAAGCCGTTCTCCGACAGCGCATCGACCCACGGCTGGTACAAGGGCAAGTGCTGCCCCGGCAGGTCGAAATCGGGTACCCAGTCGCGCGGATCGGCGCTGAATCCCCGCGCCTCGGCCAGGGCGAGCACTCGGCTCACAGACCCGTTGGCAGGCGGCTTTTCGTAGTCGAGAATCTCGCGGAATACCGCGCGCGCCGCCGCGTTCATCCGTGGCAGCGCTAGATCGGGCAGCGCGGCGGCCAGGGCCTCGTCGGCCTGATAGGTGTGCACCGCGCCGAATTCGCGGCAACGCCGCTTCACCTTGATCAGCTCGCCATTAGCCACGCCGCTCACCCCCAATCTGCCTTCGCTTCAGCGCCTACATGCCAGAGACCGCTTGCCGCGCGGTAAAGAAATGACGGCGCTTTGCCAGACCCACAACGAAAAAGCCCCGCCGGATCGCTCCGGCGGGGCCTTTGTCTGCGCTTGGGCGGCGACGCCTATTCGGCGCCGTCGTCCTTGATCAGGTAGTCGCCGGCATCGGCGTCGCTGCCGTGGGTTTCCCCCTCGACCGCCGCCAGCGGATCCTCGAAGCCTGCCGCTTCGGGCCCCTGGGCCAGTTCGGCGGCATGCTCTTCCGCGGCGCTGGCGGGCGCGATCAGGCTTTCCTGCAGCTTGCGATAAGAGGCGCGCAAGGCCGCGTCGCGGCTGGTTGCGGCCACCCGCAGGCGGTTCATGCCCGCACCGGTCCCGGCGGGGATGAGCCGGCCGACGATGACGTTTTCCTTCAGCCCGATCAGGCTGTCGCGCTTTCCTTCGACCGCCGCCTGCGTGAGCACGCGGGTGGTTTCCTGGAACGAGGCCGCCGAGATGAACGAACGCGTCTGCAGCGAGGCCTTGGTGATGCCGAGCAGCACCGGCTTGCCTTCGGCCGGCTTGGCCCCGGCTTCCAGCTTGGCGTTGTACTCGTCCATTTCCTCGCGGTCGACCTGTTCGCCGGCCAGCAGCACGGTATCGCCGCCGTCGGTGATCTCGACCTTCTGCAGCATCTGGCGAACGATCACCTCGATGTGCTTGTCGTTGATCTTCA
>JBJTLX010000146.1:0-2856 GCA_046063245.1 Novosphingobium sp.
GGCGCGTTCTTCCGCGATCCGCAGCGCGTCACCCCGCGCGGCGACAATCTGATCGTCGCCCCGGCCGACGGGCTGGTCACCCTGATCACCAAGACCGCGCCGCCGCGCGAGCTGCAGGTCGACGACGGCAGCGGCGTGCCGGGCATGCAGCCGGACGAAGTCACCCGCATTTCGATCTTCATGTCGGTGTTCGACGTGCACATCAACCGGACCCCGATCGCGGGCACGGTGCGGCGGGTTGTCTACATTCCCGGCAAGTACTTGAACGCCGATCTTGACAAGGCGAGTGAGGAAAACGAGCGCCAGCACATTCTGGTCGAGCGCGGCGACGGGCTGAAGATCGGGTTCACCCAGATCGCCGGGCTGATCGCGCGGCGGATCGTGCCCTTCGTCAAGCCGGGCGACATGCTCGCCGCGGGGCAGCGGGTCGGGCTGATCCGCTTCGGCAGCCGTGTCGATGTCTATCTCCCGGCCGGGACCGAACCCACGGTACTGATGGGGCAGAAGACGATCGCCGGTGAGACGATTCTGGCCGAAGTCGGCCAGCAGCCGCTGATCGAGGGCGTCGCCCAGTGACACCGCCCCGGTTGCCGGGTGGGCTGACCCTGCGCGCGCTGGTGCCCAACGCGATCACCGCGGCGGCGCTGTGCGCCGGGCTGACCGGGATCCGCTTTGCCATTACCGGCGAATTTCGCATGGCGGTGGCCGCGGTTGTCCTGGCCGGGATACTCGACGGGATCGACGGGCGGATCGCCCGCCTGCTCAAGGCGCAGTCGCGCTTCGGGGCGGAGCTCGACAGCCTGGCCGACAACGTCTCGTTCGGGGTGGCGCCGGCGCTGGTGCTGTTCATGTGGTCGCTCAAGGACGTGCCGCGCTTCGGCTGGTTTGCCGCGCTGGCCTTTGCGGTGTGCATGGCGCTGCGGCTGGCCCGCTTCAACGCGCAGATCGACCTGCCCGACGAACCGCACAAGACCGCCGGTTTCCTCACCGGGGTTCCTGCGCCGGTCGGGGCGGGGCTGGCGTTCCTGCCGATGTATCTGTCGTTCGCCACCGACCTGACCTATTTCAACAATCCGCTGCTGGTCGCAATCTGGCTGGTGCTGATCGCCTTCCTGGCGATTTCCAGCCTGCCGACGCTGTCCTGGGGCAAGCTGCGCCCGCCGCGCAGCGCCCGCCTTGCCGTGATCGTGCTGGTCGGCTTGGTCGGGGCCGCGGCGCTGACCGATCCGTGGCTGGTGCTGATCGGGATCTGCGTGGTCTATCTGGCGATCATCCCGATCGGCTGGATCGCCTATGCCCGGGTCAAGCGGCGGCGCGCAGGCCTTGTTGCGGCACCTGACGCGCCCTGACCGGCAAGCGGACGACCTTGCCGTCGTTCACACCGGTCACGATCTCGACGATGCGGAAGCGAAATGGCGCGGCATCGCTGCACTGGCGTAGCTGCGCCCACAGATCGGCGACTTGCGGCGCGGCGCGGTGCAGGCTGTGGGCAATCACGGCCAGCGATACCGCGGCGCTCAGCACAAACAGAATGGCGATTGCATATGTCAGCATGGGTCCGTCCTTCGCCGCGCCCCTGCTCAAAACCGTGTGAACAGGTTGTGTATACCTTGTGGATAACTCTCGTCCGGGGTAATGGGTTTCACGACCCCCGTTGAATGGCGGTGTTCCCTATTTGTTCTGACTCGTCAAGCGGAAAATTGCGGCCGGGCGATGCGCGCCGGGCGCGGCCCCGTGCAATTTTGCGCTGGATTTTGCCGCAACCGGCGGTTAAGGGCGCGCGGCCTGCAGGCAATTCGGCGGTTTTCGGTGCGTTGCGACCGGCAGGCAAATCCACATGGCAAGCGCCACACACCGGTGCCGCAGCGGGCCTTATCCGCACGGTTCCAGCTTGCCAGAGGCACAACCGGAAGGATTTTGATTATGGCGGCTCCTGTCGTCTCCATGCAGCAATTGATTGAGGCCGGCGCACACTTCGGCCACCAGACCCACCGCTGGAACCCGCGGATGAAGCCGTACATCTTCGGCGCCCGCAATGGCATCCACATCCTTGACCTGTCGCAGACCGTGCCGCTGTTCGCGCGCGCGCTCGACTTTGTCGACGCCACCGTCCGCGCCGGCGGCAAGGTCTTGTTCGTCGGCACCAAGCGCCAGGCGCAGGATCCGATCGCCCAGGCCGCGCGCGCCTGCGGCCAGCACTTCGTCAACCACCGCTGGCTCGGCGGCATGCTGACCAACTGGAAGACCATCAGCCAGTCGATCAAGCGGATGAAGACGCTTGAGGAACAGCTCGCCGGTGACACCGCAGGCCTGACCAAGAAGGAAGTCCTGCAGCTGACCCGCGAACGCGACAAGCTCGAGCTGTCGCTCGGCGGGATCCGCGACATGGGCGGCATTCCCGACGTGATGTTCGTGATCGATGCCAACAAGGAAGAACTGGCGATCAAGGAAGCCAACGTGCTGGGTATCCCGGTCGTCGCAATCCTCGATTCGAACGTTTCGCCCGATGGCATCGCCTTCCCGATCCCGGCCAACGATGACGCCAGCCGCGCGATCCGCCTCTATGTCGATGCCGTTGCCGCGGCCGCGACCAAGGGCCACCGCGAAGGCGTGGTCGACTCGGGTGCCGACATCGGCGCGATGGAAGAGGCTCCGGTCGAAGACGCCGTGATCGAAGCCCCGGCTGCCGACGAGGTCACGGTCGAAGAAACCGCGACCGAAGCCTGAAGCTGACGGTCACGAAGTTGTAGCGCGCCGGGCCTAACCGCCCGGCCGCCCACTCATTTTCTAAAAGGATATGCGGAAATGGCCTATACCGCCACTGACGTGAAGAACCTGCGCGAGCGCACCGGCGCC
>JBJTLX010000147.1:0-11950 GCA_046063245.1 Novosphingobium sp.
TTGAACACGGCGCATTGATGGAAGTGTTCAAAGGCCCCGATTTCGCCACCGGCGGCATCGTGGTTGATAGCCCGGCGGTGATCAGCCACGCCTATGAAACCGGCAAGGGTGCATTCCGGGTGCGTGGGCGCTTTTCGACCGGACGGCTGGACAATGCCGAATGGGAAGAAACGGGGATCGAAAAGCTGGGCGGCGGGGCCTGGCAGCTGGTGATCTCAGAAATCCCTTACATGCTGCAAAAGGGCAAGTTGATCGAACAGGTCGCCCAACTGATTGCCGACAAGAAGCTGCCGATCCTGGAAGACATCCGCGACGAATCGGATGAACAGATCCGCATCGTGTTCGTGCCGAAAAGCCGCAATGTCGATCCTGAATTGCTCAAGGAATCGCTCTACAAGCTGACCGACCTGGAAACGCGCTTCAGCCTCAACCTCAACGTGCTCGATGCCAATCGCACGCCGGGGGTGCTGGGGCTGAAACTGCTGCTGCAGGAATGGGTGATCGCCCAGATCGACATCCTGCTGCGCCGCACTCAGCACCGGCTCGACAAGATCGCCTCGCGGCTCGAGCTGCTCGAAGGCTATATCATCGCCTTCCTCAACCTCGACCGGATCATCGAGATCATCCGCACCGAGGATGAGCCGAAACCGGTCATGATGGCCGAGTTCGAACTCAACGACCGCCAGGCCGAAGCGATTCTCAACATGCGGCTGCGCAGCTTGCGGCGGCTGGAGGAAATGGAGCTGCGCAAGGAGCACGCCGAACTGCTGCTCGAGCGGGACGAGCTGCAGAAACTGCTCGACAGCCCGGCGCGCCAGCGCACGCGATTGAAGCGCGATCTGACCAACCTGCGCAAGGACTATGCCGAGGATACCGCGCTCGGTCGCCGCCGCACCACGATTGCCGAAGCTGCACCGACGATCGAATTTTCAATGGATGCGATGATCGAGAAGGCGCCGGTGACGGTGATCCTCTCGGCCAAGGGCTGGATCCGCGGCGCTTCGGGGCACGAGCCGCTCGACCGTGAATTCAAGTTCAAGGAAGGCGACGGGCCGGCCTTCGCGCTTCACGCCCAGACCACCGACAAGCTGCTGATCGCCTGCGACAACGGCCGGTTCTATACCCTGGGCTGCGACAAGCTGCCCTCGGCTCGCGGCTTTGGCGAGCCGATCCGGACGATGATCGACATCGATGCCGAAGCAGCCATCGTCGCGCTGCTGGTCCACCGGCCCAAGGCGCAGCTGCTGCTCGCCAGCAATCAGGGCCGCGGCTTTGCGGCCGAAGCTGACGAACTGCTGGCAGAGACCCGCAAGGGCCGCGGCGTGATGACCACCAAGCCGGGGGTCAAGCTGGCGGTGGTGCGCGAGATTCCGGCCGAGCACGATCACGTCGCGGTGGTCGGGGACAACCGCAAGCTGGTGCTGTTCAGTCTCGAAGAGCTCCCGATCCTGGCCAAGGGCCAGGGCGTAACCCTGCAGCGCTACCGCGACGGCGGGCTGGCCGATGCGGTGACGCTCAAGCTCGACGAGGGATTGAGCTGGAAGATGGGCGGCGACAGCGGGCGGGTGCGGACCGAAAGCGACATGCGGCTGTGGAAGGTTGCACGGGGGGCAGCCGGGCGTCTGCCGCCCAACGGCTTCCCGCGCGACAACCGGTTCGGCTAGTCAGCCTTCGGGAACCAATACCAGCGCCTTGTTCTCGACCCGCCAGCCCTTGAGGCGGGACAGCAGGTCCATCCCGATGACATTGGTCTCGCCCGCTTCTTCGGGGCCGATCACCACGTCGAAGTCGCGCGCGAAGATGGTGCCGAAGGTCAGCTCGCGGGCCTTGCCGAAGCGCGCGACGATCGGGCCATTGGCGGTATCGAGCTGCACCGGCAGTCGGCCCGATTCGGCGACGATCCCGGCGGCGCGGGCGGTGGCCGGGGCCAGCGCGGTATAGGTCGCGCCGGTATCTATCAGGAATTCGGCCGGCTGTCCGTTGAGCTCGGCCTTTACCCAGTAATGGCCCGAGGGATCGAGCGGGACCACGGTTTCCCGCCCGACCACCGTCACCTTGCCGACGCTGCCCAGCAGCAGCCGGGCGTCGCTGCGGCTGGCGTGCCAGGTTGCCTCGACCATGACCAGCAGCAGCGCTGCGACCATGCCGGTGTAGCCGAGCAGGCGCAGCGCCTGCGCGCTGCGGGGATGGCTGCGCTCGGCAATCCAGCCGGCGGCGGCCAGCAGGATCGCCAGTACCGCCAGCGCCAGCAGCGGCTGGGCGAACAGGAAGCGGCCGATCTCGTCCAGATTCACGCCGCGCCCTTGCCAAGTTCGTCGTCCAGCAAGCACTGGACGCGGGCGGCATCGGGAAAGCCCTCGGCGATCCAGCGCGCTTCGACCGCCTGCAGGGTCTTCGCCACCAGGGGCCCGGCCTTGACCCCGCGCGCGACGATGTCGCCGCCCTTGAGCGGGAAGGTGGGGATTGCCCAGTCGGCAAGCGGCGCGATGCTTTGGCCGGTGAGCAGCAGCCGGTCGAGCGCGCCGTCGCGGCCGAGGTGATAGGCGAGCGCGCGGGCATCCGCAGCAGGGAGGCTGCGTCCTGCCGCCAAAGACAGCCGCTTCTTCTGTGCGCCTGACAGGCGGAACCGGCTTGCCACGGCCTCGGCCAGCGGCGCATCGGCGGGGAGCAGCGCGGCAAGGCGGCGCAGGGCATCTGGAGCGACGCCTTGCTTCGTTTCCTCGGCTTCCAGCGCGGCCAGAGCGGTGACATCCGCCTCGGGCAGGACGACGTCGAGAACGCCCAACTCGGCCATCCGCGCCGCGGTCGGGGCGGGGCTGGGCAGACCGAGCAGGGTCATCATCTCCATCCCGACCCGCTCGCGCGACAGGCCCTTGAGCGTCGCGGCGAGCTCGGCGCAGGCCTGCTCCGCCGCCGGATCAGCGGGCTGCGAGCCGAACCGCGCCTGGAAGCGGAAATAGCGCAGGATGCGCAGGTGATCCTCGCGGATGCGCTGGTGCGGATCGCCGATGAAGCGCAGCCGCCGCGCGGCAAGATCTTCGCGGCCGCCGAAATAGTCGAAAATCTCGCCGCTTACCGGATCGGCGTAAAGTGCATTGATGGTGAAATCGCGCCGCGCGGCGTCGTCCTGCCAGTCGTTGGCGAAAGCCACGGTCGCGCGGCGACCATCGGTGCTGACGTCATGGCGCAGCGTGGTGATCTCGACCGCGCCGCCGGGCAGGACGGCGGTGATCGTGCCGTGCTCGATCCCGGTCGGGATCGGCTTGAACCCGGCATCGCGCACCCGCGCCATCACGGTTTTGGGATCGAGCGGGGTGGCCAGGTCGATGTCCTTGACCGCCAGCCCAAGCAGCGTGTCGCGCACCGCCCCGCCGACATAGCGCGCCTGGCCTGGGCCGAGCGCGGCCACCAGCGTCGCCAGATCGGGGCGCCTGGTCCAGTCTGCGGCGGGCAGGCGCTCTACCACGCGATCCGCCGAGCCAGGTTGGCGATGATCGCCGCGGTCACGCCCCAGATGCGGTGTTCCTGCCACATGATCTCGATGTAGCGCCTTTCCGCGCCTTGCCAAAATGCCGATTGGCTCTGCTGGTTGGCGGGATCGAAGACGAAATCGACCGGGGCTTCGAACCACTTGGCGACCTCGGTCGGGTTGGGGCGCAGCACCAGATCGGGCGGCACGACCGCGATCACCGGGGTCACGGCATAGCCGGTGCCGGTGCGATACTCATCGCTGGCCCCGATCACGGTGACATCGCCGGGATCGATCCCCAGTTCCTCGTTGGCTTCGCGCAGCGCGGCCTCGATCGCGGTTTCGCCGGGATCGATCTTGCCGCCGGGAAAGGCCACCTGCCCGGGGTGCGAGCGCATGTTGGAGGGGCGGTGGATCAGCAGAAAGCCCGGCCGTTCGCGCTCGGTAATAGCGGCCAGAACGGCGGCAGGGCGCAGCGTGTCGGGCAGGTCGCGGTGGTCCTGATGCAGCCCCTCGATCGGCGCGGCATGCCCTTCGGCGTGGAGGCGGCGCAGGCGCGCGACAAGTTCGCTCATGCCGGGACCAGCGAGAAACGCGCGCTGCGGCTGGTCACGCTCAGGTCGGCATCGGCCAGTTCGACCAGCTGCAGCCAGGTGCTGCGGTTGAGCCGCGCTTCGGTACCGTGGCGCACGGCCAGGTACAGCGCCGGCGTGTCGCCATCGCCGCGCGCGACCAGCGGATGATCGGCATCGGCAATGATCGTGTCGTCGGTATTGAGCCGGAATACCAGCGCATCGCCGGTGCGCACCAGGTCGGTGGCGATGAAGGCGGCATCCTCTACCTTGATGGACTGCTTCTCGGTCGGGGTGACCAACCAGTGCTGCCCGGCGGCGTCGCGGCGCAGCAGCCCGGCAAAGGCGCGGACCATCGCAGGCCGTCTGATTTCACCGCCATCATGGAACCAGCGGCCGTCGGCCCGGATCACCATTCTGCTGTCGCTGCTGGCCTCATGATCCCACTGCGCGACCGGCGGCAACTTGCGCGCGGCGACCAGTTCGGCCAGCGCAGTCAACGACAGTCCGGCAATTTCAGGCGGCGGTTCGTAAGGCATCGACGCTGCGATGCCAGATCGGCCTAGCCCCGCCAAGGGCCGAGCGTGCCCTCGAGCGGGAGAACCGCCGGATTACCGGTGCGCACCAGCAGCCGGTGCGGCTCCCACGGGCCGGGCAGGGTCCAGCCGCGGGTCGGTTCGGCGGTGAAGCCCCAAAAGCGGCCATAGTATTCGGGATCGCCGATCATCACCTGCGGCAAGGGCGCGCGCGGATCGAACGCACCCAGCGCCGCGGTCATCAGCGCCTTGCCATAACCCAGACCCTGCGCGTCCGGTGACACCGCAACCGGCCCGACCAGGATCAGCGGGTGGCGGCGCCCGGATTCATCGGTGAGCGCCACCGGCCAGCACTGGATCGAGCCGACCAGATACTCCTCCGCATCGATCGCCGCGAAGCTCAGCCCCGGCAGCCAGTCGACCCCGTCGCGCAGCTTGTAGGCGGTGCGCTGGCGCCGCTCCGGCTCGAACGCGCGGTCGAGCAGCGCTTCGACCAGCGCGGGATCGACATTGTCGAGCGGGATCAGGGTCAGGGTCTCGGTCATCGAGGCGCGCCGATAGGCGGCGGGGGCGGGGCTGTCTACTTCTTCGACAGGCGCAGCAGGCGGCCGCCCTTGCCGTCCTCGAGCACATAGAGCGCGCCATCGGGCGCTTCGCGGATCTCGCGGATGCGCTTGCCCAGCGGATAGCGCGCCTCTTCAATGCCCTTTTCGCCGTCGATTTGCACCCGCACCAGGCCTTCGCTGCCCAGCGCCGCGATCAATGCCTGGCCCTTCCATTCGGGCCACATCCTGCCGCTGTAGAAGATGAAATCGCCCGGCGCGATCACCGGGTTCCAGCTGATCGCCGGCTGGGCCAGATCGGGGCGCGTCGCATTGCGCGGGATCGCCTTGCCGTCATAATGATCGCCGTCGGAGACCAGCGGCCAGCCATAATTCTGTCCCGGCTTGACCAGGTTGAGCTCATCGCCCCCGGCCGGACCGTGTTCGAGGTCCCAAAGCTGCCCGGCGGCATCGAATTGCAGGCCGAGCAGGTTGCGGTGGCCGTAGGACCAGATTTCCCGCGCCACGCCGCCCCTGGCTTCGAAGGGATTGCCCGCCGCCGGCGTACCATCGCGGTTGAGTCGCAGCACCTTGCCGAGATTGTTGGAAAGGTCCTGCGCGGGCGTGAATTTCTGCCGCTCGCCTGAGGACAGGAACAGGTATTTGCCATCGGGCGAGAAGGCGACGCGGTGCGAGAAGTGGCCGCGCCCGGTAACCTTGGGGCTTTGCCGCCAGATCACTGTCAGGCCTTCAAGCCCGGGCTGCGGCGCCGCGGGATCGAGGGTGGCCCGGCCCAGAACCGCGCCGCGGGTGTCGCGCGGGCCGGCTTCGACCCAGGTCAGATAAATCACCTTGCTGGCCGCGAAATCGGGTGCCAGCGCCACATCGCCCAGACCGCCTTGCCCGCCGTAGTCGACTGTCGGCGCGCCGCTTACTGGCACCTTCGCGCCATTGCTCAGGTCGACCAGCCAGATCTTGCCGGCCTTTTCGGTAATCAGCGCCGAGGTCCCGCCAGGCAGCAGCGCCATCGCCCACGGCTCGTCGAGCGTTGCGAGTGATTTGACCGCAAAGGCGTGGCTCACCGACGCAGCGGTCGCGCTGCTATCCCCTGCGGCGGTGGCGTGGCAACTTGCGGCGAGCAGGGCGAGCGGCGATAGAGCGGCGAAGAGGCTTGCTTTCATGTCCGATACCATCGCCCAGCCTTTCCTGCTTGCCAAGCCTTGCGCCGACCGGATCATCATCGGGGTCGACGAAGCGGGTCGCGGGCCGCTGGCGGGCCCCGTCGTGGCTGCAGCCTGTGTGCTGGGGGGCGCTCCACTGGTCGGGCTCGACGATTCCAAGAAGCTTTCGGCCAAGCGCCGCGCGGTCCTTGAACCCTTGATCCAGCAGTCGTGCCACTGGGCGCTGGGCGTGGTCGAGGCCGACGAGATCGACCGGATCAACATCTTCGCGGCGACCATGCTGGCGATGACGCGCGCGGTCGTCGTGCTGGTGGCGCGGCTCGGGATCGAACCCGACCAGGTGCTGATCGACGGCAACAAGACCCCGGCCGGACGCGTGCCGGAATGGCGCTGGACGGCGCGGGCGATCGTTGGCGGGGACGCGCTGGAGCCGTGCATCTCCGCCGCCTCGATCCTCGCCAAGGAACACCGCGACCGGCTGATGCGCGCCCATGCCGAGATGCACCCACATTACGGCTGGGCGCGCAACATGGGCTATGGCACCGCCGAGCACCTCGCCGCACTGCGCCGGTTCGGGCCGACGCCGCTGCACCGCCGCAGCTTTGCCCCGGTGGCGCAGTGCGATTTGCCGCTCGGCTGAGCGGGACGGGCGATCACAGCGTCAGCCGGTCCGCATCGAGCGAGTGTTCGAACGCCTGATGCACCTCGGTTGTGGCGGGCGCCTCAGCCCGTTGTCCCTTGACCTCCGGTCCGGTCCTGCGCAGCAGAATCCCCAGCATGAACTGGCCGAACGGCCAATCGCCGATGTCCGAATCCGCGTTGATGTGTCCGACCTTGCCGGCATCGGCAAAGTTGCTGCCCCAGACCCTGGCCAGCCGCCGCGAGGTGCGAAAGCCCATGTAGGGATCGTCGTGGCTGGCGATCAGGATCGACGGAAACGGCAGCCGGATCGCCGGCGTCGGCGCAAAGCTGGCAATCCGCTCGTCGCGGGGGAAGAAGTCGACCTCGGGCGGGGCGACCAGCAGGGCGCCGCGGACAGGACTGTCCGGTCCCGGTTGTTCGAGCTGGGCCCACCACGCCACCGCCAGGCAGCCGAGGCTGTGTGCCACCAGCACCACCGGCCGGTCTGCCTGACGGATCGCCAGGTTCAGCTTGTTGACCCAGGTGTTGCGGTGGGGCTTGCTCCACATCCCCAGATCGACCCGCCGGCAATCGCCGCGCTGCCGTTCCCAGCGGGTCTGCCAGTGGTCCGGGCCGCTGTTGTCGAGTCCGGGGACTGTCAGGATCAAGGGGGCGTGGTTGCTCTGCCCCGGGATGATGGTGCTCATGTTCGGTCTCCGTGGAGTGGGGGAGGCCGGTCGACTTGGAATACGTCCCGACGCGTTCCGATTTAACTCAACTTAATTGATAGACAATAGGCCTTGCGGTTCTGGCGAACGAAATTTTTCTTTCAGAGTCGTCTGCGCCACACCCACTACATCTTGAGTCCCGCCCGAATCCGCGGACTCAACATCGTGTGCCGGACTCGTTCCGTTCCGCTTTCGGTAACCCTTTGCTAACCATGAATCGCTAGGATTCCCGCGGAGTCGCTGCTTGACGCGGCCCTGTGGATAACTCACCCTGAGGGTTCGCGAAGGGGGATCGAACGAAAATCATGGGCCACACTGCCGAAAAGACCAGGGCGCGACTGAGCGCCGCCAGCGAGGCTGTGCGCGGCGAACTGCCGCTCGGGCGGATCCTCGATGGCGACTGCATCGAAGCGATGCGGACCATCCCCGAGGCATCGGTCGACATGATTTTCGCCGATCCGCCCTATAACCTGCAGCTGGGCGGCGATCTGTCGCGCCCCGATGGCAGCCACGTCGACGCGGTGACCGATCACTGGGACCAGTTCGACAGCTTTGCCGCCTATGACAAGTTCAGCCGCGAATGGTTAACCGAGGCGCGCCGCGTGCTCAAACCCAACGGCTCGCTGTGGGTGATCGGCAGCTATCACAACATCTTCCGCCTCGGCGCGATGCTGCAGGATATGGGGTTCTGGATCCTCAACGATGTGGTTTGGCGCAAGGCCAACCCGATGCCCAATTTCAAGGGCACCCGCTTCACCAACGCCCACGAAACGCTGATCTGGTGCTCGATGGGGGAGAAAGCCAAGTACACCTTCAACTACCGCGCAATGAACACGCTCAACGACGAACTGCAGATGCGATCGGACTGGGTGCTGCCGATCTGCGGCGGGCAGGAACGGCTCAAGAAGGGCGGGCACAAGGTTCATCCGACGCAAAAGCCCGAAGCGCTGCTCTACCGCGTGATGCTGGCGACGACCAACAAGGGCGATGTCGTGCTCGATCCGTTCTTCGGCACCGGCACGACCGGGGCGGTGGCCAAGCGGCTGGGCCGCGAATGGATCGGCTGCGAGCGTGAGAGCCTGTACCGCGAAGCCGCGCTGGAGCGGATCGAGCTGGCGCTGCCGCTCGACGAAAGCGCGGTGACGACAATGCAAAGCCCCAAGTCTGCGCCGCGGGTCGCCTTCGGCGCGCTGGTCGAAACCGGCTGGATCGCGCCGGGCACGGTGATCACCGACAAGAAGCGCAAGGTCCAGGCCACGGTGCGTGCCGATGGTTCGCTGGTCTGCGGAGCCGAAAGCGGGTCGATCCACGGCCTCGGCGCCAAGCTGCAAGGCGCGCCGAGCTGCAACGGCTGGTCGTATTGGCACGTCGAGCACGAGGGCGCGGTCAAGCCGCTCGACGCCATTCGCCAGCTCTATCTGCTCGCGACCGAGGACTGACCCTGCGCCATTATCTCCGCCCGATTGCCCTGGCCGAATCCCCGCAAAGCGAGGAGGGCGAGGCGTTGCGCCTCGCCGGCGGGCTGGTCTATGCCAGCCGCTTTGCCCTGATCGCGCGGGACGGCGGCAAGGTCACCGCCCGCACGCGCTATTCGCTGCCCGAATTGCGCGCGGCGCTTGGCGATCTGCCGGAGACGGTGCGCGAACAGTTCGACAATCTGCAACGCGTCCACGCACCCATGCAGTGCGGCGCGCGGACGATCCGGCTCGACCAGCCGCAGGTCATGGGCATTCTCAATGTCACTCCGGACAGCATGTCTGACGGCGGCCAGTTCATGGACAATCCCGAGGTCGCGGGCGACCACGCTGCGGCGATGCTCGAAGCCGGGGCGGCAATCGTCGATGTCGGCGGGGAAAGCACCCGTCCGGGGGCCGCAGCGGTGTGGGAAGGCGACGAGCTCAAGCGCGTCATCCCGGCAATCGAGCGCCTCGCAAAATCCGGCGCGGCGATCAGCATCGACAGCCGCCGTCCGGGGGTAATGGAAGCGGCGCTGGCCGCTGGAGCCCACGTCATCAACGACGTTTCGGCGCTGCGCCACGATCCGCGCAGCCTGGAATTCGCCGCCCGCTCCGGCGCGCCGGTGGTGTTGATGCACGCGCCGGGCGCGGGCGAGGATCTCCACGCCGATGCGCGCTACACCGACGTTGTGCTCGATGTCTTCGACTGGCTTGCCGAACGCCGCGATGCTGCGCTGGCCGCGGGTATCGCGCGCGACAGGATCGTGCTCGATCCGGGTATCGGCTTTGGCAAGGACGTCGCCCAGAACCTGGCGTTGATCAATGCCTTGCCGCTGTTCCACGCGCTCGGCCAGCCGCTCTTGCTTGGCGCCAGCCGCAAGCGGATGATCGGCGCGCTGTCCAACGAGGCCCCGCCGCACCAGCGCCTTGGCGGCAGCGTCGCGCTGGCGGTGAAGGGCATGGATGCCGGGGTCCAGCTGCTGCGAGTTCACGACGTGCCCGAAACGATCCAGGCGCTGCGCGTCTGGCGCGGGCTGCGTGATGCAGCGCTGACGGACTTTTCCCAACTAGCCGGCTAGCCCCCTCGGGTGCCCTTGTACCGGCGCACCGATCGCCCGGCCGCGTCAGCGCCGGTCAGAAGGAAGGTGAGCTGCCGTAGTGCTCCAGATTGACCCGGGCGACTTCGGCGTCCTTTTCGGGCGGCCAACCGCGGGCAATCGCGAATTTCGCATAGAGCTTGTCGCGCAGCGGCCCATAGTCCGCCAAAACCACGAACGTGGCGCGTTCGGTCAGCATGTTCTGCGTCCTGATGGCGGCGATCAGGGCTGCGATCTTGCGTTGCTCTTGCGTTGGCGTGCCGTCGCATTTGCCGATCAGCAGGCTCCGGGCGCCGTAGTGACCCTCATAGCGGTAGCTGCCGTCCGCTGTATCGAGCGCAACGTAAAGGTAATGACCGTCGTGGTGGAGCGTCAGCTTCAGGGTGTCATCGCCGTTGCGCACGACGTAGTCGTCCCGGGTGGCCCACATATCACCGCCCAGCGAATGCGTGACGGTGGCGTTGAGCGGCTCGGCCTGGACCTTGATGTAATATTCCGCGTCGAAGTCTTGCTTGGCTTGCGGATCGTCCATGAAGGCTTTCCAGCGCGCCTCGTCCAGTTCCCAGGCATTGTGCCGGCGGTCCTCAAAGGCGCGCCTGGCGGCATGATGCGCGCGGAGTTTGGCGGCCTCTTTGGCGCGCTGTTCGGGCGACTTCCTCAGTTCCTGCCACAAGTGGAGCCCCAGCGTGGCCGCAGATATTGCGGTCACGAAGGCAATCTGTCCGCCGGAAAGCTTGCGCCGTTCCTCGGTCAAGCCGCGTCGCCGATCCCCAGTTCGCTGAGTTTGCGATACAGCGTCGAGCGGCCGATGCCGAGGCGGCGGGCGACTTCGGTCATGCGGCCGCGGTAGTGGCCGATGGCGAGGCGGATGACATCGGCCTCGATCTCTTCGAGCGGGCGCAGGTTGCCGTCGGCGGTATAGAGCATGACGCCCACGCCTTCCTGGACCTGTGCGTGCGAACCGGGTTCGCCGCCGATCAGGCTCGACAGCTGCGGGAAATCGTCGGCGGTCAGGGCGTCGCCGTCGCAGAACACCGCGGCGCGGAACAGCACCGCCTGCAGCTGGCGGACGTTGCCCGGCCAGTCGTAGGCGGCAAGCAGCGCCAGCGCACCATCGGTGATCCCCAGCGCGCGCAGCCCCGGCTGTTCGCCGATCCGGGCGAGGAAGTGGCGCGCGAGTGCGGCAATATCGCCGGTCCGCTCACGCAGCGGCGGCAGGTAAACGACCGCGCCGGACAATGCGGCCAGCAGTTAGGGCAGGAAGTGCCCGCCGTCGACCATTTCCTTGAGCGGCAGATTGCTCGCCGCGAGCAGGCGAACGTCGACCCGGAACGAGTGGCGCGCCCCGATCGGGCGGACGTCGCCGCGCTGGATCGATTCGAGCAGGCGCTGCTGGACGTGGACCGGCAGGCGGTCGATCTCGTCGAGCGCCAGGGTGCCGCCGTCGGCGTGTTGCAGCGCGCCGATATGGCGGTCGAAGGCGCCGGGGAAGGCGCCTTTTTCGTGGCCGAACAAGGCGGATTCGACCGAATTGGCGGGAATGCCGCCGATGTTGAGCAGGCGGAACGGCAGCTTGGCGCGCGGGCTGGCGGCCTGCATCGCGCGGATCAGCATTTCCTTGCCGCTGCCGCTTTCGCCCTCGATCAGAACCGGCGTGTGGCTGCGAGCGGCCTTGGCGGCGACGGCAAGCGCGGTGCGGAACGCGGGCGATGCCCCGATCATCGCGTCGAAATCGGGGTTCGACGGC
>JBJTLX010000148.1:0-6502 GCA_046063245.1 Novosphingobium sp.
CTTCTCGACCAACGTGTTCTGGGACCGGGCGATCGCCGCAGGCCGCTGCCACGGGCTGGTCCACGATGGCCAGTGGTTCGACGTCGGCTATCCCGCGGCGATCGGAATGACCGAAGCCGCGCTGTCCGGTGGCTGAGCGCGGCGGCCCCCAGGTCTATTCGATCGCGGCGCACCGCGGTTTTGCTGATGCCCTCGTCGCCGGGGTGATCCCGCGCTATGCCGAGCCCGAGCTAGGCCTGGCCCGCCTGACCCTGCTGCTGCCCAGCCGCCGCGCCGAACGGATCGTGACCGAGGCTTTCGTGCGGCTGTCGGGTAGCGGGCTGCTGCTGCCGCGCATGGCGGTGGTCGGCGATCTCGACCTCGACGAGACGCTCGGCCCGCTGCTCGATCCGCTGGGGGCGGGCGCTTCTATTCCCCCTGCGGCCGATCCGGCCCGGCGGCTGTTCCGCCTTGCCGAACTGCTGCGCGCCGCGATGCCCAAACCGCCGCCGACCCCGGCGCTGCTGCGCCTTGCCTTCGAGACCGGGCGGACGATGGACCGGCTGGCGATCGAGGGCCTCGGCTTCGACAACCTGGTCGAGGAACGGATCGCCGGGATCGTCGGCGACCAGGCGCGGCACTGGATCGATTCGACCCGCATATTCGCCACGGTGCTGGCGCAGTGGCAGGCCGAACTGGCAACGCGCGGCGAAGTCGATCCGCCCGAGCGGCGCAACCGCCTGTTCGATCATGCCGCGCGGCGCTGGCGCGAGACACCGCCGCCGACCCCGCTGGTCGCGGCCGGGATCACCAGCGCCTCGCCGGCGCTGGCGCACTTGCTGCGCGTCGTCGCCGAAACCCCGCGCGGGGCGGTGATCCTGCCCGATCTCGACCTCTCGCTCGACGACGAGACCTGGGATCTGCTCGGCACCGCGGGCCCGCCCCCCGGGCCGGGGGATCCGCCGTTCGACCGGCACGACGCGCTGACTCACCCGCAATACCACCTCAAGCTGCTGCTCAATCGCATGGGGGTGAACCGCGGCGAGGTAGACAAGTGGCACCGCGCCGGGCTGGGCGCCGCGCCGCCCGAGCGCAGCCGCGCGATTTCCAACCTGTTCCTGCCTTCCGCCGCCAGCGCGCGCTGGGTCGATCTTCCCGCCGCGCAGCGCCGCCTGTCGGGCGTGCGGTTGATGAACACCGCGCATCCGGGCGAGGAGGCGCAGGCGATCGCGATCCTGATCCGCGAGGCGCTGGACGTGCCCGAGCGCCGGGTGGCGCTGGTCACCCCCGATCGCGGCCTGGCCGGGCGCGTGGTCGCACACCTGCGCCGCTGGGACATCCTTGCCGACGACAGCGCCGGCGTGCCGCTGCCGCAGACCGCGGCGGGGCGGGTGCTGCTGCAACTGGCCGAGGTTGTTGCCAGCGCCGCCGCGCCGGTGGCGCTGCTGGCGCTGCTCGAAAACCCACTGGTGCGGCCCGGCGAATCGCGCCCCGCCTGGCTCGACTACGCCCGGGGTCTCGATCTCAAGCTGCGCGGACCGCGCCCCTTGCCCGGTCTGCCGCCGCTGCGCGCCGCAGCCGCGAAGCTGGGCGCGGGCGCGGCGGATTGGTGGGGCGAGGTCGAGGCGATCGTCGCCCCGCTGCTCGACTGGGCCGAACAGCTGCCGCTGTCCGACGCGCTCGACCGTCTGGTCAGCGCCGCGGAAACCCTGTGCGGTGAGGCGTTGTGGAGCAAGGCCGACGGCCGCGCGCTGGCGGCGCTGGTCGAGGAACTGCGCGAGGCGGCAGGGCAGGTCGGGACGACCATCGCCCCCGGCGATCTTGCCACGGTGCTGCGCGACGCGATGGACCGCGTCGCGGTGCGCCCGCCATGGGGCGGCCACCCGCGCGTGGCGATCTACGGCCTGCTCGAGGCGCGGATGAGCCGCGCCGATCTGGTGATTTGCGGCGGGCTGACCGAAGGAACCTGGCCGGGGAGCCCGGGGGCCGAGCCCTTGCTGCCCCCCGCGGTGCTGCGCGCGCTGGGCGTGCCCTCGGGCGAGTTTCGCATCGGGCTGGCCGCGCACGATCTGGCCGGGGCTTTGGGCGCGCCCGACGTGGTGCTGAGCTGGGCCGCGCGTGACGCCAGCGGTCCGGTGATTCCCAGCCGCTTCGTGCTGCGGGTCGAGGCCTTGCTCGGGACCGGCAGGAGCACGGCCGATCTGGCCGCAGCGCACCGCGAGACAGCGACACCGGCGCTGGCCCGCAGGATCGATGCCGCCATCGCCGCGCCGCCCTATCCGCGCCCGATGCCGCGGCCGTCGCCGGAGCAGCGCGATGTCGCGCTGGCAGTCACCGCGATCGACCGGCTGCGCGGCGATCCCTATCAGTTTTATGCCTCGGCCATCCTGCGACTGCGGCGGCTCGATCCGCTCGACGCCGTGCCCTCGCCGGCGTGGCAGGGGACCCTGATTCACGACGTGTTCAAGCGCTGGCACCTATCCGGCGAGCAACCGGGCGAGCTCCACGCCCTGGCCGCGGATGAACTGGCGAAGATGCAGGCCCACCCGATGGTGCGGACATTGTGGTGGCCGCGCCTTGAAAAGGGGCTGGAATGGGTGGTGCAGCGTGTCGGCGAGGCCAAGGGCGAGGGCCGGCGCGTGCTGCAGCCAGAGATCGACGGGGTAATGACCCTGGCCGGGGTCAAGGTCTATGGCCGCGCCGACCGCATCGACGCCGCGGCTGACGGGTCGCTGGTGATTGTCGATTACAAGACCGGTGCTGCGCCATCCGGAACGCAAGTCGAGAAGGGCTATGCTTTGCAACTCGGCACGCTCGGGCTGATCGCCGCGGCGTCGGGCTTTGCCGGCATCGCGGGCAAGCCCGAACGCTTCGAATACTGGTCGCTGGCCAAGAACGACAAGAGCGAGACGGGCTTTGGCAAGTGCTCCGAACCGATCAGGGAAGGGGCCCGGCGCAGCGGCATACCGCGCGCGGAATTCCTGGCGCGAACCGAAGCCTTCGTGCGCGATGCGATCGCGCTGTGGATCAAGGGCGATGCGCCGTTCGAGGCGCAGCAGAACCCCGACTACATCGGCTTCAACGATTTCGACCAGCTCATGCGGCTCGATGAGTGGCAGGCGCGCGGGGAGGACGGGGCGTGAGCGCGGTCTATCCCCTGACCCCTGAGCAGGCCCCCGCAGTCGATCCCGGCGAAGTGGTCTGGCTTTCTGCCTCGGCCGGAACCGGCAAGACGCAGGTACTTTCGGCGCGGGTGCTGCGGCTGCTGCTGCAAGGCGATGTGCGGCCCGAGCAGATCCTCTGCCTGACCTTCACCAAGGCCGGGGCGACCGAGATGGCCACCCGGATCAACGCGGTGCTGGCGCGCTGGGTGCGGGCCAGCGAAACCGAATTGTTCGCCAACCTTGAAGCCATCGGCGCGGATTCGGGCCCCGCGGCGATCCTGCGCGCGCGCCGCCTGTTTGCCGAAGTGCTCGATTGCCCCGGCGGCGGGCTGCGGATCGATACGATCCACGCCTTTGCGCAGTGGCTGCTCGCCGCCTTCCCCAGCGAGGCCGGGCTGCTTCCCGGGGTCAAGGCGATGGAGGACCGTGACCGCGACCTGCTGCTGCGCGAGGTGCTGGGCGCAATGCTGCTCGAGGCCGAGCGCAGCAACGATGCCGCGACCTTGGCGGCACTGGAAGCGCTGTCGGTGCGGATGGGGCCGAAGGAGGTGCCGGCCTGGCTGCTGCGCTGCGCCAAAGCGCGCGAGGCATGGGAAGGGCCGGGCGGCTGGCAGCCGCCGATGCGGCCCAACGTACTGCGCCTGCTCGGGCTGAACAGCGACGCGAGCGCGGCCGATCTGGCCGACCTGTGCAGCGACGACGTGTTTGCCGTCGACGCGCTGGAATGCTGCCTGGCGGCGTACCGGCAGTGGGGCGCGGCGACCGGGGTTACCGCCGCCGCCGCGATTTCGGCCTGGCTCGAAGCCGATGAGGAAGAGCGCCTGGAGCGCCTTGGCGACCTCCACAAACTGCTGTTCACGCTCGACGATCGGCCCAAGAATCTCAAATCGGTGGTCAAGTTCGAAGAGCATTTCGAGACCGCCGCGCTCGAGGTGCTGGCGAGCAGCCTGGCAGTGCGTGAGCGCAAGGCGCTGCTCGAACTCGCCGATTTCCTCGCCCCCGCGCTCGAAGTCGGGCGCCGGTTCTCGCTCGCCTGGGACGCGGCCAAGGCGCGCGCCGGTTTCATCGATTTCGACGACCAGATCCGCCAAGCCGCCAACCTCCTCGGCCGCAGCGAGCTGTCCGGGTGGATCCGCTACAAGCTCGACCGGCAGTTCGATCATATCCTGGTCGACGAGGCGCAGGACACCAATCAGGCGCAGTGGGACATCATCGACGCGCTGACCGACGAGTTCTTTGCGGGTGAGGGCGCGCGCGACGACAAGCTGCGCACGCTGTTCGTGGTCGGCGATTACAAGCAGGCGATCTTCCGCTTCCAGGGCACCAGCCCGGAGAATTTCGCCGCGGCGAAGGAGCGCGTCCGCGCACGGATGGGCGCGCTGGCCGCGGCCGAACGCGCGCTGCGCGAAAATCGCCGGGCGCGGACCCTGCAGGACCTCGATCTTGGCCAGAGCTTCCGCACCGCCAGCGACATTCTCGGCTTCGTCGACCGCGCAATCGAGGCGATCGGTTCGGACGGGTTCGGGCTGGCCGAGCCGGCCGAGCGGCACGTCGGGCAGGAGCGGCCCGGGCAGGTGGTGCTGTGGCGTGTGCTTGGCGCCGCCGCGGAAGACGACGATGACCCCGGCGAATCCCCCCCCGACGAGGGCGGAGAGGACTGGCTTTCGCGGAGCGATCGCCAGCTGGCCAACCGCATCGCCTTGCAGGTCAAGGCCTGGCTGGACGATGCCGGTCCGGGCTATCCGCTGGTCAAGGGCGAGGTGCGCCGCGCTGGCGCGGGCGACGTCATGGTGCTGGTGCGCAAGCGCAAGGAACTGGCCGGGCTGATCGTCGCGCGGCTGCATTATCACGGGGTGCCGGTGGCCGGGGTCGACCGGCTGCGGCTCGCCGCGCCGCTGGCGGTGCGCGATCTGATGGCAGCGCTGCGCTTTGCCGCGCAGCCATTCGACGATCTCAACCTGGCCTGCCTGCTGACCTCGCCGCTGCTCGGCTGGAGCCAGGACGACCTGCTGCGGCACGGCTGGCGGCCCGACGGGGTGCGGCTGTACGATCACTTGCGCGCGGCGCGCGGCGAAGCGCTGGTGGCGCGGACCTGGAGCCTGCTGGGCGAACTGCTGGGGATTGCCGATTACGGTACCCCGCTGGCACTGCTTCACTGGATCCTGACCGGGCCGTGGCAGGGCCGCCGCAGCCTGGTCGCGCGGCTGGGGGCAGAGGCCAACGATCCGATCGACGAGCTGCTCAACGCCGCCGGCGCCTATGCCGCGGTCGAGGTGCCAAGTCTGCAGGGCTTCATCCGCTGGTTCGATGCCGGTGAGGGCGAGTTGAAGCGCGAGGCCGGACAGCGCGGCGATCAGGTGCGGGTGATGACGGTCCACGGGGCCAAGGGCCTGCAGGCGCCGATCGTGATCCTGGCCGATGCGGCCGACAATCCGCATGGTTCGCGCGGTTCGGCGCTTGACCTTGACGATCCGCTCAGCGGCAAGACGATCCCGCTGCCGGGGCTGCGCAAGCACGAAGTGGCCGGGGCGATTGCTGCGGCCAAGGCTGCGTCGGACCTGGCCGACATGCAGGAACACTGGCGTCTGCTTTACGTTGCGATGACCCGCGCAGAAGAGGCGCTGTTCATCGGCGGTGCGCTGGGCGGCAGGGAAAAGGTCCCCAACCCGGACAGCTGGTACGCGCAGCTTGAAATGCTGTTCGAAGAGGATTGGCAAAGCGACGACGTGTGGGAAGCGGTCAAGGTCCATGGCTCCGCGCCCGCGGCGATAGCGCCAGCCCGATCGGCGGTAACGGCCCAGCTGCCCTTGTTGCCGCCGTGGATCGAGCGCGAACCGCCGGACGAGCCGCGTCCGCCGCGTCCGCTCGCGCCCTCCCAACTGGGCGAGGATCTGGCTGCCGATCCGCCCTATCCACGCGGCGCTGGCGCAGCCGCGGCGCGGCGCGGGGTGCTACTGCACCGGCTGCTCGAACGTCTGCCCGATGTTCCGCAGTCCGAGCGCATGGCTGCGGCGCAGGCGTGGCTGGCGCGCGCTGCGCCCGAGCTTGACCAGCACGCCCGCGCGGAGATGACCGCCGCCGCGGTCAAGGTGCTGGCCGACCCCGCCTGGGCCGATCTGTTCGCCCCGGGCTCGCTGGCCGAAGTGCCGATCGCCGCGACAGTCGGCGGGCAGGTCATCGCCGGAACGATCGACCGCATGGCGGTAGGCGCGGAGCGGATCCGCCTGGTCGATTTCAAGACCGCGCGGCGCCCGCCCGCCAGCCTTGATGAAGTGCCCATTTCGATCCTGCGGCAGATGGCAGCCTATGCCGCGGCGCTGGAATCGGTATATCCCGGCGGGGTGGTGGAGGCGGCGTTG
>JBJTLX010000011.1:0-7035 GCA_046063245.1 Novosphingobium sp.
CGGTGCGGGCGTCTTCGCGGCTGCAGATGTCGCCGTTGACGATCACCGGCAGGCGGGTCGCGTCCTTGACCTGGCGCACGAAACGCCAGTCGGCCGAACCCTTGTACATCTGGTTGCGGGTGCGGCCGTGGACCGTGATCATCTTCGCGCCCAGGTCCTCGGCGATCCGCGCGAGTTCCGGGGCGTTGAGGCTGTCGTGGCACCAGCCCATCCGCATCTTGACCGTCACCGGCACCGCGACCGCCTTGACCGTCGCCTCGATCAGGCTCGCGGCGAGCGGCAGGTCGCGCATCAGCGCAGAACCGGCATCGCCGTTGACCACCTTCTTGACCGGGCAGCCCATGTTGATGTCGATGATCGCGGCGCCGCGATCCTCGACCAGCCTGGCCGCCTCGGCCATTTGCGCGGGCTCGCAGCCGACCAGCTGCATCGAAACCGGGTCCTCGGCGGGATCCCACATCGCCTTCTGCACCGACTGGCGCGTTTCGCGGATCGCCGCGGGGCTGGCGATCATTTCGGTGACGTTGAGGCCCGAGCCAAAGCGCCGGACCATGCGGCGGAACGGCAGATCGGTGACGCCGGTCATCGGCGCCAGGATCACCGGGCTGGCGATGCATACCGGGCCGACCATGATTGGCGCCAGCTGCGGCGGGGAAGGTAGCGGGTTCATTGCGTCTGTGCCTAAAAATTGGGCAGCACATAGGGAATTGCTCCGCGCGCGGCAAGCGCTTACCGCGCAGAACAGATGAGCGCCCCCACTACCCTGCCCCGCACCGCCGCGGTTATCGTTGCCGCCGGGCAAGGTCTGCGCGCCGGACAGCCGCTGCCCAAGCAGTTCGCCCTGTGGCGCGGCAAACCGGTTGTGCGCCATTCGGCCGAGGCGCTGGCCGCGGCGGGCTGCGACCCGATCGTCGTGGCCATTCCTGACGGGGCCGAGGAACTGGCCAGGGCAGCTTTGCAGGAAATCGAAGGCATCATCCTGATCCCGGGCGGCGCGACCCGGCAGCTTTCGGTGCGCCATGCGCTGGAGGCCCTTACACAAGCGGCTCCGGACCGGGTTCTGATCCACGATGCTGCGCGGCCGATCGTGCCCGGCGCTGTCCTCGCCCGGCTCCAGGCCGCGCTTGACGCGCATTCAGCGGCGATACCGGTCCTGCCGGTTGTCGACAGCCTGGTCCAGGCCGAAGGCAGCGCAATGGGCACCCCGGCCCGGCGCGAGGACCTGCGCCGGGTCCAGACCCCGCAGGCCTTCGGCTTTGCCGCAATTCTTGCCGCGCACCGCGGCTGGGACGGAGACCCAACGGCCGGCGACGACGCCCAGGTGGCGCAGGCCGCCGGGCTGGCCGTTGCCCTGGTCGATGGAGACGAAGCCATGCACAAGCTGACCTATGCCGCCGATTTCGTGCAGGCCGTGCCGGTCCGGGTCGGTACCGGCTATGACGTCCACCGCCTGGCTGCGGGGGAAGAGCTGTGGCTCTGCGGCGTCCGCATCCCGCACAGCCACGGCCTGTCGGGACACAGCGATGCCGACGTCGCGATCCACGCGCTGGTCGATGCGATCCTGGGCGCGATCGGACAGGGCGATATCGGCAGCCATTTCCCGCCGAGCGACCCGCAGTGGCGCGGGGCCTCGTCCGACCGCTTCCTGACCCATGCTGTCGGACTTGCCGCCGCAGCCGGGTACCGGATCGGCAATGTCGATGTGACGATCATCTGCGAAGCGCCAAAGGTCGGTCCGCACCGCGATGCGATGCGCGCCAGTTTGGCCGAATTGCTGGGCGTCGCTCTCGATGCGGTCAGCGTCAAGGCCACCACCACCGAACGGCTCGGCTTCACCGGGCGCGGCGAAGGGATCGCGGCGCAGGCGGCGGCAACGCTGCTGGCGAACTGAACGCTGGCTTTTGCCGCGCAACGGGACCAATGCGCGCGCCATGATTCGCAAGGATTGGACGATACGCCCGTGAACCTGCTGCCCAAGGATCTGGTCGCGCTGGCCGAGCGCGTGGTGCGCGAAAACCGCGCGGCGGGGCGCACCATCGCGCTGGCGGAAAGCTGCACCGGCGGGCTGGTCGCCGCGGCGCTGACCGAAGTGGCGGGTTCCTCGGCCGTGCTCGACCGCGGCTTTGTCACCTATTCAAACCAGTCCAAGAATGAAATGCTGGGTATTCCGATGGATATCATCGATACCTTCGGCGCGGTCTCGATCGCCTGCGTCTGGGCCATGGCGCAAGGCGCGCTGAACCGCAGCCGCGCCGACGTTGCCGTGGCGATCAGCGGGATCGCCGGGCCCGACGGCGGCAGCGCGCAGAAGCCGGTCGGGACCGTGGTCTTCGCCCGCGCGGTCAGGGGTGAAGCGGAAGAGGAATCGGTGGCGGAAGAACGCCTGTTCGCCGCGACCAGCCGCGCCGCGGTCCGTCACGAAGCGGCGCTGGTCGCGCTTGAGCTGCTGCTGCCGTAGAGCTTTTCCGCGCGTTCCTCGAAGGCTGAGACCATCTTGCGAAAGGCGCGGTCGAAGTATTGCCCGGCCAAGGCCTCGAACACGGCGTTGCGGAAGGTGAAATCGACCGCGAATTCGATCTCGCAGCCGCCGCCGTCGAGCGGGCGGAAATGCCAGACGTTGTCGAGATCGCGCATCGGCCCGTCGACATAGATCACCTCGATCCGCTCCGGGCGCTGCTTGATCACCCGCGAGGTAAACTTTTCGCGCAGCGCCTTGAACCCGACCATCATGTCGGCAACCATTTCGGTCTCGCTGTTCGAGCGGACCCGCGTGGCAACGACCCATGGCAGAAACTCGCCATAGCGCGCAACATCGGCGACCAGATCGAACATCTGCTCGGCCGACCAGGGCAGGCGGCGCACTTCGTTGATCCCCGGCATCAGCCCCTGAGCGCGGCCTTGGCCAGCTGCGCCGCGCGGGTATCGCGCATTGCGCGGAAATCGTCGCCGGCGTGATAGCTCGAACGGGTCAGCGGGCTCGACGCGACCTGGAGGAAACCCTTGGCCCGGGCAATCGCGCCATAGGCATTGAACGCCTGCGGGGTGACGAAATCGATCACCTTGGCGTGCTTCGGGGTCGGCTGCAGGTATTGCCCCATGGTCAGGAAATCGATCCCGGCGCTGCGCATGTCGTCCATCACCTGGTGCACTTCCAGGCGTTCCTCGCCCAGCCCCAGCATGATCCCGCTCTTGGTGAAGATCAGCGGATCGTGGCGCTTGACCTCTTCGAGCAGGCGCAGCGAAGCGTAATAGCGCGCGCCCGGGCGGATCGTCGGATAGAGCCGCGGCACGGTTTCGAGGTTGTGGTTATAAACGTCGGGGCCGGCAGCGACAATCGCCTCGACCGCTGCGCGCATCTTGCCGCGGAAGTCGGGGGTGAGAATTTCGATCGTGGTCGCCGGGGTGTTGCGGCGCAGCGCCTCGATCACCTTGACGAACTGGCCGGCGCCGCCGTCGGGCAGGTCATCCCGGTCGACCGAGGTGATGACGATGTGTTCCAGCCCGAGCTTGGCCGCAGCTACGGCGACGTTTTCCGGCTCGAGCGGATCGACGGTGCGCGGCATCCCGGTCTTGACGTTGCAGAACGCGCAGGCGCGGGTGCAGACATCGCCCAGGATCATCACCGTGGCGTGCTTCTTGGTCCAGCATTCGCCGATGTTCGGACAGGCCGCTTCCTCGCACACGGTGTTGAGCCCGAGATCGCGCATCAGCTGGCGGGTTTCGCCATAGCCTTTGCTGGTCGGTGCCTTGACCCGGATCCAGTCGGGCTTGCGCTGGCGTTCGCTCTTCGGAGCAGCGGAAAGGTCGTTCATCCGCGCTCCTCTAGGCGTTTGGCGCGCGGCTTGCCAGCGTGAAAATTTGCCGCCAAGAGGGCGCCCATGACCGATGACTTCTCTCCCGAACTCGATCATCTGATCGCAGGATACCGCCGCTTTCGCAGCCAGGCCTGGACCTCGAACCGCGAACGCTGGGCCAGCCTGCGCGAAGGCCAGCAGCCCGAAGTCATGGTCATCGCCTGCAGCGACAGCCGGGTCGATCCGGCGCAGATATTCGATGTCGATCCGGGCGAGATCTTCGTCGTGCGCAATGTCGCCGCGATGGTCCCGCCGTTCGAGACGACACCAGGCCATCACGGCGTCTCGGCCGCGCTCGAATTTGCCGTGCAGGTGCTCGGCGTGAAGGAAATCGTGGTCATGGGCCACGGCATGTGCGGCGGGTGCAAGGCCGCGCTGACCCGCGAGATGTACGGCGCGGTGCCGGGCGAAGGCGGCTTCATCGCCGACTGGATCGCGCTGCTCGACGAAGCGCGCGAACCGGTTGTCGCTGCCCACGGCACCGAAGGGCGCGTTGCCGAACGGGCGATGGAGCAGGCCGGCGTCAAGGTCAGCCTCGCCAACCTGCGCACCTTTCCCTGCGTGCGCAGCAAGGAGCGCAAGGGCGAACTGCGCCTGCGCGGCGCATTTTTCGCCATCTCCGACGGGATCCTGCACGTGCTGGATGAGAGCACCGACGCCTTCGCCCCGGTCGATTGACCGCCACATGAAAAGGGCGGCGATTGCGCGCCGCCCTTTTCCGTTGTTCTGGTCCGCAGGCCTACTTGACGGCCGGCGGTGCCGCCTTGCCCGCGGCATAGGCCGACCACAGTAGCGCCATCGCCTTGCGCGGTCCTTCGATCTTGGCGAAGGTGGCCTGCGCGGCGGCGGCCTGGCCCATGTCGACCTGGGCGATGCCCAGGCGGGTCAGGGCCCGGGCGGTATCCACCCCCGGCTTGGTCAGCGCGATCTGGTACAGCTCCGCAGCCTTGGCCGGCTGATCGTAGCTGAGGTAGGCGTCGGCCGCGGCCATCGCGACAACCGCGGTGGCACCCGCCGCGCGGCCATCGCGGTCCAGCCCGGGCAGCGAAGCCTTGTCACCCGCCAGGCGCTGCGTGGCGATGGTCCGCGCTTCGGCAACGGTCTGATTGCCGGCGGTCAGCTTGCCCGAGGCAACCCCGGCATTGAGCACCTTGAGCACTTCGCCGGGCGAGCGGCGCGCATCGGCGGCCTCGATGTAGTCGATGTAGTCGCGCGCTTCCATATAGCTGCTGGTCCGGTCCATCAGGCGCAGCAGATCGATCATGTCCTGCGAGGGATAGCGGCTCAGATCGCGCAGCACAGCAATCGCCAACGCCCAGTTCTGGATGGTGGGATAGCCGCGCACCAGCTGCGCGCCGAATGAGGCGGCCTGATCGGGCAGCTTGGCCTGATAGGCGACGACTTCGCCGCGGCGCAGCCAGTCCTCGGGCGCGGCCGCACCCTTCTTGGCCACTGCATCCTGCAGGATCTTGAGGCCGGCCGCCGGCTGGTTGTCGTTGATATAGGCTTCGGCCAGCATGCCTTCGACATCGTTCTTGGTATAGCCGGCCGATGCGGCGGCTTGCAGCGCGGTGCGTGACGCGGTGTAGTCGCGCATGTCATAGGCCAGGGCGCCGACAAAGAAATTGAATTCTGCCGCCTGATCCGGAGGCAGCTTGCCGCTTTCGACCGAGGCGGACAGGCCGATGCGCTGCAGCCCCTTGTCATCGGCCAGCTTACCCAGCGCAAACGCCATCTGGCCATAGGCGTACTTGTCGTCCGGGGTGGTCCCGGCGGCGCGGAACTGCTCGAGCTGGGCCTTTTCGGCGGTCAGCTTGTCGCCCAGGGCCTTGACCGCGGCGTCATAATTGGTCCGGGCGGCAGCGCGCGCGGTCTTGCCCGAGGCGGCGTTGACGGCGTTTGCCGCGGCGGCAATCGCGGCCTTGGCTTCGACGACGTCGGCGCGCTTGCCGGCGTTATCGATCGCCGACTTCATCGGGCCATAGAGCGCCATGACCGGCTTCGACGGCGAAATCTTGGCGGCCGCGGGGGCGGCGGGCTTTTCCTTGGCCAGCGCCGGAACGACCGTGCCGGCAGCCACGCCCAGCGCCAGGGCCAGACCCAGGGCCGAACGGGTGAGATAGGTGCTGCGGATCATGACATTCGTCTCCTTCTTGGCGGCGCGTCCGGGTCCATTTCCCGCGCTGTCCCAACCAAATCCTTCCGACAAGCCAAATGGCCGGGTTTCGCCCGTTTGGCAACAGGGGCGCGCACTAGGGCCGGGGCGCTGAACAGCATTTGAATGCGGCGCTGCCATGGCATTCAGAATCGCGCGCCACATGTGGAAAACCGCGCATATTTGCGCGCCGCAGCGCCGCCTGCGCTGGCCTTCGCCGCGGCCATGCCCTAGTGCCGCTGGAACACGCCCATTCCCTGAAACAAACGGCTGATTTTCCGCGTGAGCGACGACAACGAAAACATCGATTCTAACGGCTCGGGACCGGTCGGTCCGCAAGGCGATTTCCAACGCGTCGACATCGTCGATGAAATGAAGACCAGCTACCTCGATTACGCGATGAGCGTGATCGTGGCGCGCGCCCTGCCCGACGTGCGTGACGGCCTGAAGCCGGTCCACCGCCGCATCCTCTTCGCCAGCCAGGAAGGCGGCTTCGTCGCCGGGCGGCCCTATCGCAAGAGCGCCAAGATCGTCGGCGACGTGATGGGCAATTATCACCCCCACGGCGACAGCGCGATCTATGACGCGCTGGCCCGCATGACCCAGGACTGGTCGATGCGGCTGCCGCTGATCGACGGCCAGGGCAATTTCGGCTCGATGGATCCCGATCCGCCGGCCTCGATGCGCTATACCGAAGCGCGCCTCGCCCGGGTCGCCAATTCGCTGCTCGACGATCTCGACAAGGATACCGTCGATTTCACCGAGAACTATGACGGTTCGCGCCAGGAACCGACCGTGCTGCCGGCGCGTTTCCCCAACCTGCTGGTCAACGGCGCGGGCGGGATCGCGGTGGGCATGGCGACCAACATTCCGCCGCACAACCTGGGCGAAGTGATCGACGGCTGCCTGGCCTTCATGGACCGGCCGGAAATCACCTCGGAAGAGCTGTTCGAGATCATCCCCGGGCCGGACTTTCCCACTGCCCCGCTGATCCTGGGCCTGTCGGGTGCACGCAAGGCCTATACC
>JBJTLX010000149.1:0-13711 GCA_046063245.1 Novosphingobium sp.
CTCCACGCTGCGTCGGGACTTTGCCCGGCGATCAGCTGATGCGGTGGAACCCGCAGAGCTTGTTGCCCGCCGGATCGCGCAGATAGGCGAGGTAAAGCACCCGGCCATCGGGCGGGCGGCGCTCGCCCGGCGGATCCTCGATCGCGGTGCCGCCATATGGCGAGGCCCGCCGCGTGCCAGGCATCGACCTCGGCCGGCGAAGCGGCAAGGAAACCCAGCGTCCCGCCGTTGGCACCGTGCGCCGGCGCGCCGTCGAGCGGGGTGCGGACCACGAAGCGCCCGCCACCGTGCATGTAGACCACGCGGCCTTGCGCATCGATCTCGCCCGGCGGGACGCCCAGCGCGCCCAGCGCCGCGTCATAGAAGCGCTTGGCCGCGGCAACGTCGTTGGTGCCAAGCATCATGTGGCTGAACATGGCGGTCTCCTTGCTTCGCGCTTGCCGCATGCGTGTCTGCGCGGACGTCCGGCGCTTGGCAAGACGCCAGCCGCAGGCTAGCCCGCGACAATGAAAGCCCTGCGCGATCCCGACAACCTGCTCAGCGAAGGACTGGCCGCGATCCGCGCGCAGTTCAAGGTGCCGGCCGGTTTCCCCCCCGCGGTCGATGCCGCCGCCGCTGCCGCGGCGCAGCGCGCGCCGGCCGAGCATGCCGATCGCACCGCGATGCCCTTCGTTACGCTCGATCCGGCGAGCTCGACCGATCTCGACCAGGCCTTCACGATCGAGGCGGCGGGCGCGGACCTGCTGCTGCACTATGCCATCGCCGATGTCGCCTGGTTCGTCGCCGATGGCGATCCCATCGATGTCGAGGCGTGGAGCCGCGGCGAGACTTTCTATCTGCCCGATGGCAAGGCCGGGCTCTATCCGCGCGTGTTGGCCGAAGGCGCCGCCAGCCTGCTGCCCGACGGCCCGCGCCCGGCGGTGCTGTTCACCACCCGCGTTGCCCCGGACGGTTCGGTCAAACTGGAAGGGGCGGAACGCGCCCTGATCCGCAGCCGCGCCAAGCTGGCCTACGACAGTGCGCGCGACGCGGACCTGCCCGCCGGCTTTGCCGAGCTGTCCGAGCGGATTGCCGCGGCGGAAGAGCGGCGCGGTGCAGCGCGGGTCGATCCCCCCGAGCAGGAGGTCGAACAGGACGGCACTGGCCATTTCACGCTGCGGCTGCGTCCGCTCGAACCGGCCGAAACGCGCAATGCCGCGCTGTCGCTGGCAACCAACATGGCGGTCGCCGATGCGCTTCTCGCCGCCAAGACCGGGCTGTTCCGGGTCATGGCCGAACCCGATGCCAGCGCCGTCGCCCGGCTGCGCCACACCGCACGCGCCTTCGGGCTCGACTGGCCGCAGGCGCATAGCCTCAAGGACTTCGAAGCGTCGCTGAACCAGCGCGATCCGGCCCAGGCCGCTTTCATGCTGGCGATTCGCCGTGCCGGCAACGGGGCCTCCTATGTGCCCTGGCAGGACGGGGTGAAGCCGTGGCATTCAGCGATGGCGGCAACCTATTGCCACATGACCGCGCCGCTGCGCCGGCTGGCCGACCGTTATGTCGTGCGCGCCGCGCTGGCCGTGGCCAACGGCCAGGCTGTGCCCGCCGTGGTCGAGGAGGCCTTCCACAAGCTCGGCCCGGTCATGGCCAAGGCCGATGCCCGCGCGAACCAGATCGAGCGCGCAGTGATCGACCTCGCCGAAGCGGCGATGCTCTCTGGCCAGGAAGGCAAGAGCTTCAGCGCGATGGTCACCGATCTGGGCGACACCGGCGCGCGGATCCAACTGTGCGACCTGCCGGTGGTGGCGCGGACCACCGCCCACGCCGTCACCCCCGGCGACAAGATTACCGTCCGGCTCGACCGCGCCGATCCGGTGCGCCGCGAACTGGCCTTCAGCCGCATCGCATAGGCATCGCAATGGCAGGGCGCCGGAAGGGCCTTGCACCGCTGTGCCCCCTCGGCTAGTGGCGCCTTTCCCGTTTCGGCGGGATGGATGGCCCGATGGCGGAGTGGTTACGCACCGGATTGCAAATCCGTTTACGCCGGTTCGATTCCGGCTCGGGCCTCCACAACTGTGAGTTGCCGCTTTAGCTCAGTCGGTAGAGCACATCATTCGTAATGATGGGGTCACGTGTTCGAGTCACGTAAGCGGCACCACGTTGTCACCCGCGCCGCGCTGGCCGGGATTGCGCTTGTTTCCCTTCCCGCTGCCGGTTTCGCGCAGGATCAGGCGCCGCCGCAGATCGTCGTCACCGGGCAGCCGCTGGCATCGCCCGTGTCGGCCGCGGCCTATGACCAGCAGGTGGTCGCTGCCGACCGGCTGCGCGCCTCGGCCTCGGGGCGGATCGAGGATGCCTTGTCCGCGGTAGCTGGCTTCCAGCAGTTCCGCCGCTCGGACAGCCGTTCGTCCAATCCCACATCGCAAGGGGTGACGCTGCGCACGCTGGGCGGCAATGCCTCGAGCCGCAGCCTGGTCCTGCTTGACGGGGTCCCGGTGGCCGATCCGTTCTTCGGCCATGTGCCGCTGTCGGCGCTGGCGCCCGAACGGCTCGCGCTGGCGCGGGTCACGCGCGGCGGCGGGACGGGGGCGTTCGGCGCGGGCGCGGTGGCGGGGACGATCGAGCTGGAAAGCGCCGGGCCCGATGCGCTGGGCCTGTTCGAAGGCGAAGCCCTGGTCGATGACCGCGGCGAGAGTGCGTTATCAGCCACGCTGGCACCGCGGCTGGGCAGCGGCTTTGCCGTGGCCTCGGCGCGGTGGGACCGCGGGCAGGGGTTCTGGACCACGCCGGCAAGCCAGCGCGTGCCGGCGTCGGCGCGGGCGCGGTATGACAGCTGGTCGGCCAGCCTGCGCGGGGTCGCACCGCTGGCTCCCGAGGTCGAACTGCAGGCGCGGGGGCTGATCTTCGACGATCACCGCACCTTGCGCTTCAAGGGTGCGGATTCGACCAGCAGCGGCCAGGACGCCAGCCTGCGCCTGGTCGGGCGCGGGGACTGGGCCTTCGACCTGCTCGGCTATGTCCAGGCGCGCGACTATTCGAACGTGGTGATCAGCGCGGCCAGTTTCAGAAAGACGCTGGACCAGCGGGCCACCCCGTCGACCGGGTGGGGCGGCAAGGCCGAATTGCGCCCGCCGGTGGGCGAGGCGCACCTGCTGCGGCTGGGGGCCGACAGGCGCGGGGCCGAGGGCACGATGTTCGAGGATACATATAATGCCGCGGGCAGTGTCACCGCGCGGCGCAGCGCCGGGGGCCGCAACACCGACCTTGGCTTCTATGCCGAGGACGAGTGGCGGATCGGCGCGCTGACCCTGACCGGCGGCGCGCGGCTCGATCGTTGGCGCATTGCGCAGGGCTTCTTCCGCGAGGCCAACGGCGCCGGCATGGTCACGATCGACAACCGCTTTGCCGCGCGCAGCGGCTGGGCGGAAAGCCTGCGCGGCGGCGCCCTGCTGCGCCTGGGCGGCGGGCTAACCCTGCGCGGCTCGGCCTATTCGGGACTGCGCCAGCCGACACTCAACGAGCTCTACCGACCCTTCACGGTGTTCCCGGTTGTGACCCGCGCCAATGCTGCGCTGGGCAACGAGCGGCTGGTCGGGTTCGAAGGCGGATTTGACTTCGCCCCGGTCAAGGACCTGCGGTTCAGCCTGACCGCCTTCGACAACCGCGTCCGTCACGCGATCGCCAACGTCACCGTGGCGACCAACCAGCGCGAGCGGCGCAATGTCGGCGCGGTCCGTGCCCGCGGGATCGAACTGGGCGGGTCGGCGCGGCTGGGCACGCTCAGCCTCGACGCATCGCTGGCCTGGACCGAGGCCAAGGTCGAGGCGAGCGGTGCGCTGAACGGCAAGCGCCCGGCCCAGACGCCCGAACTGGCCGGCAGCGCCACGCTTGCTTGGGCGCCGCGCACCGGCTGGCGGATCGCCGCGACGGTCAAGCACGTCGGCGCGCAGTTCGAAGACGATCTGCAGACCGATGTGCTGCCCGCGGCGACCACGCTCGACGGCTTTGTCCTGGTGCCGCTGCACACCGGGGTCAGCCTGGTGCTGCGCGCCGAGAACCTGACCGACACGCGGATCGTCACCCGCAACCAGGGCGGATCGCTCGATCTGGGGGTGCCGCGCACGCTGTGGGCCGGATTGCGCGTTGCCCTGCCGCGCTGATTGGCTAGACTGCGCGCAAAGCAAATACGGAGAGACTCGATGGCGACCAAACTCAGCGCACACAGCCGCAACCTCGATTGCAGCGAAGCCGAATGGCAGGCCCGGCTGGAACTGGCCGCGTGCTACCGCGTGTTTGATCACATGGGTTGGTCGGAATCGATCTACAACCATATCTCGGTCAAGGTGCCGGATGAAGAAGGCGCCTTCCTGATCAACCCGTTCGGGCTGCTCTATTCCGAAGTCTGCGCATCGAACCTGGTCAAGATCGATCTGGACGGCAACACGCTGGATGGCAGCCCCTATCCGGTCAACAAGGCCGGGTTCGTCCAGCACAGCTATTTTCATCGCCATGTCCCCTGGGCCCATGCGATCTGCCACACCCACACCACCGCGACGATGGCGGTGGCAAGCCTTGAAGGCGGGCTGCAGCCGGTCAATTTCTATGCCTGCAATTTCGCTGGACGGATCGGCTATCACGATTTCGAAGGCGTGACCGTGCGCGCCGAAGAGGGTGAGCGCTTGCTCAAGAACCTGGGCGACCAGCGCGTTTTGATGCTCAAGAACCACGGACCGGTCATCCTGGGCCGCTCGATCCCGGAAATCTTCATTACCCACTGGTCGTTCCAGCGGGCCTGCGAAGTCCAGCTGGCGACCATGGCCGCGGGCAAGCCGATCGTCGTTCCCGACGAGGTGATCGCGGTGCACCAGCGTGACCTGCACGAGGCGCAGGTTCCGGGGACCATGCCGGGCGGAGCCGATTTTGCCGCCTGGACCCGCCGGATCGACACCATCGACCGTTCGTGGCGCGACTGAAGCCAGCGCTCTCTTGACCGGCCTTACCGTCAACGACCGCGCGGTCGACTTCCTGCTCGATCCGCAGACCCCCTTGCTGTGGGCGCTGCGCGATGCCGCCAACCTGACCGGCACCAAATACGGCTGCGGGGTGGGCGATTGCGGCGCCTGCATGGTGCTGATTGACGGGCAGGCGCTGCGCAGCTGCCTGATCACCCTGGCCGAGGCCGAGGGCCGCAACGTCACCACGATCGAGGGACTCTCGGCCGATCGCTCGCATCCGGTGCAACAGGCCATGGTCGCCGAACAGGCGATCCAGTGCGGGTTCTGCACTCCGGGGATCGTCATGTCCGCGGCGGCTTTGCTGGCGCGCAATGCCGATCCCAGCGATGACGAGGTCAAGGCCGCGGTGCCCAACCTGTGCCGCTGCGGGGTCTATCCCCGGCTAGTCCGCGCGGTCCAGCGCGCCGGGCGGGTGGCGCGCCGTGTCGAAACGATCAGCGCCGCCCCGGCACCGGGCATTGCCCCCGAAGATGCCGCGCGCGCCGTCCCGGCGATGAAGCCGGCTGCACCCTAGGTCTGGACTGCCGATCAGGCAGCCCGTTTTCCGTTCGCGTCGAGCGTAGTCGAGACGCCGCGCGCAGGTGTCTCGACTTCGCTCGACACGAACGGGACAGGAGAAGGTGGATCGAAAGTGGTCCGCCTAGAACTTCACCCGTGCGGTCAGCCGGGCGTTGATCGGCTCACCGGTAGCGATGTTGTTGTCGGTGTGGGCGCTGGGGTAATAGCGGGTGTCGGCCAGGTTCTCGACATTGAGCTGGAGCGAGAAGCGCTCGCTGACGTCGTAATAGGCCGCCGCGTCGATCCGGGTGAAGCCGGGCAGGCGCACCGCATTGCTGATCGTGGCGAACTGGCTCGACTGGTGGACCACGCCGAGGCCCAGACCCAGCTTGGCGGTCACGTCATAACGGGTCCAGGCGCTGAACTGGTGATGGGGCAGCTTGTCGAGCTGGCGGCCGGCCGGGGCGGCGCTGGTCGCAGCGCGGATCTCGCCCTCCTGATAGGTATAGCCCAGCGTGCCGTGCCAGCGCGGCGCGAAGGTTCCGGCCAGCGACGCTTCCAGCCCCTTGACCCGGCTGGCCCCGGTCAGGACGAAGAAGCCCGGATTGGCGGGATCGGCGACGCGGGTGTTGGTCCGGTCGACCTGGAAGGCCGCAGCGGTGAAGGCCAGCGCCGGGGTGACGTCCCACTTCACCCCAAGTTCGAGATTGCGGAAGGCTTCGGGGTCGAGCGTCTGGAACTTGGGGTCGAGGGCAGAAAACTGGTCGCCCGACTGCGGCAGGAAGCTCTTGGCATAGCTGGCATAGAGCGAGACGTTCTCGCGCGGCTTGAGCACCAGGCCGAAGCGCGGCGACCACTTGCTGTCCTGGCGGGCGGACGCGGTGCTGTCGAGGCGGTTGAGCGCGTCGATCTCGAACCGGTCATAGCGCACCCCGGCGATCACTTGCAGGAACGGCGCCAGCTCGATCTGGTCCTGGAGATAGGCCGACAGGCTGGTGACGTGCGAATGGCCATTGGTGACCAGGCCGGTCCAGCTCAGCGCGGGCAGGGTCAGGCTGCGCGCCAGCGGAACCGTGGTGGTCGCCGCGGTGCCGCCGCCACTGGTCGCGAACAGCACGTTGCGGCGGGTGGCATCGCTGATCTGGCTGCCGCCTTCGATCCCGGCGAGCAGGGTGTGCTTGATCGGCCCGGTCTCGCCCTTCCACACCAGGTTGGCCTGGCCGATCCAGTTGGTCCGGCCGTTGCCGCTTTCATAACCGCTGAGCGTGACCGTGCTAGCCGTGGCGCTGGCCGGCAGGACATTGGCATAGACCTTGTCGTAAGTGGCGAACTGGCCCGACACCGACAGGGTCAGGGTGTCCGACAGTTCGTGATCGATCCGGGCGCGGGCGATATGGGCATCGACCGTGCCGTGGTTGAGCGCCGGGCTGCCGAAGAAGGTCTTGTCATAGCCCGTGATTGGCACGCCGCCGAGCGAGGGCACCCCGCGGTCGACCGTGCGGTCGTCGCGGGCATATTCGTAGGCCAGGGTCAGCGTTGTCGCCTCACCCAGCTTGACCCCCAGCGTCGGTGCAATGCCGATGAAGTGACCGTCATAGACGTCGCGGTGGTTGGCGAAGGCTTCGTAGGTGCCATTGAGCCGCAGCGCGACCGCGTCGCCCAGCGGCAGGTTGACGTCGCCCGACAGCGACCACGCGCCGAAGCTGTCGACCCCGCCAGCGACGCTTCCGGCGTTGCGGTCGAAGATCGCGCTTTTCGAGACGCGGTTGATGATTCCGCCGCCGCCGCCGCGGCCGAACAACAGGGCATTGGCGCCCTTCAGCACTTCGACCCGTTCGGTGTTGTAGAGCGGGCGGTAGTACTGCGCATCGTCGCGCAGCCCGTCGAGGAAGAAGTCGGCGGTGCTGCTCTGCCCGCGCAGCACCACCTGGTCGCGGTGGCCTTCGCCCTGACCCAGGGTGACGCCGGGAACATAACGTAGCGCATCGTTGAGCTGCTCGACCGCCTGGTCGTCAAGCTGCTCGCGCCCCAGCACCGCGACGCTTTGCGGGGTGTCGAGCAGCGGGGTGCCGGTCTTGGTCGCAGCGGCGCTGTCGGGATCATAGGTGCTGTGCTGGCCGTTGACGACGATCGAAGCCTGATCGCCCTCGAGCGCGGCTTCGGCGTGTGCCATGGTCGGCGCGGTGATGCAGCAGATGGCAAGGGCAGTGGTGTGCAGCAGGCGATGCGAGGGGGTCACGATGGTTCCGGTCTTTGTTGCGATTAATTCTCAATAACGAGAATGCCCGCTAATGCGAATCGTTCGCATTGACAAGGATCAAATTGCGCCCGCCCCGAAAACTTTTTACCGGGCGCATCGGCAATCGGCAGGAGACGGCAATGAAGGCGACGATCTGGCACAACCCGGCATGCGGCACTTCGCGCAAGACCCTGGCGATCCTGCAGGAGGTGCCGGGTATCGACCTCAGCGTGGTCGAATATCTCAAGACCCCGCCGAGCGCGGCCAGGTTGGCTCAGCTTTACCGCGCCGCCGGGCTGTCGCCGCAGCAGGGCTTGCGGCTGCGCGGTACCGACGCGGAAGAGCGCGGCCTGCCGGCCGCGAGCGATGCGGAAGTGCTGGCGGCGATGGATGCCCAGCCCAGCCTGATCGAACGGCCGCTGGTCGAAACCGACAAGGGCGTGCGGCTGTGCCGGCCGCAGGACGTGGTCCGCGAAATCCTCTAGCGCGGGCGGGTCAGCACCTCGTCGCGGGCCATGCCGCGCACGCCCAGCACCAGCACCGCCAGGCACAGCAGCTCGATCACGGTGAAGCCGACCGTCGGCGAATGGCCATAGAGCCAGACCCCGATCGCCGGCGCAACGATATAGCCCGCGCCGTTGACCGAAGCGACGATCCCGGCCGACTGGCCCTGTTCGGCCCGGCTCACCGCCAGCGACGCGCCCGAGGTGAAGCCCGGGCGGAACAGGCCGAAGCCCAGCGAAATGATCGCCACGCTGACCGTGATCGCATGCAGATCGCCGGAGACCGAGAGGATCGCCGTGCCGGTCGCCGCGATGACGATGCCCCACAGGCATGAGGCGCGCGGGCCAAGCTGGAGGAACGGGATCGCCCCCCACTGCGCAAACAATGTCGCCGCCGCGCCCGAAATCATCACCAGCGCGATCGGCTGGGCCCCGGCGGCAGGCGTGCCGCGCAGCCCGAGCCGGTCGAGCACGAGAAAGCCGACCAGCCCCATCACCGCCGCCTGGGCATGGCCGCCCAGCAGCCCGGCGATCATCCACGGCCGCAGGCGCTGGTCGAACCAGCTGACCTTGGGCACGTCGCCGGGCAGGGCGTGATCATCGTCGGCGCCGTGCTGGACCAGCGGGCGCGAATCGGAGTTGGCGCTGAACGGCGCGGCGATGACGTCGCCCCGCCCTGCATAGGCGGGGGCATCGTCGGGCAGCCGCAGCCGCAGCGCGATCAGCACCACCACCGCGATCACGGTGAAGCCCAGGAATGGCCCGACCAGCCCGACCCCGGGCAAGATGAAGAACGGCGCCAGGGTCGGCCCGATCACCGTGCCAAGGCCGAAGCTGGAGGAGATCAGCGAGAGCGCCTTGGTCCGCTCGGCCCGGCTGGTGCGGCTGGCGACATAGGCCTGGACCGCGGGCGGCGCGGCCGAGCCGAAGCCGCCGTAGAGCGAGCGGAACAGCGCGAACAGCAGCAGCGTGCCGACCCCCGAGAGGATCCCGTTGAGCCCCAGCCACAGCGCCAGCCCGCACAGGCTGAAGCTGAAGACGAAGCCGGTCAGCCCGATCGCCATCATCGCCTTGCGTCCGCGCTTGTCCGACCGGCGCGCCCACAGCGGGGCGCAGATCATCCACAGCAGCGCCGACCAGGTATAGGCCAGGCTGATCCAGAAATCCTTGACCTTCAGCGCGGTGCCGATCGAGGGCATGACCGATTGCATCGCGGTGTTGCCCGCGGCGGTGACCAGGCTGACCGTGAACAGCAGCACCAGCCGCGAAACCGGCAGGCTGGCGGTGCCGCTTTGCGCGGTGATCGCGGTATCCGCAGGGGGTTGGTCGTCGCGCGACATGCATTCGTCGCTAGTCGCGTCGCTCTTGCCTTGCAATGATAAGTCAAATTTGTGAAACGCGCGTTCCCGGTTTCGGCTTACAGGATCGACACACAGGCATGACCAGCACCGAGCTTGTTCACGAGGCGCTGCCGCAAAAGCTGAAACGGCAGATCAAGCGCCTGCTTGGGCCCTGGGGCGTATTCCTGCAGGGCTTCATCGAACACCCGGTGATGGTCGGCTCGATCATCCCGTCGTCGCGCCAGACCATCGCCAAGATGCTCGGCCCGGTGAAGTGGAACGAGTGCAAGCTGTTCGTCGAATACGGTCCCGGGGTCGGCACCTTCTGCCGCCCGGTGCTGGAACGGCTGCCGCGCGACGGCGAGCTGATCGTGATCGATACCAACCCGCTGTACATCGACTATCTCAAGGCGACGATCGCCGACAGCCGCTTCACCGCGGTGCTGGGATCGGCCGCCGATGTCGAGGCGATCGTCCGCGCGCACGGCCATGTCCATGCCGACTATGTCCTGTCGGGGCTGCCGTTTTCGACCCTGCCCGACGGGGTCGGTGCCGCAATCGCCGCCGCCACCCACCGCGTGCTGCGTCCGGGCGGGGCCTTCCTGGTCTATCAGTTCACCGCCGCCGCGCGCGATTTCATGGCCCGGCATTTCCGCCACATCGACGAAGGCTTCGAACTGCTCAACGTCCTGCCCTGCAAGCTGTACTGGGGCTGGAAGGAATAGGAGCTAGGCGAAGGTATCGCGCACCGCTGGCGCTGCCGTTCCGCTCAACTGTTCGTGCATCGCGGCTGTAACGCCGGTGAAGACAATGCTGGCCGCGCAGCCCAGTACGCCCTGCAGCATCCCGACGACCAGTTTGGTGACGATGCTGGCCGCTGCCAGCGCCTTGGCATCGGCCAGCGCACCCACCCCGAGCGCCACCCCGGCGACGGCCTGCGCCAGCAGCATGATCACGGCGTAGCCCATCCCCAGAACGATCAGGAAGAAGGCGATCCGGCCGGCGTTGCCCTTGGTCATCGCCCAGCTGCGCTTCAGCGCCTCGATCGGATTGGCGATCCGGTCAAGCACGATGACCGGCGTGACGAGCACGAATCGCACGAAGACCATGACCAACAGGGCAAGGACCACGACCGCTCCGATCATCCCCCCCACGGCGGGACCGGTTACCAGGCCGAGCAGCATGGTAACCAGGGTTGCCACAATCAGCGCCGGCACGAAGAACAGCACCAACCCGGCCATCATCAACAGCGATGCGGCGATGGCGGTCGGCAAGCTCCTGAAGGCGTTGCCAAGCGCTTCGCCCACAGTCGGGCGTGCCTTGTCCGCAAACAGCGAGAGCATCGCCATGGTCCCGATCATCTGCACGAACGACATGATCAGAACGACCAGCATCAGCTTGCCGAACAGGGGCAATATTGCCCAGTTCGGGGCGCCGGGCTTGCTTGCCGCTGCTGCCGCCTCGAGCTGCACCTGCAGGTCGGTATTGAACCAGGCAAAGACCAGGGTGGGGATCAGCACGAAGATCCCGGCGATCGGCACCAGAACCGACGCATTGGTCCGCGCCCAGTCGATCGCGCGGTTCCATGCCGCCATACTGTCGAATGCCATTGCGCGCGCCCCTTCGGAAGTGTTGGCACTTGATAACCACAGCAATTGCCGCCACGCAACCGTGATGCCCGAGAGTGAGCACGGCCCGATCGAAGTCCGCATCGCCCAGCGCCAGGTGCCCTACCGCGCCGCGCTTGACGCGATGACGCAGCGCAACGCCGAAATCGCCGCGGGCACGGCGTCCGAACTGGTCTGGCTGCTCGAACATCCCCCGGTCTACACCGCCGGAACCAGCGCCGCCGCGGACGAACTGCTCGACCCGCGCTTCGAAGTGGTCGAGGCCGGGCGCGGCGGGCGCTACACCTATCACGGCCCGGGCCAGCGGATCGGCTATGTCCTGCTCGACCTCAAACCGCGGGCGCGCGACGTGCGCGGTTTCGTCCACGCGCTCGAAGGCTGGGTGATCGATACCCTGGCGGATTTCGGGGTGGAGAGCTGGCGCGCCGAAGGGCGGATCGGCATCTGGACCCGCGACATCGACGGGCGCGAGGCCAAGATCGGGGCGATCGGGGTGCGCATCCGCCGCTGGGTGACGATGCACGGCTTTTCGGTCAACCTCGCCCCCGACCTGGCGCATTTCGGCGGGATCGTGCCGTGCGGGATCGAAGACTATGGGGTGACCAGCCTGGCACGGCTGGGGATTGCGCTTGATCCGGCGGCGTGGGATCGGGCATTGCTGGGGCGGATGGACCGCTTCCTTGCCCAGCTCGACCGGCCCTGCCCGAAGGATTGAACGCCCATGACCCGTGCCCCGATCCTGTTTGTCCTTGCGCTCAGCCTGGCGGCCTGCGGCGGCGAGAAGAAGCAGCAAGGCGCCGGGACGGCCGAGGGCGAAGTCCTGCCCGGATCGGCCAGCGACGCGATGCTGCCGCTCGACACGGTCACCTCGCAGCCGCCGCTGGCCCCGAACAGCCCGGGCGAGGCCAAGAGCGGCGACAAGAGTGCAAAACCGGCGCCGCGCCAGTCCGGACCTGCGGATAGCACCGCGCCCGAGCCTGCGGCCGCGCCTACAGCAGAGCCTCCTGCCGCATCGGCCACCGACTGACCCGGCATCAATCCCTGCTGGCGAGAATCCGTTCGGCCAGGGCCAGGTGTGGGCGATCGATCATCTTTCCGGCGATCTGCAATGCGCCGGCGCCCGGTTCTGCGGCAAAGGCCGCGACGATGGCGCGCGCTTCGTCCAGTTCGGCCTTGCTGGGTGAGAACGCCGTGTTGATCACCTCGACCTGGGCCGGATGGATCGCCAGCATCCCGGAAAAGCCATCGGCCCGCGCCGCTTCCGCCGCGGCTTGCAGGCCCTTGGTATCGGCAAAGTCGGCGTGCAGCGTATCGATCGCCACCACCCCGCGGGCATGCGCGGTCAGCAGCGTCTGGCTGCGCACGAAGCGGAAGGTGTCGGTCCAGGCCCCCGCAGCGTCGCGTTTGCGCGATGCGCCCAGCGCCGCCGACAGGTCCTCCGCCCCCCAGGTCAGCCCGCCCAGCCGCGGCAGCGAGGCGGTGGCATAGGCCGGGATCGTCAGCGCCGCCGCCGCGGTCTCGCTGACCAGCGGCAGGATCTTGGTCGAACCGGCCGGCACGCCGTTGCGCCCTTCCAGCTCGTAGAGCTCGGCGGCAAGCTGCTGGACCGATTCGGGTCCGGCCGATTTGGGCAGCATGATCCCGTCGGGCGCGCCGGGCATCACCGCGACCAGATCGTCGCGCCAGTACGGCGTATCGAGCGCGTTGATCCGCACCCAGCGCCCGGTGCGCTTGCCCCCGGTCACCTGCTGGCGGTGGTTCTGCAGCCAGCCGCGCGCCATATCGCGGGCGCGGGGCTTGTTCTCGGGGACGACCGAATCTTCCAGGTCGATGATCAGCACGTCGGCCCCGGCGGCGGGCGCCTTGTCCAGCTTCTTCTCGCTGTCGCCCGGAACGAACAGCCAGGACCGCAGTGCCATCGCCCTTATCCCCTCAGCTCACCGGCTCGAGCGCCGGATAGTCGATATAACCGGCCGGTCCTGGCAGATACCAGCTTTGCGGCACGTTAACATTGGGGGCCCATTCTGCGCCCAGTCTGATCCGCGTCGCCAGATCGGGGTTGGAAATATAGGGTCTGCCAAAGCTGATCGCATCGGCCCGGCCGCTGGCAACGTCGGCTTCTGCGGTTTCGGCCGTATAATCCGAATTGAGGACCAATGACCCTGAATAGACCGAACGGATCAGCGCATCCTGCTGCGGCACGTCAGTGCGTCCGAATGTGCCTTCGGGCCCCGGTTGGCGCAGTTCGACGAAGCCAAGATTGAGTTCTTCACAAACCTTTGCCGCCGCACCAAAGATGCCAGCCGGATCGGGATCGTCACAGCCCTGGGTTTCCCCGTTTGGCGAAAGACGGATCGATACCCGGTCCGCGCCCCAGACGCCGATCAGCGCTTCGAGCACTTCACGCATGAAGCGGGTGCGGTTTTCCGCGCTGCCGCCATATTCATCGGTGCGCAGGTTGCTGCTGGCACGCAGGAACTGATCGACCAGATAGCCATTGGCCCCG
>JBJTLX010000150.1:0-11979 GCA_046063245.1 Novosphingobium sp.
AAAGCGGGAAGATCGCCCGGGCTCTGGGTGGCCGCGCGCCGGAAGGGATGATCTACGAACTGTTCCTGGACGAAAATGGCGAGAAGATCTCCAAGTCCAAGGGCAACGGGCTGACCATCGACCAGTGGCTGACCTATGGCAGCGAGGAAAGCCTGGGCTTCTACCTGTTCCGCGAACCCAAGAGCGCCAAGAGCCTGCACGTCGGGGTGATCCCGCGCGCGGTCGACGAATACTGGCAGCTCCGCGAAAAGCTGCCGGCCCAGCCGGTCGAGCAGCAGCTCGGCAATCCGGTCTGGCACCTGCTGCGGGCCAACGGCAACACGCAAGGCGGCGGCGACACGCTGCCGGTCACTTACGGACTGCTGCTCAATCTGGTCGCGGTGCTGGGTGCGGGCGCGACGCGCGATCAGGTGTGGTCCTATCTCGGCAACTATGTCGAGAATGCCGACCCTGCCGCGCATCCGGAACTGGACAAGCTGGTCACCACGGCGCTTGCTTACAGCCGCGATTTCATCGCCCCGACCCTGATCCGCCGCAAGCCCGAGCCGGGCGAGGCGTTAGCCCTGGCCGCGCTCGACGAGGAATTGGCCGCGACCAGCGACGACGCCACGGCCGAGGAACTGCAGAACATCGTCTACGCCATCGGCAAGGATCCGCACTACGGCTTCGAGAGCCTGCGCGACTGGTTCAAGGCGCTTTACGAAACGCTGCTAGGATCGAGCGCAGGCCCGCGCATGGGCAGCTTCATCGCGCTCTACGGCATCGCCAACACCCGCCAGCTCATCGCCGAAGCGCTGGGCTAGATCCGCCGCGCGCCGCTGACCCATTCGCGCGCCAGATCGCGGGCCGCCTGGCGGTCATCGAGGTCGCAATCGGTTTCGTTCAGAGTCCGCGATTGCAGCAGCCAGGCGACCGGCACCGGATCGTAGAAGCGGATGCCGCAAAAGCCCGACCGCGCCCAGACCAGTTGGCCGAAGCTCTCCATGTCGAACCAGCGCAGCACCGCGTCGCCGCGCTCGCAGGCCAGCTGTTCGGCGTGGACCCGGGCACCGGTGCGGCTGAGATCGACAATCAAGGCCCGCTGATCGCCGCCGCGCGTGATCAGGCGGCAGGGCAAGCGCAAGCGCAGCCGGCTCTGCTCCCTTCGTCCGCGTTCGATCATCGGCTGCGCCCTTGTTACAGGGCGCGGGGCCTATCATTTCCATGGCTAGCGGAGGGCGAAGCCGCGGCTAGGGGAACTTACCTGGTCGTGCTTGCCGCAATCCAGCGGTCGATCTTGGCTTCCAGGATCGGCAGCGGCAGCGCGCCCGATCCCAGCACCTGATCGTGGAAGGCGCGAATGTCGAAGCGCGGGCCCAGCGCCGCCTCGGCCTTCTTGCGCAGCCGCTGGATGGTCATCGCCCCGATCTTGTAGCTCAGCGCCTGCCCCGGCCAGGCGATGTAGCGTTCGACCTCGGCGGTGGCATCACTTTCGCCCATCCCCGAATTGGCCAGCATATAGGCGATCGCCTGTTCGCGGCTCCACCCCTTGGCGTGGATTCCGGTATCGACCACCAGCCGCATCGCCCGCAGCATCTCGTCGTCGAGCGTGCCCCAGTGCTGCACCGGATCCTTGTAGAAGCCCATCGGATAGCCCAGCGTTTCGGCATAGAGCGCCCAGCCTTCGACGTAGGCGTTGTTGCCGCCAAAGCGCTGAAAATCGGGCAGGGTGCGGTCTTCCTGGGCCAGGCTGATCTGGAAATGATGCCCCGGCGCGCCTTCGTGCAGGTACAGCGTGGTGATCCCACTGAGGAAGCGGCTGGGCAGGTCATAGGCGTTGTAGAAGAATACCCCGGGGCGGCTGCCGTCAGGCGTGCCCTGGTTATAGCTGCCCCCGGCCTCGTACTTCTCGCGGTAGGCGGGATAGGCTTCGATCACCAGGGGCGTGCGCGGCATCCGCGAAAAGTACTGCGGCGCCAGCGCGTCGACCTTTTTGGCGACCGCGGCGAAGCCGGCGGCGAGCTCTTCGCGGGTTTTCGGGTGAAAGCGCGGATCGGTGCGGATCGTGTTGAAGAAGGTCTTGAGGTCGCCGCCATAGCCCAGCTCGCGGCGCACGGCGTCCATATCCTGCTGGATCCGCGCCACCTCGCCCAAGCCGATCTGGTGAACCTGCTGCGGATCGAGCGGCAGGGTGGTGTGTTCCAGGATTTGCCGGCGGTAGAGACCCGGGCCGCCCTTCATCGCCGATATGCCCACCTGCACCCGCGCTGCGGGGAGATAGTCGTCGCTCAGGAAGCCGCGCAGCCGGCGATAGGCGGGATAGACCTCGTCGCGCACCGCAGCGGTGAAGGCGCCGCGCAGCTGCGCCTGCTCAGCCGGATCGATCCCGCGGGGGAAGGCGCGCACCGGCGAGGTCAGCGGCGATCGTTCGACCGGCTGGGCCAGCAGCGCATCGATCTGCGCGATCATGTTGGCCGTGGTCAGGCGCGATTCGACCACGCCGCTCGCCAGCCCCTGACGAAAACGGACAACCGCATTGTCGAGCACCACGGCAAAGGCGCGGATCAGCCCGAGGTTGGCGCGGTATTCCTCGGCGGTCTCATATTTGACCGCGCCGTCGCTCGCGAGCAGCGAGGGGAACTCGATATGCAGCCCGCCGAAGTGATTGAACGGGCGCACCGCAGTCAGCGCGGTCATGTCGGGTTGCAGCGCCTCGCGCTCGTGGCGCTTGTCCGCCAGGAACACGTCGTAGGAAATCTGCCGCTCGGCGCTGAGCTGGCGGCGGTCGACCTTGCGCAGCGCGGCCAGGCTTTGCGCCACCGAAGCGCGCTGGGCGCGCAGCCGGGCGTCGGTGTAGAGCTGGCGCAGCGCCGCGGGATCGGGGCTTTGCCCGCGATAGATCACCGCCATCGGATCGAGCGCATCCTCGCGCCGGGCATCGTCGCGCAGCAGCGCCATCAGGCGCTCGTCCTCCACCCCGCGCGCGGCAACGGCAGGCGGCGCGGCGGCGGCTTCGGCCGCGCCGGCATATCCGGCGTGTAACAGCAGCGCCGCCCCCAGCGCCGCCCAGACCCCTGTTTTCAACCGTGCCCCCATCTGCGTGTGCGGTACCATTTGGTGATGATGTATTTCGTTCCGCTTACCACCGGCGTCCCGGCATGCAGGGTGTACTGGTTCAAGGACCCGTCGCGCCCGCCATTGTTCCACGCCAGCAGCACGCCGCGCTGCGGCGGGATCGACAGGTTCAGGTTGAGAAAGGCGGTTTCCCCGCCGGCCTCGACATCGTTGAGATAGATCATCGCAGTATAGGCGCGCTGCCCGCCGCGCTTGGCCTCGGTCTTGAAATAGGGCGCCTTGGTCCAGAACCAGTCCATGTGTTCGCGAAATTCCTGGCCCGGGGCATAGCGCTGGCCCTGCATCGTCTCGCCGTATTCGCCGGGGATGCCCAGCAGATCGTCGATCCGCCGCTCGATCATCCGCACGAAAGGATCGCCAATGTCGACGTCGCCCGAATAGGACGTCCGCCACACCTCGTTATAGCCGTGGTCGAGGATCTGCGAGGGCACCGCGGTGCGATCGATCATTGCCATCATCCGCGTGCATTCGTCGGCGCTCATGAAATCGGCCGCGGCCCACAGCTCGGCCTGCTCGGCGGGCAGACGCTCGACCGCCGGATCACGTTCCAGCCGCCCGCGCACCGCATCGCCCAGCCGCTTCATCGCCGCCTGATCGGGGTTGGGGCAGGGCGGATAGTGCTTGAGCGGCAGCGGCGCGGCGGCTTCGGACATGGCCTGTGCCTTCCCTAGCGATCGAGGCTGGCAAGGGCGAGCGCCAGCGCCGCATCGCTGCCGTCGGCGGCGACATCGGCGCTCGGCACACGCAGATCGGGCAGCACGTCCTCACGCGGGCGGCCATCGACGTGCCACAGCTTTTCATTGGGCAGGCTGACCGTGAGGCACGACGTCGGCATCGCGTCCTGGACGATCGCGCCGAGCAGCTGGCCCATCTGCGATCCGACCATCCTTGCCTGCGCCGCGGCGTTCAGGCCGACGACGATGCCTTCGCCCATCGACCCGGTCCAGCGCCCGGCCAGCACCAAGGGCGCAGGGCGCAGCGGGCCGCGCGGCTGGACATATTCCAGCCAGATCCGCGGCACCCCGTACTTGATCCGCTCGACCGTCAGTTCGTGGCGCTGGTAGGGACGCGGCTCGGAGACGAAGTGGCCGACGATCGCCCGCGCCACGGTCGAGGTGCCGCCGCTGGGCGTGTCGCGCATGTCGATGATCACATGGGTCGCCGCGGGAAGGGCGGCCACGGCATCGTCGAAGGCCTTGATCAGCGCGGTATCGCCCAGCGCGTTGTTGATCCGCAGCACGGCCACGTCATGTCCGGCCGCGTCGGTCCGGTGGGTCACGGTCAGCGGCTCGGCCGGGCGGTGGACCGAGGCATAGCCCGCGGGCAGTTCGATCGTGCGGGTTCGGCCTGCAACGCGAAAGGTCAGGCGGCGCGGCTGTTCGAGACGCCCCGCGGCGAGGGCGTTGACGGCATAGACCAGCTGGTCGGCACTGGGAGTCACACCGATCGCGGCAAAGCGGTCACGCGCGGTGCGGCGCGGATCGGCACCGTCGATCGCGGTCAGTTCCCAGCCGGGGCGAATGCCGCGGGCCGCGGCATCGCTGCCCGCCTTGACGTCGCTGACCACCAGCCGCTCACCCTGTGCCGCCAGCCACAGATCCGCCGCCGACGGAATCCACGCCATCGAGGGCTTCGTTGTCGGCGATACGTGCAGGTGGCTGTCGCGGAAGACCAGCATCAGCACTTCAAGCCGGTCGGCAAAGGTCAGGCGGTCGGGCGCGCTGCGCATCGCCGGCGCGGCCGCGGCAAAGGCAGCGGCGCCGCCTGCGCGGTCCCAATAGGCATAGTTGTCGGCAAATTCGCTGCTGACTTCGCGCCACGCGGCATCGGCGTCGAACGGCTTGGCGCTGCAGTCCGCATCGGCCCGGGCCGCAGCGGGCAGGGCCAGGCATGCCGCGAGGGCGAGAAGCAGCGGCGCGAAGGATCGGTAAGACCGTTTCATCGACAGGCTCTTTGCCATAGCTGCCGGGCGAAACAAGGCTTGCCGAAAAGCCGGGCTTTTGTAACACCCTTGGCCCCATGGACACAGCAACCACACCCGCAGCCCGCTATTCGCGCGGCGCCGTCATCCTGCACTGGCTTATCGCCGTGCTGATCGCCCTCAACTTTGCCGCCGCCTGGGTGGCCGAAGACATGCCCAAGCCCGAAGCGATGCAGATCATGGGCAACCACAAGGCGATCGGGATCCTGATCCTGCTGCTGACCGTGGCGCGGATCGCCTGGCGCCTGACGCACCGCCCGCCGCCGCCGTCGCCCGATCTGGCGGCCTGGGAAGTGGCGCTGTCGAAGGTGACGCATGTGCTGCTTTATGTGCTGATGCTGTCGATCCCGCTGGGCGGCTGGGCGACCCATTCGGCCTGGTCGGGTGGCAAGCCGGTCAGCCTGTTCGGGCTGATCGACTGGCCCGGCCTGCCGATTGCCCAGAACAAGGTGCTGGGCGAAACCTTTGGCGAAGCGCACGGCGCCTTCGCCACGGTGATGCTGGGGCTGCTGGCGCTGCACGTCGCGGGTGCGCTCAAGCACCGGATCCTCGATCGCCACCCCGACGCGCTCAAGCGGATGTGGTTCGGGCGCTGAACGTGCCGGCATTAAGAAAGGGCCCCTGCGGTTTCCCGCAGAGGCCCTTGATGCTTCTGGTTGCCCCCGCTTACCAGAAGAAGTTGTTGATCACGTCGACCACTTCGCCGTCGTAGATGTTGACCAGCAGCGCGTCGTCGTAATAGCGGACCCAGCGATAAGGGCCGTACACGTCGGGCAGGCGGTACTGGTACGGATCGTTGATCCAATAGCGCTGGCTGTAGAACAGCGAGTCGAGGTAGAACCCGATGCTCAGCCGGCGATAGGAATAGTTCCGGGAGGGCGAATAATAGGTGCCCCAGCGATAGATCGACGGATTGTGGCTGCGATAGCGGTTCCAGTCGTAGCGGTTGTTGTCGCGCCAGCGGCGATCCCAGCTGCGGTGATCGCCCTGATAGCGGTTGTTCGACCAGCTGTTGCTGTTGCCCCAGTGCTGCTGCCGCCACTGCTGCTGGCGCCACTGCTCGTTGTAACGGTTCTGGTCGTTGCCGCGCCAGCGGTCGTTGCCGCCGCCCCAGTTGCCGCCGTTGTCGTTGCCGCGCCAGTTGCGTCCGTCGCGTCCATCACGACCGTCGCGGTCGCCGTCGCGGCGATTGCCGCCGGTCCACGCGCCCGCGGGCACGCCGTTGCCGCCGTTCGACCAGCCGCCCCGGCCATCGCCACCACGCCGGTCGCCGTCGCGGCGGTCGTTGCCGCCCGATCCCCAGGCCGAGGGATTGGCCCAGCGCGGGGGCTGCTGCGGTGCAGGATTGGCGACCGGAGCCGGCCGCGAAACCGGGGCCTGGCCCTGCGGCTGCTGCCAGCCGCCGCCCCCCTGGCCGCCCGACCAGCCGCGGGCCTGGCCGCCGTTGTCGTTGCCGCCATTGTTGCCGCCGCGGCCCCAGGCCGGGGCCTGTCCGCCGTTGCCGCGCGCGGCATCGTTGCGCGCGCCCCACGCCGGGGTCTGCTGACCGCCGCCGCTGCGCGCTTCGTCGCTGCGCCCGCCCCAGGCACGGGCCTGGCCGTTGTCGCTCTGCGCGCGCTGACTGCGCCCTTCGGGGCGGCCTTCGTCGTCGGGCTTGGCCGTGGCCGCACCGGGCAGGGCAAAGGCTGCCAAAGCAAGGGCCAGCGCTGCGCTGCGGCCCGAAAGTGAGGTAAAGGTAACGGCCATTGCCGTGTCTCCATCCAACGCGCCGTGTCATACGGCGACCATGAAACACGGCCTATCCGAGTCGCGCTGTCGCGAAGGTGAATGGGTTGGTAAGGCTGGCGTTCAGGTCACCTAGTCAGCTTCTTGTACGCCAGCCTGGTCGGCCGATCCGCCGCGTCGCCCAGGCGGCGCCGCTTGTCCTCTTCATACGCCGCGAAGTTGCCTTCGAACCATTCGACGTGGCTGTTGCCTTCGAAGGCCAGGATGTGGGTCGCCAGCCGGTCGAGGAAGAAGCGGTCGTGCGAGATGACCACGGCGCAGCCGGCGAAGTTTTCGATCGCGTCTTCGAGCGCGCCGAGCGTTTCGACGTCGAGGTCGTTGGTCGGTTCGTCGAGCAGCAGGACGTTGCCGCCGGCCTTCAGCATCTTGGCCATGTGGACGCGGTTGCGTTCGCCGCCCGAGAGCTTGCCGACGTTCTTCTGCTGGTCGGCGCCCTTGAAGTTGAACGCGCCGACATAGGCGCGGGTGCTCATTTCCTGCTTGTTGACGGTCATGTAATCGTGCCCGCCGCTGATCTCTTCCCAGACGTTGTGCTTGGGGTCGAGGTCCTCGCGGCTCTGGTCGACGAAGCCGAGGTGGACCGTGCTGCCGATCTCGACCGTTCCCTCGTCGGGCTGTTCCTTGCCGGTGAGGATACGGAACAGGGTCGATTTGCCCGCGCCGTTGGGGCCGATGATCCCGACGATCCCGCCCGGCGGGAGCATGAACGAGAGGTCCTCGAACAGCAGCTTGTCGCCGTAAGCCTTGGAAATCCCCTTGACCTCGATCACCTTGCCGCCGAGCCGTTCGGGCACCTGGATGACGATCTGGGCCTTGCCGATCGGGCGGTTGTCCTGGGCATTCTGCAGCTCCTCGAACTTGCGGATACGCGCCTTGCTCTTGGTCTGGCGCGCCGCCGGTGTCTGGCGGATCCATTCGAGTTCGCGGGTCAGCGCCTTCTGCTTGCCGCTTTCCTCGCGGTCTTCCTGCTCAAGCCGCTTGGCCTTCTTTTCAAGGTAGGTCGAATAGTTGCCCTCGTACGGGAAATAGCGCCCGCGATCGAGTTCGAGGATCCAGCCGACGACATTGTCGAGGAAATAGCGGTCGTGGGTGATCATCAGCACCGCGCCGGCATAGTCCTTGAGGTGGTTTTCCAGCCATTCGACGCTTTCCGCGTCGAGGTGGTTGGTCGGTTCGTCGAGCAGCAGGATGTCGGGCTTCTGGATCAGCAGCCGGGTCAGCGCGATCCGGCGCTTTTCGCCGCCCGAAAGATTGTCCACCGCCCAGTCGCCCGGCGGGCAGCGCAAGGCTTCCATCGCGATCTCGAGCTGGTTGTCGAGCGTCCAGCCGTCGACCGCGTCGATCTTGCCCTGCAGCTCGCTCATTTCTTCGCCAAGCTTGTCGAAGTCGGCATCGGGTTCGGCCATTTCCATCGAGATGGCGTTGAACCGCTCGACCAGGTCGGCGGTGGCGCGCGCCCCGTCCTTGACGTTTTCGAGCACGGTCTTGGTCTTGTCGAGTTCGGGCTCCTGCGGCAGGTAGCCGACGGTGATGTTCTCACCCGGCCAGGCCTCGCCGGTGAAGTCGGTGTCGATCCCGCCCATGATCTTCATCAGGGTCGATTTACCCGCGCCGTTGGGCCCGACGATGCCGATCTTGGCACCCTGGTAGAACTGCAGGCTGATGTCGGAAAGCACCGGCTTTTGCGCACCGGGGAAAGTCTTGGTCATGCCCTTCATGACGAAGGCGTACTGGGCGGCCATGGGAAATCCTCTTGGGAACAGGCTGGATGGAGATTTGCGCGCCCTCTACAGGCGGGCGGGGCCGGGAGCAAGCGGGGGCAGCGTGCCTGTCGCGGCAGGGCCGGGTGGTGCGCCGCAAGGCCGCGCCCGCCTATTGTCCGCCGGCGTGAAAGTAATGGCACAGAAATGCCGCCGATTTCGACTTGCGCCGCTGGCGGCGATACATCAATCAAGGCGAAACAACGGGGCATGACAAGATGAGGCGGATTGGCAATGGGTTGGTTGCGCTTGCGGCTGCCCTGGCGGCAAGCGCGGCGCAGGCCGGGGACAAGCCGCTGTTCGGTCCGGCTCCGGCCTGGGTCACCGTCGCGCCCGATGCGCCCCCCGCCGCGGCGGGCAAGGCGGCGGCCTATCTGCCGCTGTTCGACCAGCAGTACCGCATCGATGGCGACGCCACGGTCTATTACGTCGATTCGGTCACCAGCATCGCCAGCCCCGAAGTGCTCAACCAGCGCGGCACGCTGAAGTTTCCGTGGCAGCCCCAGCACGGCGATCTGACCATCCACCGGGTCGAGATCATCCGCGACGGGGCGCATATCGATACCTTGGCGGGCGATCCCGGGATCACGGTGCTGCGGCGCGAAGAAGGGCTTGAGCGCAGCGCGGTCGATGGCACCCTGACCGCGATCAAGCATGTCGAGGGGCTGCGCGTCGGCGATCAGCTGCGCGTTGCCTTCAGCGTGGCCTCGCGCGATCCGGTCCTGGCGGGCAATGCCCAGACCGCGATGCTGGTCCTGCCGCAGCCGCTCCAGATCGGCTTTGGCCGGGCGCGGCTGGTCTGGCCGGCCAAACAGGCGGTCAACCTGAAGTCGCTGCTGCCGGGGGTCGATGTCACGCCCAGGCCGATTTCCGGCGGGCTGAACGAACTGGTGGTGCCGCTGCCCGTGGCCAAGCTGCCCGAACTGCCCAAGGATGTCCCGGCGCGGTTCAAGGCGGTGCCGATCGTGGTTGCCAGCACGTTCAAGTCCTGGGCCGAGGTCGCGGCGGTGATGGCACCGCTCTATGCCCCCAAGGGGACGATCGCCGAGGGGTCGGATCTGGCCAAGGTGGTCGACGGTATCGCCGCGCGCCACAGCGATCCGGCGGCACGGATCGCCGCGGCGCTGCAAACCGTGCAGGAAGATGTGCGCTATCAGCTGATCGCGCTGGGCAACGGCAATTACGTGCCGCAGAGCCCGGCGGAAACCTGGCAGAAGCGCTTTGGCGACTGCAAGGCCAAGACGCTGCTGCTGATCGCCATGCTTGACCGGCTGGGGATCGCCGCCGAGCCGGTCCTGGCGAGCATCAACGACGCGATCGATCCGTCGACCATGCCGCCCGCGGCGATGGCCTTCAACCACGTGTTCGTCCGGGCCGAGGTCAAGGGCGAGAGCTTCTGGCTGGACGGCACCGCGCTGGGCGCCCGGGCCGGCGATCTGCGCGACGTGCCGCGCTATGGCAAGGTGCTGCCGGTGCGGGCCGCGGCGGCGACGCTGATCGACCTGCCGCTGCGCGCCAATGCCCGCTTCGGAACCGACGGCGAACTGACCGTCGATCAAAGCGCGGGGCCGCATCTGCCATCGCCGTTCACCTTGCGGGTCCGCTATGCCGGGGCAGCGGCGGCGTCGGTGCGGGTCAAGGAAAACGCCGATTCGGCCGAGCAGCTGCGCACCTTCGGTGAAAACCTGGCCAAGACCTGGACCGATTCGACCACGGTGCTGACCCCGCGCGCGGTCTACGATCCGGTCGATGCGACCTGGACGGTGACGGTCGAAGGGGTGATGTACCCCGGCTGGGAATATGGCGACGGACGCTATGAACTGGGCTTCAAGCCGCTGATCAAGGTCAGCTTCGATCCCGACCGTTCGCGATCGACCTGGCGGCAGATCCCCGCGGTGCTGAACGATCCGTGGACCGCACGTTCGCGGCTGGTCTACCGCTTGCCCGATGGCGGCGCAGGGATTACCCTCGAAGGGGGCGAGCCGCTCAAGATCAACCTGCCGGCGGTGGCCTGGCAGCGGACGGTCAGCCAAAGCGGCGGCGAGGTTACCGAACTGATCGAAACGCGCGAATCCGGCGCGGAAATTGCCCCGGCCGACATCGGATCGACCCGCACCGCGATCAACGACGCGATTAACCATCAGGCGCGGATCGTGCTCAAACCGGGCTATCCGCAAAGCTGGGAGGACATTCCGCGGCGCAAGGCCACGCCGGCCTATGCCCGGACCAGGGCGGTGTTCGATCAGCGCATCGCCGACAAGCCCGACGATGCGGTGCGGCTGGAGGATCGCGGCTGGCTGCTGGAAAAGGTCTTCGACTGGGCCGGGGCGGCGGCCGACTATGGCAAGGCGCTGGGAATCGATCCCTCGCCCGACCGCTATGTCAAGCGCGCCAAGGTGCGCGCCGCCACCGGCGATCACCCCGGTGCGCTGAGGGATGTCCAGGCCGCCTTCGACATCGATTCGAGCCACAAGGAAGCGCGCGAGCTGCTCGGCCGCGAGCTGGCCATCGCCGGGCGCGCCGATGAAGGGCTCGATCTGATCGAGGCCAAACCCGACGTCGCGACCGACGAGGGGCAGGAGCTGGCGATGCAGCGGGTCGAAGTGCTCGAACTGGCCGGGCGCCACGACGAGGCCCTGACCATCCTCGACGCGGCCATCGCCAAGCGGCCCAGCGTCGCCACCCTGCGCAACGCCCGCTGCTGGTTCCAGGGGCTGCGCGGCCAGATGCTCGACCAGGCGCTGACCGACTGCAACCGCGCGATCGAACTGGCCTCGGAGCCGGCGGCCTATCTCGACAGCCGGGCCATGGTCCATTTCCGCGCCGGCCGGCTGGGCGAAGCGCTGACCGATCTCGACGGCGCGCTGGCGATCGCACCCGAACTGCCGACCTCGCGCTTCATGAAGGGGGTGATCCTGGGCAAGCAGGGCAAGGGCAGCGACGCGGCACGCGAACTGGGCATCGCGCGCAAGCTCTATCCCGATATCGACGTCTATCTGGGGCGCTACGGGATCAAGCCATAGGCGCTTGCATTCGGGCGGTTGCGGCCTATCCGTGGCGGACATGAAAACCGCACCGATCGCCGCCCTCTCCCTGTTCCTCGCCAGCCCGGCCCTGGCCGAAACCGCCGACCCTGGCAGCGCCTGGTCGATCCTTGACGACCTGACCACCGAAGTCGGCCAACGCCTCGCCGGGTCCCCGCGCGAAGCGGCGGCGCGCGACTGGGCCATGGCGCGGCTGACCGCGCTGGGCTTTGCCAATGTCCGCAGCGAGCCGTTCACCATCATCGCCTTCGTGCGCGGTGCGGAAACCGCGCGGCTGACCGCGCCCTATCCGCAG
>JBJTLX010000151.1:0-5094 GCA_046063245.1 Novosphingobium sp.
TAGAACTTGAGCGCGTTGCCGCCGGTGGTGGTTTCCGGATTGCCGTACATCACCCCGATCTTCATGCGCAGCTGGTTGATGAAGATCACCATGCAGCGCGAGCGGCTGATCGAACCGGTCAGCTTGCGCAGCGACTGGCTCATCAAGCGGGCCTGGAGGCCGACATGGCTGTCACCCATCTCGCCTTCGATTTCGGCGCGGGGGACCAGCGCGGCGACCGAATCGACCACCAGCACGTCGATTGCGTTCGAGCGGACCAGCGTGTCGACGATTTCGAGCGCCTGTTCGCCGGTATCGGGCTGCGAGACGATCAGTTCGTCGATGTCGACGCCGAGCTTCTTGGCATAGGCCGGGTCGAGCGCGTGTTCGGCATCGACGAAGGCCGCGGTGCCGCCGCCCTTCTGCGCTTCGGCAATGACGTGCAGCGCCAGCGTGGTCTTGCCCGAGCTTTCGGGCCCGTAGATTTCGATCACCCGGCCGCGCGGCAGGCCGCCGACGCCAAGCGCGATGTCGAGCCCGAGCGAACCGGTCGAAATCGCTTCGACCTCCATCGCTTCCTTCGAGCCGAGCTTCATCGCCGAGCCCTTGCCGAACGCGCGGTCGATCTGCGCCAGCGCCGCTTCGAGCGCCTTCTGACGGTCCATGGTTTCCTTGCCTTCCTGAATCAGCTTGAGTTGTGCAGCCATCGTTCGTCCCCTTGCCTAACCAGCCGACCGGACAGGTCAACTGCCAACGGTGTATTCCATTTGTTCTACCGGAACAAGGGGGGAACGAATATTTCTTATCCGGCGCTGTTCGGCGCGGAATTGCGCGGTTTCGCGGCCCAATCGATGACCCGCTGGCCCAGCCTGTTGCCGGGCTGTTCGACATAGCGCCAGACGAGTCGCGCGATCGGATAGAGCAGCGCCACTTCGGCGACATAGAGCGGGAGCAGCAGCGCCGCCTGGGCATAGGGCACCTCGGCCAGCGATTGCAGCAGCCATGCCGATGGGCGCCAGACCAGCGCGAAGTGGATCAGGTAGAGGCTGTAGCTGACCCGTCCGACCGCGCCGAGCCAGCCGCTCTCACCCCCCTGCCCGCGCAGCACGTTGCCGGCGAGAACCCAGCCGACCGCCGCGAGGCTGGGCAGGATCCCGCCGAACGGATAGAGCTCCAGCCCGAGGATCAGCCAGCACGCGCCGAAGAACAGCGCCGCCAGGGCGAGATCGCGCGCCGGGCGTGGCTGCATCCCGCCGCCTCGCCAGGCCGCCAGGTACCAGCCCATCCCGGCGACGAAAACCGGTAGCTGGTTGATGAAGGCGCCATAGGCATAGCCGTTGTTGGGGAGCCAATGGCCGTAAAGCTGGCGGAAGGCCACTTGCCAGGCCACCGCGACCAGCAGCGACAGCGCGAATGCGGCCAGCAGCGCGCGATTGCCCCAGCGCTGCCACGCCGCCTCAAGCGCCGGATAGAGCGCCGGGAAGGCGACATAGAACAGCATCTCGGTGCCGATGGTCCAGCCGCCCGGGACGATGGTGTTGCTTGCCGCCGGGATCAGCCCGTGGACCAGCAGGACGTTGGCGAGAATGTTGCCCGGGGTGTAGGGTGCGCCTTCTCCGCTGACGATGAACATCCAGGCATAGAACGCGATCCCGACGTAATAGACCGGGGCGATGCGGAAGAACCGGCGGATGGCATAGGCGCGCAGCCGCTGCGGCTCGTCGCGGCGATTGTCCGCCGACAGGCACAGCGTGAAGGCCGAGGCGAGGAAGAACAACTGCACCCCGACCTGTCCGATCTCGTTCCAGTCACGCAGCACGGGCGAGGCAAAGACCTGCAGATAGTGCATGGCGATGACCAGCAGGATCGCGATTCCGCGCAGACGGTCGACAAAGGCAAGTTGCACGGCGGGCGGGATCCATCCGGTTTGGGAAACAGTCCAACCTTTGCCCCTATCGCCGCGATAAGGCAAATCGGCCCGCCAAGGGCAGTTCAGCCCTTGTCGCTGCCGCGCAGGATCAGCAGGTACATCACCGGTGTTACGATCCGGCTGAGCAGGGTCGAGGAGACCAGCCCGCCGATGATCACCCAGGCCAGCGGCGCGTAAAGCGGCGCGCCCGACAACGCCAGCGGCAGCATCCCGCCGATCGCGGTGACCGAGGTCAGCAGCACCGGGAGAAAGCGGATTTCGCCGGCCTTCTCGATCGCGTCGCGCAGTGCGAGGCCACGGGCACGTAATTGCGTGGTGAAATCGACCAGCAGGATCGAATTCTTGATCTCGATCCCGATCAGCGCGACGAACCCGATCGAGGCGAGGAACGACATCGAATTGCCGGTGACCAGCAAGGCGATCAGCCCGCCGACCAGGCCGAGTGGGATCACCCCGGCAACCACCGCGACTTCGCGGAACCGGCCGAATTCGGCCACCAGCACCCCGAAAATGCCGAACACCGCCAGCAGGATCACCCCGCCCAGCCCCGAGGTGCTCTCGTTCGCGGTCTTGGCCGCGCCGCCGACGCTCCAGTGGTAACCCGGCGGGAACGCCAGCTTGCCGACCTGATCGACCACCTGGGCATTTAGCTTCGAGGCGAGAAAGCCCGCATTGACGTCGGCCGACACGGTGTTGAGCCGTTCAAGCTGATAGCGCCGGATCTGCGCCGGGACCGACTTGAGCTGCGGCGTCGCCACCTGCATCAGCGGGACGATCTTGCCCCCCTGGGTCGGGACATAGATCGACGACAGCATCGAGATCTGCGGGCGGCCGTCATAGGGATAGCGCACCACCACCGGATAGCTGTCGCCCTCTTCGTCGCGCAGCGCGCTGGCGCGCTCGCCGGTCAGCGCGATGCGCACCGCGCGGCGGATCGCATCGGCATTGATGTTGAGCAGGCTGGCCTTGGTCTGGTCGATCCCGAGGTCGAGATCGACCCGGTCGAGCGCCAGCGGATCGGTCACGTCGCGCAGCCCCTGGGTGGCGTTCATGATCCCGGCGATCTTGCCCGACAGGTCCTTGAGCACGGCGAGTTCCGGTCCCTGGATGCGGATCGCCACGGGGGCTTCGATCGGCGGGCCGTTCTCGAACTGGACAACCTTGACCACCGCGTCGGGATAGCGCGACAGCTTGGCGCGCAGCCGCTCGATCAGCGCCTTGAGTTCGTCGCTGGAACTTTCGCGAACCGTGACGAAGATCTCGCCATAGCTCGAATCGTCCTCGCGCGGGATGTTGTTGTAGAAGATCTGCGGATTGCCGCGCCCGACATTGTCCATCCGCGCCAGGATCTCGGGCTGTTTCGACAGCATCGCCGAAACCTCGCGCACCGCGCGGTCGGTCACCGCCGCGCCGCTGCCTTCGGGGGCCTGGACGCGAACCATGAAATAGGGCGAATCGGTGCTGGGGAACAGGCTGAAGCCGATGAACGGCACCGTGGCGAAAACCACCAGGCAGCCGGCCACAGTGGCCCAGATGGTCTTGCGCGGGTTGTCCAGCGCGCGGTGCAGCAGCGGCTGGTAGAAGCGCTCGATCCCGGCGGTGATCGCTTTGAGGAAGCGGTTGCCGTGGGGATCGGTCTCGCGTTTGAGCAGGCGGCTGGCGATGAACGGGATGATGGTCAGCGAGACCAGCAGCGAACTGGCCACGGTGACCAGCACCGCCACCGGCAGCCCGCGGACGAAATCGCCCGACCCTTCGGGCAGGAAGGCGAGCGGCAGGAAGGCGAACAGCAGCACCCCGGTCGATCCCATCACCGCTGCGGTAATCTCGCGCGTGCCGCTGATCGCCGCGGCTTCAGGATCGTCGCCGTCGCGCAGGTGGCGCTCGATGTTTTCGGTCACCACGATCGAATCGTCGACCAGCAGGCCAAGCGAAATGACGAAGCCCGAAATGCTGATCTGGTTGAGCGTGAAGCCGAAGCGCGAGAGCATGAACACCCCCAGCGCCAGCGACAGCGGGATCGAGATCATCACCACCAGCGAGGCGCGAAAGCCCAGCGGCAGCAGCGTAATCAGCACCAGGGCCAGCGCGATCGAGAAGTCGCGCGCCAGTTCGCCCAGCCGCCGCTGGATGTCGTTGCTCTGGTCGAAGCCGACTTCCAGCTTCATGTCGGGGGGCAAGCCCTGGCGGAAGGCGACGACCTTTTCGATCAGGGTATCGCGCAGCACCGGGGCCGAAACGTTGTCCTTCTGCTTGACCGAGAGGAACACCGCGCGCTTGCCGTTGAAGCGGGTCAGGGTCAGCTGTTCGGGCTCGCCCCACTGCACCCTGGCGATGTCGCCGACGCGCAGCAGCCGTCCGTCGCCGGCGCGGATCAGCACCGCCTTGATTTCGTCCAGCCGGCGATAGGCACCGCCGGCATCGACGTTGAGGCGGCGCCCGTCGGTGTGGACCGCACCGGTCGGCAGGTCGATCCCGCCGGCCTGGATCGCTGCTGCGACCGCCCCGGCGGACAGCTGGGCTTCGGCCAGGCGGCCGGGATCGAGCAGGATCTGCACTTCGGGCCGGGCCAGCCCGGATATGCTGGTGGCGCGCACCCCCTTGGCGACGTTGAGCGTATCGCGCAGGTCGCTGGCGTACTTTTCCATCCGCCGCCACGACGCACCCTCACTGACCAGCGCGAGCTGGAGCACCGCGGCTTCGGACGGCCGCGGCCGCCGGAAATCGAGCCGCGCCAGACCTGCGGGCAACTGGCCGCGGATCGCGGTGACCTCGCGAATGGTGCGGTCGAGCGCCTGTTCGGCATCGGTCCCGTGGAGGAACTCGACCGCGATCACCGCGACGCCCTCGGTGCTGGTCGAGGACACTTCCTTCACATAGTCGAGGCCCTGGACCACATCCTCGATCGGCTTGGCGACGGTTTCCTCGACCTCGGCAGCGTCGGCGCCGGGCAGCACCGCGGTGGTGATGGTCAGCGCGAAGGGAAAATGCGGATCGACCGAGCGCGGGATCGAGAGGAACGACTGGATCCCCAGCAGCGCCGCCAGCATGAAAGCCACCAGCGTCAATTGCCAGTGCTTGACCGCCAGCTGCGTCACATTCACGGCGTGCCCCGCACCGGGTTGATCGTCATCCGGTCGCGCAGCCGGTCGAGCCCGGCCACCACCACCCATTCGCCCGCCGCC
>JBJTLX010000152.1:0-6859 GCA_046063245.1 Novosphingobium sp.
CCGCTTCCAGAATCGGGAGCATCGCCTGCAGGTTCGACAACTTCTTTTCATGGATGAGGATGTATGGGTCGTTGAGTTCGACCGACATCTTCTCAAGATTGGTGATGAAGTAGGGCGACAGGTAACCACGGTCGAACTGCATGCCTTCAACGACATCGAGTTCGAATTCGAGACCCTTGGCCTCTTCCACGGTGATCACGCCTTCCTTGCCGACCTTTTCCATGGCTTCGGCGATCTTCTCGCCAACTTCACGGTCGCCATTGGCCGAGATGATGCCGACCTGGGCGATTTCGCTCGAACCCGAAACCGGCTTCGAACGCTTCACGAGGTCTGCAACAACCGTGGTCACAGCGAGGTCGATACCGCGCTTCAGATCCATCGGGTTCATGCCGGCGGCAACGCAGGTCATCCCTTCGCGGACAATCGCCTGGGCCAGCACGGTGGCAGTGGTGGTGCCGTCACCGGCCTGGTCGTTGGTCTTCGAGGCCACTTCGCGCAGCATCTGTGCGCCCATGTTCTCGAACTTGTCCTTGAGCTCGATTTCCTTGGCGACGGTGACGCCGTCCTTGGTGATGCGCGGCGCGCCGAAGCTCTTGTCGATCACCACGTTGCGGCCCTTGGGACCCAGGGTAACCTTGACGGCATTGGCGAGGATGTCGACGCCGGCGAGAATGCGCTCACGCGCGTCGCGGCCGAACTTTACGTCTTTGGCAGCCATTTTGCTGTTCCTTTGTCTGGTGAGTCCCCGCGAAGGCGGGGACCTCGGGCATGAGACCCCCGTCTTCGCGGGGGATCACGGAATTAGGGTGGGGAAAGGAATGCTTCTCAGCCGATGATGCCGAGGATGTCCGATTCCTTCATGATGATCAGGTCTTCGCCGTCGAGCTTGACCTCGGTGCCCGACCACTTGCCGAACAGCACCTTGTCGCCCGGCTTGACGTCGAGCGCGACGAAGGCGCCGTCTTCGCGGGTACCCGGACCAGCGGCAACGACGATGCCCTCGGCCGGCTTTTCCTTGGCGCTGTCGGGGATGATGATCCCGCCAGCAGTCTTTTCCTCGGCCTCGACGCGGCGAACCAGCACGCGATCGTGCAACGGACGGAAGCTCATGTGATGTACCTCTCTACATGACGTTTGAAATGCCTTGGCACTCTCACACAGTGAGTGCCAGCGGGGCGCATATGGGTGCGCGTTCAGGTGTCGTCAAGGAGAGTCTGGCGGGAAAAATTCAGCGCGGCAGCAGCCCCAGCGCCTCGCGCCGGCGCCAGCGGTGCAGCAGCAGCACGGCGACCACCACCAGCCCCACCGCCAGCCCGATCCACACCCCAAGACCGCCCAGCGGGGTGAACAGCCCCAGCCCCAGCGACAGGCCGAAACCGGGCAGCCAGTAACCGAACAGTGCGATCGCCATCGGCATCCGCGTATCCTGCAGACCGCGCAGCGCGCCGGCGCCCACCGCCTGGATCCCGTCGAACAGCTGGAACAGCGCCGCCACCGCCAGATATTGCACGGCCAGGGCAATCAGCTGGGCATTGGCCGGATCGGCCACGTCGACGTAAAGTGCCAGGACGTGGCGGGGGAACAGCAGCATGATCCCGGCCCCGACGAACGAGAAGGCAAAGGCGGTCCACAGCGCCGCCAGCCCGGCCAGCCGCACGCCTTCGCGGTCGCCCGCGCCGTAATGGTAGCCCACCCGGATCGTTGCCGCCTGGCCCACGCCGAACGGCACCTGGAACGCCAGCGCCGCAATCTGCAGCGCCACGGTGTGGGCGGCCAGTTGCGCCGCGCCGATCCGCCCCATCAGATAGGCCGCGCTGCTGAAGAAGCCGCCCTCGGCAATGATGATGCAGGCGATCGGCAGGCCGATCCGCAGCATCTCGCGCAGGCGCTGCCATTCGGGCCGCCACCAGTTGCCCAGCAGGCGGTAGCGGCGCAGCCGCCGGTCGGCGGCGATGACCACGGCATAGGCGGCGACCATCGCAAAGGCGGTGATGACGCTGGCCAGGGCCGAGCCTTCGAGGCCCAGCGCCGGCAGGCCAAGGTGGCCGAAGATCAGCACCCAGTTGCCCAGCGCATTGACCACGATCGCCACTGCGGTGATCGCGGTGGCCAGCATCGGGCGGCCCAGCGCGGCAACGAAGGTGCGCTGGACGCTGGACACGACCATAGCCGGGATCGCCCAACGGATGATCGCCAGGAAGGCACCGGCCCGGCGCGAAATCTCGGGATCCTGCCCGGTCAGCAGCATCAGCGCTTCGCCCCAGCTGCACAGCGCCACGCCGATCATGCCGGTTCCCAGCGCCAGCCACAGCGCCATGCGCACCGACCGCCGCACTTCGCGCACCGCGTGCCTGCGGCGGCCGAGCTCTGCGGCGACGAGCGGCGCCACCGCGCCGGTCAGGCCGGTCAGCGCCCAGCTGATCAGCATGTATTGCGTCACCGCCAGGCTTGACGCGGCCAGCGCCTGCTGGCCCAGCATGGCGACGAAGATCACGTCGGTGGTCCCGATCGCCATCCACAGCAGGTTGGCCAGCGCCAGCGGCGCCGCGAGGTGCAGCGTCGCGCGCAGTTCCGTGCGCCAGGGGGTCAAGGCGGGTCCGTCGGGCATAAAGCCGGCCCGGATATAAGGGATCGGCCAAGGGCAAAAGGCAATTCGCCGCACGGGCCGCACTTCTCGTCGCCACCGTGCGAATAATGCAACGCCGATGCCGTTGTTTTCACTATGCGCGATGCTAGGCAACGTTCACAAGTGGTGAGGCCGGGTTGCACCCCGCGGGGGCCGGTGCGACGGCGTCAGAGGAGACGGGACCGCATGACCGTTCGTTTCGCCACAGGGATTGCCGTTTCCTTTGCGCTGGCATTGTCCGGTTGCGGCTCTCCGCCCGAAGACAAGACATCCGATACGGCTGCGCCTGCTGCCGACAGCGCCGGGCCCAGCGTCGCTGCCGCCGATGGCAAGCCGGCCGCCTTCGCGCAGTGCGCTGCATGTCATTCGGTCGAACCGGGGAAGATGGGGATCGGGCCCAGCCTGGCCGGGGTCTATGGGACCAAGTCGGGCGAAATCGCGGGCTATACTTTCAGCGCGGCGATGAAGGGCGCCAACCTGACCTGGGACGATGCCACGCTGGACAAGTACCTGACCGCGCCGGCCAAGGTCGTGCCGGGGACCAAGATGACCTATGCCGGGCTGGCTGATCCGGCCGCGCGCACGGCGATCATCGCATACCTGAAGGCGCTGAAGTAAGAATACTTCGGGCTCTTCGGGTCGCACGGGAAAGGGTCGGGGCGAAGGCCTCGGCCCTTTCTTCTTGCACGCAATCCAGCCACTTGCGGCGGCGGTGCGTGGCATCGACGCGGGTCGCGGCAACATGCGCGGCAAGCGATGCGCCGATCAGGCCAATGTCGATGGCACCTAGCCGGAATTGCCCGAGATCGAGGCCGTGGCGCCAGAGCAGATGGCCGAGCAGGGCCGCGCAGCACAGCCCTTCGACAAGGTGAAACAGGTTGTAGCGGCGGTGATGCGACTCGACCTCGCCCGGAACGCCGCCGCGCGCGGACCCGGCCAAGCGCTCCGCCAGCGCCGCGCGCCACTGGCGCAGGCGGCGATCGTAGGCCGCGCTGCCGGTCAGCTGACGCAGGAAGTAGGTTGCCGGCACCAGTGCCGCAGCCGCCGCCGCGGCACGGAGCACCAGCGGCAGGTCGATCAGGGCAAAGGCACCCACAAAGGTCGTCGCCACAGCCCCTGCCGCGATCCGCAGTTCGACATGCTTCAGCCAGTCGAGATGCCGGACGAGCATGGCCTTGGCCTCATCCTCCCACGTGCGGGCCTCGTCGCCGGTGATGTGCCAGGCGGTGCCGTCCGCGCCATAGAACAGCCAGCCGGCCTCGCTTTCGCGGAACCAGCGCGAAATGCGGGCCGCTTCGCGGTCGCGGATGGCCGCCAGGCGAAGGTCGTTGCCAAACATGGCGCGGTTTGTAGCAGGGCAAACTTAAGGCCGCGCAAACGAAAAAAGGGCGGCCCCGCAGGACCGCCCTTTCCCGTAATCCGAAAAGGATCGTGGCCGAAATTACTTGATTTCGACGGTGCCGCCAGCGGCTTCGATCTTCTTCTTGATTTCTTCGGCGTCGGTCTTGTTGGTGCCTTCCTTGATCGCCTTCGGCGCGGCTTCGACCAGCGCCTTGGCTTCGGTCAGGCCCAGCGCGGTGATCGCACGGACTTCCTTGATGACGGCGATCTTGTTGCCGCCGTCGCCGGTCAGGATGACGTCGAATTCGGTCTTTTCCTCGACCGCTTCAGCAGCAGCGCCGCCGCCGGCAGGGGCAGCAACGGCAACAGCGGCAGCAGCAGACACGCCCCAGGCTTCTTCGAGAGCCTTGGCGAGGTCAGCAGCTTCGAGGACGGTCAGCTTCGAAAGTTCTTCAACGAGCTTGGCGATATCGGCCATGATGTTTCACTCCTAGTTGTTGGCCGGAGCGGGCGGCGCCCATAACTCCGGTAAATCGTACGAAAACGTCTTAAGCAGCATCCTTGGCGGCATAGGCCCCGAAAACGCGGGCCAGCTTGGCCGCCGGAGCGGTAGCAAGCTGGGCGACCTTGGTGGCCGGTGCCTGGACCAGGCCGATGACCTTGGCGCGCAGTTCGTCGAGCGAGGGCATCGAGGCGAGCGCCTTGATCCCGTCCGCATTCAGAACCTGCGTGCCCATCGATCCGCCGACGATTTCGAGCTTGTCGTTCGTCTTGGCGAATTCGACGACAGCCTTCGCGGCGGCAACCGGGTCTGCCGAAACGGCAAGCGCGGTCGGGCCGTTCAGGAACTCGTCGATACCGACATAGTCGGTGTCCTGGATGGCAAGCTTGGCAAGACGATTCTTCGCAACCTTGTAGGTCGCACCCGCATCACGCACCTTGCCGCGCAGAACGGTGGACTGGGCCACCGTCAGCCCGAGGTTGCGGGTGACGACCACCACGCCGGCCTCGGCAAGACTTGCGTTGAGCGAAGCGACCGATTCGGCTTTCTGCGAACGATCCATGCCTTACTCCTTCAAAATGACCGAGCAGGGCGAACCCCGCACGGCCGGCTAAGTATGTCCATGGCGCAGGGTGCACCACGGGCGAGTCAGTTCGAAGGGGAAGGAGGACGTGAACCACGTCAAATGCAGAACCGCGCATGTCGGGCCTGCGAAAATCTCTGTCCCCGTCTCGGTTGCAAATTAAGAGGGGAACCCTCAGCAACTGTCTCGGACGGCTGACTGGCGAAGGACGAATCCCGTGCCGGTCGGGGCGGGCCAATAGCAGCACCCGCCCGCGAGTCAAGGATGGCCGCTATTCCGCCGCATAGCCCAGCAGGTCCCCCGGCTGGCATTCGAGCACCTGGCAGATCGCCTCAAGCGTCGAAAAGCGGATAGCGCGGGCCTTGCCGGTCTTGAGGATCGACAGGTTGGCCAGCGTTATGTCGACCCGTTCGGAGAGCTGGGTGAGCGTCATGCCGCGCACGGCGAGGAGTTCGTCGAGATGAACCATGACTGGCATCAGACGGTGCCTTCGAGGTCGTCGCGCATCATCGCACCCTGCTGGAACACGCGGGCGATTACCAGCAGCACGACAACGAACAGCATGCCCATTGCGTTGAAAGACCAAGGGGAGCGCCAGTTTTGCGTCATCGCCAGATACTGGGCTGCGGCCTTCACAGGGGGTGCGATCAGCTGAAGCGCCAGCATCAACCACGCCATCCGTTGCAGACGGGCTGCGTTCGCCGACTGAAACGGATCGCCCGCGCTCACCGTTGCGACAATCTGAATCAGGTTTTTCAGGAAACGCCACAGGACTGCGAACATCAGCGACGTTGCGATGAAGTACGCGGCCAGCGGGACGGACAGACCATGCCAGTCGGTCGGCTTGCCCAAGACCTCAACGACCCCTGCAACGGGAAACTGGCCAAGCAAGGCCAGCAAAGCCATCAGTCCGGAAACGAATATCATGGCGAAGGCCAGTGCGGCGAATCCACTCAGGGCCGTTTGGGCAATCGCCAGAAATCCATCCTTGTTCGTGCGGCGCTCACCCATGCAAACCTCCTCAGCCTTGCCATATTGATAATCAATAACGCTTCCGCTCCATATCGTCAATCAATAATATTGAAAAACGATATGTCGGGTCAAAGCGGCCCCATTTGACATCGCCCCGCCCCGCTCCTATATGCCGCCCCTGCCCAAGGCTTCGAGCAAGGGCGTCCCATGCGCGGGGGGCGTCCACGGAAGGAAGCTTCGGACAATCCATCTGACGCGAAAGGCTGCGGGCCGCTCCTGGCAAACAGGGGCGATTGCCATGCGGCCTTTTTGACGTCCGATGGAGGCCACATCGCCGCGCGTGGCACAGTTTTTCGCCGGATTTCCTGTCCGGCACCCCAGCGAAAGAGGCATTTCTCCTCATGGCAACCAAGCCCGCCCCCATGCTCCGCGCATCGGCCAAGCGCCGCATCCGCAAGATTTTCGGCGACATTCACGAAGTGGTGAAAATGCCGAACCTGATCGAGGTGCAGCGCGAATCGTACGAGCAGTTCCTCCGCTCCGATCCCGCCACCGGCTATGTCTCGGGGCTGGAAAAGACCCTGCGCTCGGTTTTCCCGATCCGCGATTTCGCCGGGACGAGCGAGCTCGACTTCGTCCATTACGAGCTGGAAGACCCCAAGTACGACACCACCGAGTGCCGCCAGCGCGGGATCACCTATGCCGCGCCGATGAAGGTCACGCTGCGCCTGATCGTGTTCGAAGTGGACGCCGAAACCGAAACCCGTTCGGTGCTCGATATCAAGGAGCAGGACGTCTACATGGGCGACATGCCGCTCATGACCGAGAACGGCAC
>JBJTLX010000153.1:0-5706 GCA_046063245.1 Novosphingobium sp.
AAGCTGAGCGGATTGATCAGCAGGTTGTCGAGTGCGGTCAGCGCCGCGGCCGGGGTAATCCCGGGCTGGGTGGCGTTGAACAGCTGAGTCGGGGTGACCCCGGCATAGGGTGCGTTGGTGCCGTCGCGGTCGCGGATCGCGAAGTCGTTGTAGACGCGGTACGAGGTGATTGTGGTCAGCGTGTGATCGCCCACCTCGATATCGCCGGTCAGCGAGAGGCCGTAGTTCTTCTGATAGCCTTCCTGGACCGTGTCGAAGTTGACGAACATGTTGTCGGGACCGACCGGGGTGCCGGTGAAGGCGGCGGTGACGTTGCCCGAAGCGGCGGCGATGCGGATCGGCTCACCGCAGCAGTCGGCGGTGCGCTTGCTCCAGTCGCCAGCCAGGGTGAACTTGGCACCCGGCGCCGGTTCCCACAGCAGCTTGGCGCGCACGCCATAGGATTCGGCGTTGTTGATCGTCTTGTTGGTCTTGATGTCGCGGACGATGCCGTCTTCGGTGTGATAGTACCCGAACACGCGGAAGGCGAGCTGATCGCTGATCGGGCCGGTCAGCATCAGGTTGCCAGCATATTCGCCATGTTCGGCAACGGCCAGTTCGGCCTTGCCTTCCAGTTTGTCGCGGTTCGGCCCCTTGGTGGTGATGACCACCGCGCCGGCCGAGGCGTTCTTGCCCTGCAGCGTGCCCTGCGGACCGTTGAGCACTTCGACCTTTTCAAGATCGCCCAGCCCGTCGAAGACCGAGCCGACGCGGGTGTAGACCACCCCGTCGACAATCGTCGAAACCGACGGTTCGACGCCTACCGAGAAGCTTTCGGTGCCGATGCCGCGGATCGAGAAGTTGAACAGGCGGGCCTCGTCGGCGGCCTGGAAGTTCAGGGTCGGCGAGATCTGCCCGAAATCCTTGGGCGTGGTGATCGCGCGGTTGGCCAGCGTTTCGGCGTCGACCGCCTGGACCGACACGGCGACGTCTTGCAGACGCTCGGAACGCTTGTTGGCGGTCACCAGGATTTCGCCGGGTGCTGGTTCGTCCGAAGTGGCTTCGGTCGCCGAATCGGCTGCCGGTGCGGTCTGCGCCAGTGCCGGCGTCGCAGCGGTAGCCAACGCAAAGCAAAGCGAAACCAAGGAAATGCGCGAAAAATCGGCCATGTGGCTATCCCCTCAATACGTGCCGGTCAGGTGCCGACATCACCGCGCCGGAAATAAACGGACTGTTTGGTATGTCAACAACAAACATACTGGTTGGAATGTTGTTGAATCGGCGGAGCAGGTTGACTAGATTGCCGACCATGGGAGCAGAAACGCCAATTCAGGGGGAGCCGCGGCGACGCCGCGGCAAGGTGCGGGACGCCGAAGCGACGCGCGACGAAATCCTTGTTGCCGCGACCGAAGAGTTTGCCGAGAAAGGCCTTTTCGGTGCTCGGGTCGAAGAGATTGCCGCCCGGACCGCAACCAGCAAGCACATGATCTATTACTATTTCGGCAGCAAGGACGGGCTCTACTCCGCCGTGCTCGAACGCGCCTACGAAGGGTTTCGCTCGGCCGAAAACGCGGTCGACTATGACACCCTCGACCCGGTCGAGGCGGTGCGCTTGCTGGTCGGCAACACCTTCGACGTGCATGTCGCCAACCCCGCGACGATCCGCATTCTGATGTCGGAAAATCTCGACAATGCCCGCCATGCCAAGGACATCGATCACTCCGGCCAGCGCCACCTGGTGCTGTCGAAGACCAAGCGGATCCTCGACCGCGGCATCGAGGCCGGGCTGTTTCGTGGCGACATCGACGCGCTGACTTTTCACCTTCTGATCAGTGCGGTAAGTTTCTTCTTTGTCGGCAACCGCCACACCTTCGGCAATGTCTTCGACGTCGACATGACCAGGCCCGAATACGTCGCCAAGCAGCGTGCCGAGCTGATCGAAACGATGCTGTGCCGCTGCCTTATCTGACATGGCCGCCCCGCCGATATCGCTTGCTGCGCTGACGGTTCTCGAAGCCGGCCCTTTCGATCAAGTCCGCATCGCCGCGCAATGCGGCTACGATCAGGTCGGCCTGCGCCCCGTCGCGGCCACGCCGCACGAACCCCACGTCCCGATCCTGGCGAACGATGCTCTGCGGCGGGAACTCCACCGCGTTCTTGACGGCGAAGGGATCGGCGTACTCGACTGCGAAATCGTCAGGCTCACCGATGTGATCGACTGGGCCGCAATGCAGCGCGTGGTCGAATTCGCGGCGGAGTTCGAATGCACGCGCCTGCTGGTCGCAGACAACGATCCCGATCCGCAGCGCAGCGGGGCAAGCCTGGCCCAATTGGCCGAACTTGCCGCCATGCACGGGGTCACCACCTGCCTAGAATTCATGCCGTGGACCTGCTGCCCCGATCTTGCCGCAGCGCGCCGGCGCATTGCCGCCGCGCCCGGGGCAGCCTTGCTGATCGATGCGTTCCACCTCGCCCGCTCGGGCGGCACGCCTGCCGATCTCGCGGCCGACGATGCCACTGTCTCCTATCTGCAGCTGTGCGACATTGCCGGACCGATCCCCGATCTCGACACGATCCTGGTCGAGGCCAGGTCCGATCGCCTTTTCCCCGGTGAAGGTGATGTCGACCTGTCCGGTCTGCTCGACCGCTTGCCGGGCCGGCCGCTCAGCCTGGAAGTTCCCGCCGACCGCCTTCGCGACCAGGGAGTAAACGCCCATGGTCGCGCGCAGCGTGCGATCGATGCGGCCCGCATCCTGCTGGCTGGCCGTGCCTGAACCGCTCGAGTGCGATCTGCTGGTGATCGGCTCCGGCGCTGCCGGCCTGTGTGCCGCCACGACTGCAGCCATCGCGGGGCTGCGCGTGATCGTCGCCGAACGCGCGGATGTCCTTGGTGGAACCACGGCCTGGTCGGGCGGCTGGATGTGGCTGCCGCGAAACGCCCTTGCGCGCGCCGGCGGTATCGACGAACCGATCGAGGCCCCGCGCGCCTACCTGACCGATGTGCTGGGCAACCGCTTTGATCCCGACCGGATCGATGCCTTCCTTGGCGCTGCACCTGCCATGGTCGATTTCCTGACCGCCAATGGCTTCGAATTCGAAGCCGGCAATCGCATCTGCGACATCTATGGCGATCGGCCGGGTGCCGGAACGGGTGGACGGTCGTTGATCGCGGCGCCGTTCGACGCACGGCGCCTGGGCAAGCGTCTGGCGCTGCTGCGCCGAACCAAGCGCGAGACCGCCTTTGCCGGAATGCCGATACAGGCGGGCCCGGATCTGGCGGCCTTTCTCAACGCGACCCGCCGGCCTGCCGCCGCATGGCACGCAGCACGGCGCGTCATCGCTCATGCCCGCGACCTGGCCCTGCACGGCCGCTCGATGCATCTGGTCAACGGGGTCGCGCTGGTCGCGCGGCTTTTCCAGATTGCCGACCACCACGGCGTACGCTGGCGTACCCGGACCCGCGCCGTCCGCCTGATCGCGCACGATGGCACGGTGACCGGAGCGGAGTTCGACGGCCCGGACGGCGTGCAGACGATCCATGCCCGGCGCGGGACAGTACTGGCTACGGGCGGGTTTTCCGCGTCGGCTGCCTTGCGTTCAGCCCATTTTCCCCATGCGGCGGAGCACTTGACCCTGGCCGTGCCCGAGGCCGACGGCAGTGCGGCCGCGATGGCCGCGCCGCTCGGCGCCGCATTCGACACTGATCTTGCCGCCGCCGGGGCGTGGTGCCCGGTTTCCCGGGTGACCTGGCCCGACGCCAGCGCGGGCGTCTTTCCGCATATCGTCGAGCGCGGAAAGCCCGGGGTCATCGCGGTGCGCGGCGATGGCCGCCGCTTCGTCAACGAGGCCGATGGCTATCACGATTTCGTCGCCGCCCTGCTCGCCGCCACCCCGCCCGATCACGCGGCCCGCGCATGGCTCCTCTGCGACGACCGCTTCCTGCGGCGCTGGGGGCTGGGCGTGGTCAAGCCTGACCCGGTCTCGGCGCGCCACTGGCGGCGCAGCGGCTACCTGAAAAGCGGCGCGACGCTGGAGGAACTGGCCAGGCTCTGCGGCATAGCCCCGGAGCTTGTTACAACCGTCGCGCGGTACAACGCGGATGCTGCGGCAGGCCGTGACGATACCTTCAACCGCGGCTGGTCGCCGTACAACCGCTATCAGGGCGACCCCGCGCGCAGCCCCAACCCCAACGTCGCCCCGATCGAACGCGCCCCATTCCACGCCGTCGAAGTCGTGCCCGGCAGCTTCGGCAGTTTTGCCGGCCTGCGCACCGATGGCCGCGCCCGCGTCCTGAGCGAAGGCGGGCTGCCGATCCCCGGGCTCTATGCCGCCGGGGCTGACATGGCCAGCATCATGGCCGGGCACTATCCGGCGGGCGGGATCAATCTGGGTCCGGCGATGGTCTTCGGCTACCTGGCTGCCCGAGATGCCGCGAACGCGACCTGTGATGATGGCGATTTGACACGCTGAAATATAGCGATGTTGTCAATCTAAGTCGAACTGCTCTCCGCTTGACGGACTCTCCCCTTTCCCAATTCGAAGCCTAGGCAGAGAGGTTTTGCCACTCGGCCAAGGCAGCTGAGCGTCGCTCGCTTTGACCAGAGGCTCGAACAGATGGCCGCGGCGAAGACCAGCAACCGAGACCGAGCGAACGATGCCGCCTTTGGTTGTCGTTAGCGTGCCGCCGCTGTTGCCGCGTGGTGCCAGATGGGTCTGTGAAAACAGGGCCCAATACCAGTCGCTCGTCATGATCCGGCGCCGCGCTTCGACATGATCCGAGCTCAAGGCCTCGCCATAGGTAGCCACCATGATCTTCGCGCTCGGTTTGCGGCCGAGGAGCCAACACGGAAACGCATTGGCAACGGTAAACGATTTGAGGGTGCGCGGCTGGATCCAGATCATCGAGCGCGGCAGCTCCCCTGCATCGGCGCGCTCGAGCCAATGGCACATTGCCAAAAGATACCAGGCATGCCCAAGCGGTGGTTCGTCGGGGCGCAAATAGGCGAAAGCCCTGAACAGGAAAGCCAACAGCCATCGCGCGCCCCGCCGCTTGCTGCAACGTGGTTTGCGATCCGGTGGTGCTGCCTATTGTGATGCCCCGATGGATCACGGCCAGTACAGCCGCATTGAATCTCGAGTTCAATAACTTATTGATATTTATGAAAATCATTCGTCAAGTTTATGCGGCACGCCAAGATCCTGGATGGCCTTACCGACCCCGCAGAAGGCCCTGGTTGCGCAGGTGCTTGCAGGCTCTTCGATGCCGGATTTCCACTGATCTTGCCTGCAATTTGCTTGTTACGATTTCAACCAATGCGCTGACTAAACCGCTAAAAGATAAAGCGACTGCGACTGAAGTGGATGTCTAGACCAGGGCGATGTGGCCCGAGTGCCTGTTAATTGGGTCCGAAACAGGCTGTGCCTGTTTGCTGTGAGAGGTTCCAATCCGCACCAATTTGCCAAACCGTACCTCCGCAGGTTGCTGCGGAGAAAGCAGGCCAAAAACAGGCAAAACCAACGGGAGAACGAGTTCTCTCGTGTGGGATTCAATGCAGAATCCGCGCAGAATTGCGCCAGAAGGCGGGTAATAATTTCCATTAATATCCGAATGTTAGACTGTGTGGCGGAGAGGGTGGGATTCGATATTGCGATCTATCTAACTGTTTTTTATCAAAATTGACGAAATAAGATTTCGCAGTGCCCCCAGAAATGCCCCCAAGAAAAATG
>JBJTLX010000154.1:0-13698 GCA_046063245.1 Novosphingobium sp.
CTTGCGCCGGGGCGGCTGCCACGCCACATCGTCAACGCATCGCTTGCCTGAACCGGAGTTTCCTGCCCCATGTCCCTGCGCGTCGCGGTCCAGATGGACCCCCTGGAAACGATCAACATCGCCGGGGATTCGAGCTTTGCCCTGATGATGGCGGCGCAGGCACGCGGCCACAGCGTGATGCACTACGACGTCAAGTCGCTGGCCTATGACAGCGGGCGGCTGACCGCCTGGGCCGCCCCGGCACAGGTGCAGCGGGTTCAAGGCGATCATTTTTCGCGCGAAGACCATCGCCAGATCGATCTGGTCAAGGATGTCGACGTCGTCCTGATGCGGCAGGATCCGCCGTTCGACCTGTCTTACATCACTGCGACCCATCTGCTCGAGCGGCTCGAAGGGCAGACGCTGGTGGTCAACGATCCGGCCTCTGTGCGCAACGCGCCCGAGAAGGTCTTCGTGCTCGATTTCGCGCAGTACATGCCGCCGACCCTAATCGCGCGGCGGATCGAGGATGTCCGCGCCTTCCACGCCCGCCATCCCGGCGACCTGGTGATGAAGCCGCTGCACGGCAACGGCGGCAAGGCGGTGATCCGCATCCCCGCCGACGGGTCGAACCTCGGCGCGCTGATCGAACTGTTCGACAATGCCTGGGTCGAACCGCACATGTTCCAGCCGTTTCTCGAGGAGATCAGCGAGGGCGACAAGCGCATCGTCCTGGTCGACGGCGAAGTGGCCGGGGCGATCAACCGCCGTCCTGGCGCAGGCGACTTCCGCTCCAACCTGGCCCAGGGCGGCTATGCCGAGGCGACCACCCTGACCCCGCGCGAAGAGGAAATCTGCGCCGCGCTCGGTCCCGCGCTCAAAGCGCGCGGGCTGGTCTTCGTCGGGATCGACGTGATCGGCGGCAAGTGGCTGACCGAGATCAACGTGACCTCGCCGACCGGGATTGTCGCGATCGACCGCTTCAACGGCACCGACACCCCGGCGCTGATCTGGGACGCGATCGAGCGCCGGCACGCGGCGTTGGACGGGTAGCGGGGCTGCCCTGCTAGCCGAGGTCGTAGGAGATCGTCGTTACTACGCGGACCTTCTGGAACGGCGAACTGCCGCCGGTTGAGCCGCAGTCGTCGCACTCCTCGCCGTCGCGGGCGCCGACCGAGAAATAGCCCTGGCTGGCGCTTTTCATCTTGCCGACGTCCACCCCGCTATCGTGCGCGAACTGTTCGGCGCTGGCCCGCGCGTTGCGGTTGGCCTCGGCGATCATCTCGGGCTTGAGCCTGTTGAGCCCGGTGAAGGTATAGCTGATTGCATTGCTCGACATTTCCACCCCGGCGCGCAGCAGATCGGCCTGGCGGGCATAGGCAGCGCGCGCCTTCATCACCTCGCCGCTTCGGACCTGGATGGTGCGCGACACGGTGAAGCGTTCGGGCCGGTTGTTGTTGTAGTCTGCGGCTTCGCGCGACAGCGCCACGTCGGTGTCGGTAACGTCACTGCCCTTGATCCCGGCAGTGTTCAGAAAGGCGCGAACTGCTTTGGCCTGTTCGTCGACCGAGCGTTCGGCAGAGGCGAAATCGCCGGCGCTGTGGGAGAACTGGATCGACCAGGTGGCCAGGTTGGCGGTGACGTCGCGCTCCGCCACCCCGCGCACGCTCACGTCACGCTCGGCCGCCTTGGCCCGGCGCAGGCCGTCGCCGAGCAAATAGCCGCTGGCGACAAGCCCGGCCGCACCGATTGCCACCGCGCCGAGCACCACGGCGCGATTGTCATCAAGGAACCTGTACATGGCTGAAAAGCCCTCATGCGTTCGTCCGCTATGCGGGCAGCCACCGGACACGAGCGCCGGTCACGGCTGCGACGAACCGTGCAAATATACCGATGAACCGATTCGTCGACAAGAGTGCTTTTCACGTCGCGACGCACTGGTGCTTTGCGGCAACAGGTCCCATCTAGGCGCGGCATGGACGGTTGGATAATCAGGCTCATCGAGCAGGGCGGGTACTGGGGAATCGCCGCCCTGATGTTCATCGAGAACGTTTTTCCGCCGATCCCGTCCGAGGTGATCATGGGGCTGGGCGGGGTGGCCGTGGCCCGCGGATCGATGACGTTCTGGCCGCTCTTGCTGGCCGGCACGCTGGGATCAACCCTGGGCAACTATGTCTGGTTTCTGGCCGGGGACCGCCTGGGCTATCGCCGGCTAGAACCGCTGGTGCGGCGCTGGGGGCGGTGGCTGACGGTGCGCTGGGCCGATGTCGAGGCGGCGACCGGGTTTTTCCAGCGCCACGGGCAGTGGATCGTTTTCGCGCTGCGATTCTCGCCGTTCCTGCGGACGATGATTTCGCTCCCGGCGGGGCTGGCCCACATGAAGCACTGGAAATTCCTCGCCTTCACCTTTGCCGGGGCCGCGGTGTGGAACGCACTGCTGATCCTGGGCGGGCACTGGCTGGCCGACTATGTGAAGACGATGGACCATCTGATCGGCCCGGTGATCGGGGCGATGGTCGGCCTCGCCGTGCTGGCCTGGCTGTGGCGCGTGGTCCGCTGGCGCGAAGACTAGCCGCTATTGCTCGCGCGGGTGGGCATTGCGGTAGACATCAAGCAGGGTTGCCGCGTCGACCTTGGTATAGATCTGGGTCGAGCCCAGACTGGCGTGGCCGAGCAGTTCCTGCAAGGATCGCAGGTCCGCCCCGGCGCCGAGCAGATGCGTGGCAAAGGAGTGGCGCAGCGCGTGCGGGGTGGCGCTGGGCGGCAGGCCCAGCGACACGCGCGCGCGCGCCATCGCCTTCTGCACCACCCCTTGGGACAATGGCCCGCCCTTGGCCCCGCGGAACAGCGGTGCGTCCCTGGCCAGCGGCCACGGGCACTTCGCGGCATAATCGGCCACGGCATCGCGGACCAGCGGCAGGATCGGCACCGCGCGCTGCTTGGCGCCCTTGCCGGTGACCACCAGAACATCGCCCAGCGGATAGGCTGCGCCGGTCAGCGAGAGCGCCTCGGCGATGCGCATCCCGGCGCCGTAAAGCAGCAGCAGCACCGCGCGGTCGCGCGCTCCGATCCACGCTTCGGCGGCATCCTCCTCGACCGCCGCAGCCAAATTGACTGCTTCATCCGGCGTCACCGGGCGGGGAATGCCCTTCTTTACTCGGGGGCCACGCATTCGCGGCGGCGCGGGGTCGCTTGACCCGGCCTGTTCGCGGGCAAAGGCGATGAAGGCCTTGAGCGCCGACAGCTCGCGCGCGGCCGAGGCATTGCTGAGCCCTTCGGCGCGGCGCCGGGCAAGCTGCGCGCGCAGGCCCGCCGCCTCGATCCGGGCCAGCGCCGGCCAGTCGGCATCGCCCAGGCTGTCGAGCAGCCGCGCCGCCGTGGCGACATAGGCGCGCACCGTATGCGGGCTGCGCCGCCGCCCGAGCGCGAGGTGATCGTGCCATGCCCCCAGCAGATCGGCGCGGGTCATGCCGCCAGCAATCCGGCCGGGACGAGTTCGGCGAGCAAGCCGTCGAGCAGTGGAATACCCGCGTTACTCACCCCGATCCGCGCGCCTTGCTTCCAGCAAAGCCCCTGCGCGGTGTAGAAGTCTAGTTTGGCCTGATCGCACAGCGCGGAGACGGGAAGGGCAAAGCGTGCCGACAGCGCGGCAAGGTCGATCCCCTCGCTCAGCCGCAGCCCCATCAGCAGCGCCTCGCTGGCCTGCTCCGCCAGACCGAGCGGCCGTTCCTCGCAGATACCGTGGCCGCGCTCAGCCACGGCATCCAGCCAGTTTTCGGGCTTCTTGTGCCGAACGCAGGCCATGCCGCTGCGCCTGGCATGGGCACCGGGGCCGATCCCGGCGGTGTCCTGATAGCGCCAATAGGCCAGGTTGTGGCGGCTCTCCTCGCCGGGACGGGCGTGGTTGCTGACTTCGTAGCGAGGGAGACCTGCGGCGGCGGTTATGGCCTGGGTCAAAGCAAACAGGTCGGCCGCGGCGTCATCGTCGAGCGGTGCGAATTCGCGCTGACGCACCATGGTCGCGAAGCGCGTCCCCGGCTCGATCGTCAATTGGTAGAGCGACAGGTGCCCGGTTCCGAATGCCAGGGCGCGATCCAGTTCGGCCTGCCATTGTGCGACCGTCTGCCCAGGCCGCGCATAAATCAGATCGAAGGACACCCGCTCGAAGGTCCGCTGCGCCACCGCGAGTGCTCGCAGGCCTTCGTCGGCATCGTGGAGCCGCCCCAGAAAGCGCAGGGTCGCGTTATCGAGCGCCTGCAGGCCAAGCGAGGCGCGATTGATTCCGGCCAGGCGCAAGTCGGCATAGTTGGCCGCCTCGACCGAGGAGGGATTGCCCTCCAGCGTGATCTCCACGCCTTCGGCAAAACCCCACAGCCGCTCCGTCTCATCCAGCAGCCGCGCAACCAGCGCCGGGGGCATCAATGATGGGGTGCCGCCGCAGAAGAACACGCTGCGCAGCGGTTCGCCGCCTGCGATTGACTCTTCGTGGCGCATATCGGCCAGCATCGCGGCTTCCCACTGCGCGTGGTCGACCCGGTCGCGGACATGGCTGTTGAAGTCGCAATAGGGGCACTTTGCGAGGCAAAACGGCCAGTGGATGTACAGCGCGCGGGCCATGCCGGCGTCTTAGCCGCCGAATTGCTTCGCGACCAGCTTGGCAAAGGCATCGGCGCGGTGGCTGATCCGGTGCTTTTCGTCCGGATCGATCTCGGCAAAGGTCTGGTCGCGGCCCTGCGGCACGAACACCGGGTCATAGCCGAAGCCCAGAGTTCCGCGCGGCGGCCAGGTCAGGCTGCCGTGCACCTTGCCTTCGTAGACCGCGCTGTCGCCGTCGGGCCAGGCGATCGCCAGGACGCAGGCGAAGTGTCCGGAGCGATCGACGTCGTCGCCGCGCTCGCACAGCAGGCCCTCGACCTTGCCCATCGCCATGTACCAGTCGCGCCCCGCCGGCCCTTCGAACCACTGCCGCTGGGCCCAGTCGGCGGTATAGACCCCGGGCCGTCCATCGAGCGCATTCACGCACAGTCCCGAATCGTCGGCCAAGGCGGGCAGGCCGGAGCTTTCCGACGCCGCCCGCGCCTTGATCAGCGCGTTCTCGACGAAGGTCTTGCCGGTCTCCGCCGGTTCGGGAAGCCCGAGCGACCCGGCGGAAATGCAGTTCAGCCCGAACGGTGCCAGCAGCGCGGAAATCTCCCTGAGCTTGCCCGCATTGTGCGTGGCGATGACCAGCGTTTCGGAACCGAGTTTGCGCATAGAATCAGATCCTCTCCATTTTCACGGAGTGCAAATGGGGAGGTGGCTCGGCGAAGCCGAGACGGAGGGGTAATGGCGCCAGGGCTGCATCCCCTCCGTCATTTGCTGCGCAAATGCCACCTCCCCATTTGTGGCATTCGCCAAAAATGGAGAGGATCGAATTCGTCTTCACTTCACCGCATCCCCTTGCGCCGCAAAGATCCGCTCACAACCGATCCGGGCGAGACGGAGCAGGCGCAGCAGGGCCTCCTCGTCATAGGTCGCGCCTTCGGCGGTGGCCTGGACTTCGGCAATCTGGCCGCCCTCGATCAGGACGAAGTTGGCGTCGGCGTCCGCGCTCGAATCCTCGTCGTAGTCGAGGTCGAGCACCGGGGTGCCCTTGAAGATCCCGCAGCTGACCGCGGCAACCTTGCGGGGCAGCGGATCCTCGGCGATCAGGCCCTGCTTCATCAGGGTGTCGACGGCGATGCGCAGCGCCACCCAGGCGCCGGAAATGGCGGCGGTGCGGGTGCCGCCGTCGGCCTGGATCACATCGCAGTCGAGGGTGATCTGGCGCTCGCCCAGCTTCTTGAGATCGCAGACCGCACGCAGGGACCGGCCGATCAGGCGCTGGATTTCCTGGGTCCGACCGCTCTGCTTGCCCTTGGCCGCCTCGCGCTGGCCGCGAGTGTGGGTGGCGCGCGGCAGCATCGAATATTCCGCCGTGACCCAGCCTTCGCCCTTGCCGCGCAGCCATGGCGGCAGCCGTTCTTCGACCGAGGCGGTGCAGATCACCTTGGTATGGCCGAAGCTGACCAGCACCGATCCTTCGGCGTGCTTGGTATAATGGGGTTTGAAGCTGATAGCGCGCATCTCGTCGGGCGCGCGGCCGGAAGGTCGCATGGGGGTTCCTTTGGAAGTTTCCACCGCGTTAGGCGCATTCCGCTTGAGCCTGCAAGCCCGCGCCCTAAATTGAGCGGCAATGTCTGGCCTGCCCATCACCGAACTCAACACCCGCGCCCGCGAAATCTTTCGCCTGGTGGTCGAAGGCTATCTCGGTTCGGGCCAGCCGGTCGGATCAAAGACCCTGGCCGGGGCAGGGGGGCTGAACCTGTCGCCGGCCTCGATCCGTTCGGTCCTGCACGAGCTGGAAGGCCTTGGCCTGCTCGCCGCGCCGCACACCTCGGCCGGCCGGCTGCCGACCGAGCAAGGGTTGCGTCTGTTCGTCGATGGCATGATGCAGGTGGCCGAACCCACCGCCCAGGAACGCGCCGCGATCGAAAGCCGCCTGGCCCAGCCCGGGCCGATCGAGGCCGCGCTGACCGCGACCAGCGCGCTGCTGTCCGAACTGTCGGCTGCGGCAGGCGTGGTGATGGTGCCGCGGCGCGACCCGCGCCTGGTCCAGCTGCAGCTGGTCCCGCTTGCCTCGGGTCAAGCGCTGGCGATTCTGGTCGGGGCCGACGGCAGCATCGAAAACCGCGTGATCGCAGTTCCGCCGGGCCTGCCCGGATCGGTGCTGGAACAGGCATCCAATTTCATCTCGGCACACCTTGGCGGGCGGACCCTGCCCGAAGCGGTCACGGCGATCCGCGCCGAGATTGCCGGCGGACGCACCGCGCTCGATACCGCCAGCCGCGACCTGGTCGAGCGCGGGCTGGCGGTGTGGAGTGAGGATGCGGCGCAGCGGCCGGTGCTGATCGTGCGCGGCCAGGCCAACCTGCTCGACGAGGCGGCGCTCAGCGACCTCGAACGGGTGCGCCAGCTGCTCGATGATCTCGAAAACCGGCAGTCGGTCGCCGAACTGCTCGATTCGGCGCGCGCGGCCGATGCAACGCGGATTTTCATCGGGGCGGAGAACCGGCTGTTCGCGCTGTCGGGCTCCTCGGTGATCGCCTCGCCGTACCGCGACCGCGATGGCCGGGTGGTCGGCGTGGTCGGGGTTATCGGCCCGACCCGGTTGAATTATGCGCGGCTAGTCCCCATGGTGGATTTCACGGCTCAGACGCTCTCCAAATTGGGGCGCTGGGCGAACTGATCGGACAACGGGTTTTCAAACGATGAGCGAAGACAAGAAACCGCAGGGCGACCCCGCGGTCGAAGCCGAACTGGCGGGCGTGCCCGACGAATTGCTGGACCAGGAAACCGACAAGCTGGGCGATGCGCTCGACCGGCTGCGCGACGATCTCGAGGCGGCGCGGCAGGAAGTGCTTTATGCCAAGGCCGAGACGCAGAACGTGCGCCGCCGCCTGGAAAAGGACATGGCCGATGCGCGGTCCTATGCCGCGACCGCTTTTGCCCGCGACATTCTCTCGGTTTCCGACAATCTTGCCCGCGCGCTCGATTCGATCCCGCAGGAGCTGCGCGAAGACGACAAGCTGAAGAACCTGGTTGCCGGGATCGAGGCGACCAGCCGTGAGATCGACAAGGTCTTCGGCCTGCACGGTATCAGCCGCATCGCCGCGGTCGGCCTGCCGCTCGACCCAAATCAGCACCAGGCGATGCTGGAGGTGCCCTCGGCCGATGCCGAGCCCGGCACGGTGCTGCAGGAACTGCAGGCCGGCTACATGATCAAGGACCGGTTGCTGCGCCCGGCGATGGTGGCGGTGGCGAAGAAGGGCGATTGATCAGAATCGCCTGAAGCTCTTTGATCGCTTCTGTCGTCTCAGCATACAAATGCCGCAGGCCTTCAAGTGTCAGCATTTGTGCTTGCTGATGAAACGCTCTGCAGTTTTTCGTGTTGGCAAATATGGCGAAACTTCCGAGTTCGTTTTCCAGGAAGCGCATTTTGGAATGAACTAGGTCGTTTCGGACGGCATTCAGCGCGGTGCATTTATCCAATGCCGCGTACAGGTTGGATCGCGATTCATCCGTAAGTCTCTGAGTGGATTGGGCGGCGCGAAGCGACTCGATTTTCTGTCCCAGCGAATCACTCGACGGCTTCATCTTCACGAAAAGTTGAACAGAAACGACTGTTTCTTCCAGCTCCGCAAATGCATCAATGCACTTGCTGCGTTGCCTGTGAAAGGCGTCAATTTGTGGATTCTTGGTCGTGAAGGCGTTCATTCCCAAGATGGATATCGAATGATATTTGCTCTTTGGTAAATAGACAGAAGGCTATCCGAATACGGGAGGAGCGCTTGTTGCAGCGCTCCTCCCTGAGCACTCAAACCAGCTGCGCCGCGTTCTCGTCGCGATGCTTTTTCAGGTACTTCATGAACGGCGTGCCGCCGGTCCCGACATCGGGATCGTTGCCCGGCACGGCCGAGGCCTGGCGGTTGATATAGCTCGCCGCATATTCGAGGTGGCGGGTGCGGAACCGCGCGACCTGTTCGAGGTTGGCGTTGAACGCATCCTTGAGCGGTTGCGATCCGGCCTGCTCGACGAATGCCCGCAGCTGCGAGCGCGCACCGACATCCTCGATGAAGCGCCGGTGCCGGACCGGGCGATAGTGGTGCAGCTCGTCCAGAAACGCCTTCAGCGGATCGTCCGAGTGACGCACCCCGAACAGCGCATCCATCGCCGGAACGATCGAGCTTTGCGATCCGGTCTGGCCGCGCAGTGCCTGCGGCTTGCCCCCATATTTGGCAACGCCGTCATAGACCAGGCCGCCGTCCAGCGCCGGATTGTTGGCCCAGCCATGGATCCACGGGCGCACCCGGTGGAAGTAGACGTAGGGGTCGCAACGTTCGGGCATGCGCTTGAAGATGGCGTAGATCCGCTCCCACGCATCGTTCATTTCCACCAGCAGGCGCTCGCATTGCGCAGCATCGCCCGCTTCGCTGGCTGCAATCAGCGCGACCGCGTTGTCGAGCAGCACCCCGGCTTCGAGCTCGATCCCGATGTGGATCAGCACGAACCAGTTCTCGTCATCGCCGCCGGCGAAGTTCTGGACCATCCGGACATTGTCGAGGGCGAGCGGCGCGGCCTTGTCGATCCGCGCAGTTGTCGAGCACATAGCCCGAATAGGGCAGCAGCGGGGCCTGGCCGAGCCGGTCGGCGATCGCCACGATCGGGCGCGACAGGTTGGCCGGAAGGTGCGCGGGCGCTTCGGCTTCGCCCCAGACATAGGCCTGGACCAGGAAGCTGTAGCGCACCATCGCGGCGCGGACCTGTTCTTCCGGCGCGGTCATCGCCCAGTCTTCGATTTGCGGATCGGGCAAGCGATCGAGCCAGCGGCGCACCTGGCCGCTGGTGATCAGGCCCGACAAAGTCTCGGCCGCCGCGATGATCGGCGCGAATTGATCGGGCAGGGCGATTTCGTCGATTTCGAACGCGGCGAGGTACCCCCGCTCACGCGACAGTCCATAGTCTCCCAATTTCATGGTGGTCTCTTGGCCGGGCGCGGGTTTGGCCGCCCGGACGGTTTCAACTGTTACTAGTTCGCGCGCGGCGTTTCAAGTCGCGGCCCCGGCGAAATCCACAAGCAGCCGGTACGCCTCCTTGTCCGGCACACCGGCGATGCGGCAGCCGCGGCGCAGCAGGAAGGCGTGGCGAACGATCTCTGCCTGTTGTTCGATTCCGTACTTGTGCAAAGGCACCCCGGGCCGCAGCGCATAGTCATAGCGGCTCGAAAAGGGGCGGCACAGCGGCAGGTACCACCGGCCCTTGCGCTGTGTCTGCCAGACGTGTGTCATCTCGTGGATGAAATGGCCCTGTAGCTCGATCCCGGCTGCGGCAAAATCGTCGCAGTAGCTGGCGCTGTCGGGGTGAAAGTGCAGGTGGCCCATCGGCGCCATGGTCACGCGGCGGGGCTGCAGCGGGAACCAGCGCCGCCGCCGGATCGTCACCCTGTCGCAGTCGATCGCAGAGCCGAACATGGCCCGAACCAGCGCGACTTCGCCCGGCGTCAGCCCCCGTTCGCCGCCCGCGGGGCACGACTGCGCGGGCTTGGTCAGTGATCTTCCCCGTGATCCATGTCACCCATTGCCGCGGCCCCGGCGGCCACCACTTTCATCGGCCCGCTGATCTTGTCGCCGGTGGCGAACAGCACGGTCATGGTGGTGGTGTCGCCGGGCTTCAACGTGCTGGCAAGGTCGAAGGCCATGACGTGGAGCTTGCCCGGTTCGAACGCGATATTGGTGCCCGGGGCCACGTCGATCCGTTCGACCGGGGTCATTTCGGTGCCGATGGTCTGGTGCGCCTCGGCCTTGCCGACGCCGTCGATCTGGATGCCCGCGATCGCCCGCGTGCCGGTGGTTTCGTTGGTCAGCGTGAAATAGGCCGCACCGGGATTGCCGCGCACCGCGGGGAGAACCAGCCGCGCGTCGCTGAGCGGAGAGGCCGATGCCGCCGCGCTGGGTGCATCGTCGGTTGCCGCCTCGCGCTTGGCGCCATTCTGCTGGCAACCGGCGATCGCGGTGAGGGCCAGAACCAGCGGGAACACGGCGGCATGGGATCGGAGCAGGTGCACGGGATCGGGTTCCTTGATGGATCAGGGCGGGACTGCGGTTTGGCTAATCGGCTCCGGGCCTTGTGCCAAGTAAAACCACACCTATATCGACCGCGATAAGGAGCCGCCCACGCGCTTTGCCGGTCACGGGAAGCGAAGGATGCGGCGTCACTCACGCTACCAAGGATGGGGTTATAATGGCTAAAGTAATCGGTATCGACCTCGGCACGACCAACAGCTGCGTTGCGGTGATGGATGGCGGCAAGCCCAAGGTCATTGAAAATGCGGAAGGTGCCCGCACCACGCCGTCGATCGTCGCGTTTACCAAGGATGGCGAGCGTCTGATCGGCCAGCCGGCCAAGCGCCAGGCGGTGACCAACGGCGACAACACGATTTTCGCGGTGAAGCGCCTGATCGGCCGCCGCTTCGACGATCCGGTGACCAAGAAGGACACCGAGCTCGTCCCCTATACCATCGTCAAGGGCAAGAACGGCGACGCGTGGGTCAAGGCCGGCGGCGAGGACTATTCGCCCAGCCAGATCAGCGCGTTCATCCTGCAGAAGATGAAGGAAACCGCCGAATCGTACCTCGGTGAAGCCGTCACCCAGGCGGTGATCACCGTTCCTGCCTACTTCAACGACGCCCAGCGCCAGGCGACCAAGGACGCCGGCCAGATCGCGGGCCTCGAAGTGCTGCGGATCATCAACGAGCCGACCGCGGCGGCGCTGGCCTATGGCCTGGAAAAGAACGACGGCAAGACCATCGCGGTCTATGACCTTGGCGGCGGCACCTTCGACGTCTCGATCCTCGAGATCGGCGACGGCGTGTTCGAGGTGAAGAGCACCAACGGCGACACCTTCCTCGGCGGCGAGGACTTCGACACCCAGGTGGTCGAATGGCTGGCCGACCAGTTCAAGAAGAAGGAGGGCATGGACCTCCGCACCGACAAGCTTGCCCTCCAGCGCCTCAAGGAAGCGGCGGAAAAGGCCAAGATCGAGCTTTCGAGCACGGCGTCGACCGAAATCAACCTGCCGTTCATCACCGCGCGTATGGAGGGCGGCACCACCACGCCGCTGCACCTAGTTGAAACGATCACCCGCGCCGATCTGGAAAAGATGGTCGCGAACCTGATCGAACGGACCAAGGAGCCGATGAAGAAGGCGCTGGCCGATGCCGGGCTCAAGGCGTCCGACATCGACGACGTCGTGCTGGTCGGCGGGATGACCCGCATGCCGCGCGTGCGCGAAGTGGTGAAGGACTTCTTCGGCAAGGAACCGCACACCGTGGTCAACCCCGATGAAGTCGTCGCCATGGGTGCGGCGATCCAGGCGGGCGTGCTGCAGGGCGACGTCAAGGACGTGCTGCTGCTCGACGTGACCCCGCTGAGCCTTGGGATCGAGACCCTGGGCGGCGTCTTCACCCGGATGATCGACCGCAACACCACGATCCCGACCAAGAAGAGCCAGGTCTATTCGACCGCCGAGGACAACCAGCAGGCGGTGACCATCCGCGTGTTCCAGGGCGAGCGCGAGATGGCCGCGGACAACAAGATGCTCGGCCAGTTCGACCTGGTCGGCATCCCACCGGCGCGCCGCGGGGTGCCGCAGATCGAAGTGACTTTCGACATCGACGCCAACGGCATCGTCAATGTCCACGCCAAGGACAAGGGCACCGGCAAGGAACAGCAGATCAAGATCCAGGCCTCGGGCGGGCTTTCGGACGCGGATATCGACCAGATGGTCAAGGACGCGGAAAAGTTCGCCGAAGAGGACAAGAAGCGGCGTGAGGCGGCGGAAGCCAAGAACAACGCCGACAGCCTGGTCCACGCCACCGAACAGCAGCTGGCCGAACACGGCGACAAGCTCGACGCCGATCTCAAGGCCGAGATCGAGGCCGCAATTGCCGAAGCCAAGACCGCGATCGAAAGCGGTGACAGCGATGCAATGACCGCCAAGACCCAGGCCCTGACCGAAAAGGCCATGAAGATGGGCCAGGTGATCTACGAAAAGGAACAGGCCGCTGCGGCCTCTCCGGACGCCGCTGCCCCGGCCGAAGGCGGCGAAGAGGTGGTCGATGCCGAGTTCTCGGAAGTCGACGAGAACAACAAGGGCTGAGCCAGCCCCCTCCCCGGCGGGGAGGGGCAGCGAGACTTGGCAACGTGTTGCCTAGTCGCAGCGGGGTGGGCCACTACGCACGCGTCGTACCCCCACCCCAACCCCTCCCCAGCGGGGAGGGGCTTTTGTATGGGGTCGATTGATGGCGGTAGAAGCCGACTATTATTCTTTGCTCGAATGCGAACGCAGCGCGGACGACGGGACGATCAAGTCGTCGTACCGCCGTCTCGCCATGCGCTGGCACCCGGACAAGAACCCCGGCGATGCCGAGGCCGAGCATCGCTTCAAGGCGATCAGCGAGGCCTATGAATGCCTCAAGGACCCGCAGAAGCGCGCGGCCTATGACCGGTACGGCCACGACGCCTTCAAGCAGGGCATGAGCGGCGGTGGTGGTCCTGGCGGCATGGGCGGCGGCTTTTCCGACATCGGCGACATCTTCGAGACGATCTTCGGCAGCGCCTTTGGCGGCGGCGGGCGGCAGCAGGCGCGGCGCGGGGCGGACCTGCGCTATGACCTGGAAATCAGCCTCGACGAGGCATTCCACGGCAAGGCCGCGCAGATCGAGATCGAAGTCGCAGCCAAGTGCGAACCGTGCGACGGATCGGGATCCGAACCCGGCACCGGCACGCGCCGCTGCAACCTGTGCGGCGGGCATGGCCAGGTCCGCGCCCAGCAGGGCTTCTTCATGGTCGAGCGGACTTGCCCGACCTGTCACGGCCGCGGCGAGGTGATCGAGAAGCCGTGCCGCGTCTGCCGCGGCGAAGGCCGGGTCGACAAGGAACAATCCCTGTCGGTCGATATTCCGCCCGGTGTCGACACCGGCACGCGCATTCGCCTGGCGGGCAAGGGCGAGGCCGGCCCATATGGCTCGCCGCCGGGCGACCTCTACATCTTCCTTCACGTCAAGCGGCACTCGGTGTTTGAGCGCGAAGGCACGACGCTGATTACCCGCGCCCCGATCAGCTTCACCACCGCGGCCCTGGG
>JBJTLX010000155.1:0-5657 GCA_046063245.1 Novosphingobium sp.
CGCCGTACACGGTCGCGCGGTCCATATCGCCTTCGGCCAGGCGCACAACCTGTCCGGCCTTGAGGTCGATTGCGGGGAAGATGATCATAGATCCTCCCCGGCACGGGGAGGGGAACCATGCGCAGCATGGTGGAGGGGTACGGGCGAGTGGTCCCGACCTCGCCGCACCGCCCCGAGCACCTGCGCGTAACCCTCCCCCCTCCTTTTCAAGGATGGTCCCCCTCCCCGTTTCGGGGAGGATTCCATGGATGATCCCGCCTCTCTCCTCGCGCTCGCCGACCGGATGCTGTGGGTGACCGCGCTGGTCGCCGCGCCGGTGCTGCTCGCCAGCCTGGCGGTGGGGCTGGTCATAGGGGTGCTCCAGGCCGCCACCTCGGTCAACGAACAGACCCTGACCTTCGTCCCCAAACTGGGGATCATCGCCTTGGTGCTGGTCGTGCTGGGCGGATCGATGATGGGTCTGGTGGCCGATTTCACAACCGAGATTTTCGATGCGATTGCCGGTATAGGCCATTGATCGGGATAGATTTCGGATTTAGTGCGGTCGAGGGCGAGCTGTGGCGGCTGGTCTTCGTGATGACCCGCATCGCCGCCGCACTGCTCGCCGCGCCGTTCTTCGGCGCGGCGGCGGTTCCGGTGCAGCTTCGCGTCGCGATCAGCGCCGCGTTGGCGGTGATGGTCTGCGCGTGGTTTCCCGTGCAGGTGCCCCCGGCGCTGCTGTCGGCGGCCGGACTGCTGGCCTTGGCCGGTGAGGCGCTGATCGGGCTCTCGCTCGGCTTCGTCCTGCAGCTGTCTTTCGCTGCGCCGGTGATCGCTGCCGAACAGATCGGCGGGGCGATGGGGATGAGCCTGGCGACCAGCGTCGATCCGGTCAGCGGCGCGCACTCCCCCGCGCTGGGGCAGTACTTTACCGTCTTGCTGACGGTCGTTTTCCTCGGGCTTGGCGCGCACCTTACCTGGTTGCGGCTGGTGATCGAGAGCTATACCGTGTTCCCGCCGGGTAGTGCCTGGTTCACGCCCGAGCGCATCGCGGTGCTGACCGGCTTTGCCAGCCAGATGCTGATCGCCGCCGTGGCGATCGCCTTGCCGGTGACGCTGGTGCTGCTGCTGGTCCAGGCGCTGACCGGGGTGCTCAGCCGCTCGGCCCCGGCGCTCAACCTGTTCGCCCTGGGCCTGCCTGCCGGGGTTCTGGCCGGCCTCGCCGCGCTGATCCTGGCCGCGCCGCTGGCGGCCGAGCAATTCGCCGATCTCAGCGCCGAAGCGGTCAGCCATGCCGCCGCACTGCTCGCCCGGTGAGCGGCGAGAAGTCCTTTGCCCCGACCGAAAAGCGCCGCCGCGACGCGGCGCAAAAGGGCGATGTCCTGCGCAGCCGCGAACTGGCAACCGCGGTGGCGATGCTGGCCGGGGTCGCCTGGCTGCGGCTGGCCGGTCCGTGGCTGCTCGAACGGATGAGCGCGGCGCTGCGCAGCGGCCTGACCTGGGACCGCGGCGCGATCGACGACTTTGCCCCGGGGGCGATGCTGCTGGCGGCAATGGCGATGGTCGCGGTGCCGGTGCTGGTGCTGGCCGCCGGGGTCGCGCTGTCGGTCACCCTGTCGCAGCTCGCCTTCAGCGACGGCCGCTGGCTTGGTGCCAACCTGCTGCCCAAGCCGTCGCGGATCGATCCCGCGGCGGGGCTCAAGCGGATGTTCGGCGCGGCGGGGTGGATCGAGGTCGGCAAGGGCCTGCTCAAGGTGACCCTGCTGGGCGGGCTGACCTGGCTGTGGGGCAAGAGCCACCTGGCACCGCTGTTCGCGCTGGGCCGCGGGGCTTCGCTTGGCGGGCAGCTTGCGCTGGGCTGGCAGGCCTTGACCGGGCTGCTGCTGGTGCTGGCGGCGGGCCTGGTCGTAATCGCGCTGATCGACGTGCCGATCCAGCTGATCCGCCGCTTTCTGCGCTTGCGGATGAGCCAGCAGGAGATTCGCGACGAACACAAGGAAAGCGAGGGATCGCCCGAACGCAAGGCCGCGATCCGCCAGCGCCAGCGTGCCTTTGCCAGCGGCGCGGTGGGCAAGGCGATGCGCGAGGCACAGTTCGTCCTGACCAACCCCAGCCATTTCGCGGTGGCCATGGCTTATGACCCGGCCAAGGCCGGCGCCCCGATCGTGCTGGCCAAGGGCCGCGGCGACAAGGCCGCGGCGATGAAGCAGCTGGCCGCCGAACTGGGCGTTCCGGCGATGGAATATCCCGCGCTGGCCCGCTCGGTCTATTTCACCACGCGTGAGAACCAGGTGATCCGCGAAGAACTTTACGCCGCGGTGGCGGCGGTGCTGGCCTTCGTCCTCTCGCTGAAGCGCGGCGAAGCGCCGCTGGCCCCGCCGATCGACGTGCCGGTTGCGCTGCGCTTTGATGCCGACGGGCGGCTCGATCCCAAGGCGGCTTAAGACCCCGCCGCGCCTGCCGTTCTCAGGCGCATGACGACGACTTCGGCGACCAGCTCGATCGTGGCCACGCTCGGCGGGGGCAGCGGCATCGACATGGCCGGGCTGGCGACCAGCCTGGCCGCGGCCCAGTTCGCCGCGCGGATCGATCGCAACAGCGCCCGCGCCGAAACCGTCGACCGGCAGATTTCCGCTGCATCGGAATTGAAGAACGCGCTGACCCAGCTGGTCAGCGGGGTCACCCAGCGCATCCGCAGCGGCGACATGGCGAGCAGCCCGGCGATTGCCAATGGCGCGGTCGCCAGCGTCAGCCGCGGCGCGGCCACAGGCAGCGGCACTTACAGCCTGGAAGTGACTGCCCTTGCTCGCGGCCAGACGCTGACCAGCCCTCCGCTCGCTTCGGCCGCGGCACTGGCCGGATCGGGCACCTTGACGCTGCGGTTCGGCACGGTCGGCGCCGGCAGCTTCAGCGAAGACGCCGCGCACGCGCCGGTGATCGTCACCATCCCCAGCGGTGCCACGCTGAGCGACGTCGCCGGGGCGATCAACCGCGCCGGCGCCGGGGTCAGCGCCTATGTCGCGACCGGCACCGACGGGGCGCACCTGATGCTCAAAGGCGCCGACGGCGCGGCCAACGGCTTTGTCATCGAGGCCAGCGAGACACCGGGCGAGGAAGGCCTGGCTGCCCTGGCCTGGTCGCCCGCGGCCGATCCGGCGCGGCTGCTGGCCCGGTCGGGCGATGCCGCCTTCACCCTCGATGGCCTCGCGCGCACGTCGCCCTCGAACGCCATTGCCGATGCCGCGCCGGGCCTGTCGCTGACCCTGACCGGAACCAACCCCGGCGCGCCGACTTCGATCCGTTTCAGCGATCCTGCGGCGGCGGTCGGCAGCTTTATGCAGGACCTGACCGAGGCGCTCAACGAACTCAGTTCGGCGCTGGGCAAGGACGTCAATCCCCAGGGCGGCGATCTCGCCCGCGACAGCGGCGCCCGCGCGCTGCGCCGGATGATGAGCGCGCTGGCCGGGACGGTGGTGATGCCCAATGCCGCGCCGGGCGAGCCGCGCACCCTGGCCGACCTGGGCCTGGCGACCAACCGCGACGGCACCTTCCGGCTCGATTCGGCGCGCCTCAACGCCACGACCAAGAGCGCGCCCGCCGCGGTCTCCGCGATGTTCACAACCGGGCTGTTCGGTGTCCTGGCAACCTTCGACCGGATCGGCCGGACCGCCACGGCAACGTCGGACCCGGGATCGCTCGGTGCGTCGTTGCAGCGCTATACCACGCTGAAGACGACACTCTCCGCGGAAAAGTCCGACCTTGCGGCCGCCCAGGAAAAGCTGCGCAGCCAGATGGTCGAACGCTTTGCCGGAACCGACAAGCGGGTCGGCGCGTCGCGGTCCACCTTGTCGTTCCTGCAAAACCAGATCGATTCCTGGAACGCCCAGAGGAACTGAAATGCTGCTGCTGCGCTCGCCTCAGGACGCCTATCGCCAGGTCGATTTCGACGCGCGGATCGCCGGGGCGGATCCGCAGGCGCTGGTCGCACTGTGCTTCGAACAGTTCGACGCCGCGCTGGGCAGCGCCTTGTGGGGCGACAGCAACGGCGATGCCGCGCGGATCAGCACGGCGCTGACCCGTGCGCTGGCTGCAATCACTGCGCTGCAGATGGGGATCGATCACGCCGCTCCGCTCGCCCCGGCGCTGGCCCAGCTCTACCGCGCCGCGCGCGCCGCGCTGCTTGCCAGCGTCCCGGTGTTCGACCGCGCGGCGATCACCGCCCTGCGCCGCGACTTTGCCGAAATTGCCAGAGCCATTGCCTAAGGATGAATTGGGATGCGGCCATTGGTTCGAAAATGGATCGAAATTGGCGCGGGAAATGCGCCGCTGCGGCGCAAGCAGCCGTTTCAGGCTCCATTTCCGTCGCACCCCCGCGGGCGCGGCGGATCACTCCGCGATAGTGCCTAGGCAGTAATCAGTAGGGGGTTAAGCGACGATGCGACATACCGACATCCTGATCCTGATCGACGCCGACAGCCGGCGCCGCGCGGCGATTTCCCACTTCCTCGCCGGCAGCGGCATTCACGTCGAACCGTTCGAGTGCATGCGCGAGCTGACCCAGCGCTGGCCGCGCGAAGGGGTGATCCTGGCGCATGACGATGGCGATACGGTGCCGGCGCTGATCGCGCGGATGACCGAGGACGGCAACTGGCTTCCGTTGATCGCCTTCGGGGTTGAGCCTGGCACCAACCGGGTGGTCCAGGCCGTGCTGAACGGGGCGATCGACTATCTCGAATGGCCCTTCGGTGAAAGCGCGGTGCGCGCCGCGCTGGCGGTGGCGGAGGAAAGTCACGATGCCATGGGCAATGTCCGCCTGCGCGAAGCCATGGCCCGCAGCCGCATCCAGCGGCTGACCCCGCGCGAACGCGAAGTGCTGGTCGGGGTCGCCGATGGCCTGTCCAACCGGCTGATCGGCGAACGCCTGGCGATCAGCCCGCGTACGGTCGAAATCCACCGCGCCAACATGCTCAACAAGATGGGCGCGAACCACACCTCCGAAGCGATCCGCATCGCCATCGAAGCCTCGCTGGTCGGCTGAGGCAATCCCGAGCCCGGCGGGAAGACCGGGCGCTTTGCCGCTAGTTGAGGCGGATTTCCGGGGCGGGCTTGAGCCGGGGCCCGGCCGCAGGCACGGCGGCGGTGGTACCGGCCAGCGCAGTGGCCAGCGCGCCGACCAGGGCCAGTGCCGCGCTTGACCCTTCGGCGTGAAACTCTTGCGCCTGGCCCGCCAGCACCGCGGTGACCAGATGCCGCCCACCCGGCGCGCGCGACAGCATATAACCCGCCACCGGCTCGATCAGCGCCAGCGCGGCGGAGGCATCGGCGCCTGCCGCCAGAAACCGTTCGACCGCAGCATAGTCGAACGCGGCCTGCCAGTGCGGGTGCGCCGAAACCAGTGCGGTCAGCGCCGCGACCTGATCGCAGCCGCCATCGGGCGTAGCGAAGGCGCAGGCGAATGCCAGATCGGCCAAGGCATCCTGAAACGCGGCCTGCGCGGCCTGCTGCTGCGGATTGGGTTCCTGAGGCATCGCGGAAACCTGCCTCCGCCGCCCCACCGCTGTCAATCGCGTGCACCGTGCCAGGATTGGACAGGTGGACGAAAACGGGGCCCGGACTTGCGCCCGGACCCCGTCAGCATTCCCTCCCAGGAGTGCTTTATCGTTACCTCAGAACTTGAT
>JBJTLX010000156.1:0-5806 GCA_046063245.1 Novosphingobium sp.
AGAACAGCGGCCACGGCGCCAGAAACGCGCGCCAGGATTTGTCCTTTGACCATTCGTATCCAAAGACCAGAATCCCCAGAATTCCCCAGCCCGAGACATGGCCAAGCCACACGAAGCCTCCGATCGGGATGAACAGCGGCGCGCGCCACTTCTTGCCGTCGAGCAGCACCCACAGCGCAAAGGCGAACAGCGCCGCGGCCAGCGACAGCCCGAAATTGAGGAAGCCGAGCAGCAGCGCAGGCGACCAGACGAAGGCCATGGCCAGCACCGCGCCCACCCCGATGCGGCGGCGCAGCACCCATTCGACCGCCAGGATGCCAAGCCCGGTGATCAGCGGGATGATCCCGACCACGATCCGCCCCGCCAGTTCCAGCGGGAACCACCGGGCCAGCGGACGGATCAGCAGATCGGCCCCAAGGTTGCCCATCCAGCGCCACTTGAAGCCATAATACTGCTGCAGGAACGGCGAATGATCGCGTTCCAGCATCACATGGAACCGGGCGAGGTGGGCCGGATAGTCGACCATCTGCGGATAGACCGCGACCAGCACCGGCAGGGTCGAAACCAGCACCAGTAACAGGGCAAAGATCAGGCTTTCGCGCGGGCCCGGCTCGGCCTTCAGCCACGCACGGGCGGCGAAGCCCCGCTTGGAAAACTGCTCGGGTGGCGGCTCGGCTGACATCGCGGGCAAGGCACTATCGCTGTTTGGGGGTGCTGGTTCGGGAAAACTGGCAGGAGTGGGGGGACTCGAACCCACGGCCCTCGGTTTTGGAGACCGATGCTCTACCAACTGAGCTACACTCCTGCGGGCGGGGTGCCTCTAGACAGGTGCGGCGCCGATGGCAAGGCGGATGTCGCGGGCAGATCCTCTCCATTTTTGGCGAATGCCACAAATGGGGAGGTGGATCGCCGCAGGCGAGACGGAGGGGTTTGGGCCGTGCCGCGTTACCCCTCCGTCAGCGCTGCGCGCTGCCACCTCCCCATTTGCGACTTCGTCGAAAATGGAGAGGACCTTTGAACGCATGGCATTGTTCCGTTATTCCTCCCCCGTGCACGCCCCCGCCTCGCCTCCGCCGATCGATCCGGACCTGCTGCTGCTGGCCTATCGCAGCGGGATTTTCCCGATGGCCGATACGCGCAGCGATCCCGAGGTCTTCTGGGTCGAGCCGCGGCGCCGCGGCGTGCTGCCGCTGGACGGGTTCCACTGTTCGCATTCGCTGGCCCGGGTGCTGCGCCGCGGCACCTTCGCGGTGACCTGCAACGCCGCCTTCGACCAGGTCATCGCAGCCTGTGCCGGTCCGCGCCGCGACGGCGGGGATACCTGGATTTCGGGTCGGATCGAGGCGAGCTACCGCGCCTTGCACGCCGAAGGCCACGCCCATTCGCTCGAATGCTGGCACGGCGGCGCGCTGGTTGGCGGGCTCTACGGCGTCGGGTTCGACCGGGTGTTCTGCGGCGAATCGATGTTCAGCCGCGTGCCCGATGCCTCGAAAGTGGCGCTGGCCTGGCTGGTGGCGGCGCTGCGCCGCGGCGGGACGCGGCTGCTCGACTGCCAGTTCATCACGCCCCACCTGGCGACGATGGGCGCGGTCGAAATCGACGAGGCGGACTATCTCGAGCGGCTGCGCGCGGCTCAGGTCTCGACCGACGGGCTCGCCGCGGCGGATGGCTTGGGCGTCGGCGGCGCCGAAGGCTTGGTCGCCGGCGCGCCGCTGGCACTGCCCGCCGGCTTTGCCGCGCTGCTGGACGACGCAGCCGGGGCCGGACTGTCTTCCTCGCCCGGGAACTTCATCGCGCATTCCTTGACCCAGACGTCATAGACCGGGTGCTCGACCACGTTGAGGCTGGGCGAGTTCTTGAACAGCCAGCCGGAAAAGACCGTGCGCCAGGCCAGCGGCTTGTCGGCGTTCTCGCGCTCTTCGACGAAGACCTGGACGAAGGCCCCGGTTTCGGCCGGGCTTTCCCACGGCACGGTGCGCTCGCAGCTCGCCAGCTTGACCACCACGTTGCCGACGCGGCGCGCCTCGCCCGGCTTCAGCACCAGGTCCTGTTCGAGGTTGTTGCGCTTGTTGAGCAGCCCCAGCGTAGCGACGCGGTCCTTGACCGGGGTGCCGAACTCGCTTTCCACCGCCGGCGCACCGGACGGGCCGGCGGCGGCGACATCCTTGGGCACTTCGGTCGCGCTGGCTTCGGCGCCCTCGTCACCGCCCTTGCCGCACGCGGCGAGCGCAAGGAGCAGGGAAAGGGCAACCGCCCGCTTCATCGGCTCAGGCGTCCGGTGACCAGGCTTCATAATCACCGGTTGCCGCAGCGCGCTTGCCGCCGCGCTCCAGCGCCCCGGCCGGGCGATAGGCGCGGGCCGTACCGGTGGCGTTGGCGGTATAGTCGGCCTCCCAGATGCGCGCCGGGGGCAGGTTCGATTCGGGCAGGCCGGCCAGGCTGCCGTGAAGCCAGCCGTGCCATTCGGCCGGCACGTTGCTGGCGTCGTTGGCCCCGGCATAGATCACCCAGCGCCGTTCCTTGCCGGCAAAGGGATGGCCCTTGGGGAACGGCTTCTTCGCCCGGAAATAGGTATTGCCGAAGACGTCGGAGCCGACCTTCTCGCCGGTCATCGCCGAATTGAACGCGGTGCCGACGGTGGCGCCGTTCCACCAGGTGAAGATCTTGCCAAGGATTCCCATGCCGCTGCGCCTAGCGGAACTGGGGGGCGATGGGCAAGTGTTACCAGCTGACCACGTCCCCCGGTCCGATCCCCAGTTCCCTGGTGCGCCCGGCGTTGAGTTCGAGCACGCCCTTGACCACGCCCGCGCTGGGCAGCGGGGTTTCGTCGTAGGGCTGGGCGTCGGCCACATTGAGGATCCTGCCGTCGGTGCCGATATAGATGATATCGAGCGGGATCACGGTGTTCTTCATCCAGAAGCTGGCGGTGCGCGGCGGGTCCATCGGGAAGATCATCCCTTCGTCGGCGCCCATCGCGGTGCGGAACATCAGGCCCATGGCCTGCTGCTGCGACGTGCTGGCAACCTCGACCTGAAACTGGTGCTTGCGCCCATCATGGGTCACCGTCAGCGGGATGACCGGCAAGCCCGAGGCGGGATGGACCGCCGGAGCGCCCTGCGTCGATTGCGGCGCGGCATCGCCCGAACTGGGCGAACAGGCGGCCAGCAGCAGGGTCAAGGGGGCAAACAGGGTCCAGCGCATTGTCATTCCTCGGTACTTTCGGCCCATTCCTCGGCCGCGGCGATGGTCGCGGCATCGACCAGAAAGCGCGCGCTGTCCAGCGCGTGCCCGCCGCGCAGCAGCACGCCGATCTGTTTTTCCCGGCCCGCGCGGTCGGCCGCCGGTTCACCAAAGGGGCCGAGCCGGCGTTTGCGCGCCAGGGCCAGCGCGGCCTGGCGCTGTTCGTCCGGCGCGGCGCGAACTGCTTCGCGCACATTCTCGTCAATCCCGGCGGCGTGAAGCGCCTGGCCGATCCGCCGCTGGCCATAGCCGCGGCGCAGCAGGCTGCCGGTCTTGGCCCTGGCAAAGGCGGTATCGTCGACATAGCCCAGCGCGACATAGTGTTCGACCGTGGCGGCCACGGGCGCATCGCCCTCGCCCTCCCAGCCACGCTCGCGCAGCTTACGGCGCAGATAGAGGTCGAGCTTGGCCGCGCTGGTGGCAAAGCGCGCGACATAGGCCAGCGCCATCTCCTCCAGCCGGGCAGCGGTCAATGGGCGGGGAATGCGGCGGGGCGGACGGTCCATCGGCCTTATTCGTGCCACACATTGCGGCAAATGGGGAGCCCAGTCTGCGGGTGGATGAGGCGCCCGTAACGCTTTGCACTTGCCGCAGGTAACGCCGAAAATCGGTGCATCCTGCTGGTTAAAAACGGGTTTTCGCCGCATGAACGATGCCGCCACACTGGTGACGAGCACCCTTGGTACCATGGTGCCGACGCCCAACGAAGACGATCTGCCCCGCCGCTTTGCCGATTTCGCCACATTTGGCGATGCGCTGGACTATGCGGCGCAGGGGCGGCGCGGGATGAACTTCCACGATCCGCGCGGCAATCTGGCCCGGGTCTATCCCTTCGCCGAACTGCGCCAGGATGCGCTGGCGATGGCCCGCCGGCTGATCGCCCACGGGGTCAAGAAGGAAGACCGCGTCGCGCTGGTCGCCGAAACCGGGGCCGAATTTGCCGCGCTGTTCTGCGGCTGCATCTATGCCGGGGCCTGGCCGGTGCCGCTGCCGCTGCCGACCAGCTTCGGCGGCAAGGAAAGCTATATCGACCAGCTGGCGGTGCAGCTGGCCAGCAGCGATCCCACGGTGTTGTTCTATCCCGAAGTGATCGCCGAAATGGCCGGCGCCGCCGCGGCGCGGCAAGGCTGCCAGGGCATCACCTGGGAAGCCTTTTCCCAGACCGACGCGCCCAAATGCCCGCTGCCCGCGGCCAATCCCGACGAGATCTGCTATCTGCAGTATTCGAGCGGATCGACCCGTTTCCCGCACGGGGTCGCGGTGACCCATGCCAGCCTGCTCAACAACCTGGCCGGTCACGGCGAGGCGATGAAGCTGATCGAAAGCGATCGCTGCGTCAGCTGGCTGCCGTGGTATCACGACATGGGCCTGGTCGGCTGCTTCCTGTCGCTGATCTCGAACCAGGTTTCGGCCGACTACATCAAGACCGAAGACTTCGCCCGCCGTCCGCTCGCCTGGCTCGACATGATCAGCCGCAATCCAGGCACCTCGGCCAGCTATTCGCCGACTTTCGGCTATGACATCTGCGCGCGCCGCATTTCCAGCCAGAGCCACGTCGCCGAACGCTTCGACCTGTCGCGCTGGCGCATCGCCGGCAACGGAGCCGACATGATCCGCCCCGACGTGATGCAGGGCTTCGTCAACGCCTTTGCCGATGCGGGGTTCAAGGCCAGCGCCTTCCTGCCCAGCTATGGTCTGGCCGAAGCGACGCTGGCGGTCACGATCATGCCGCCGGGCGAAGGCATCCGCGTCGAACTGGTCGAGGAAGAGCGCCTGTCCGGTACCCCGCGCGACCTGTCGCGTCCGGCGCGTTACCGCGCGATCGTCAACTGCGGCAAGGCGGTCAAGGACATGGCTATCGAGATCCGCGGCGAAGGCGGTCAGGCGCTGCCCGATCATCACATCGGCAAGGTATGGTGCAAGGGCCCCAGCGTCATGCACAGCTACTTCCGCGATCCGGAATCCACCGCGGCGTGCCTGGTCGACGGCTGGCTCGACACCGGGGACATGGGCTATCTCGTCGATGGCTACCTGTTCATCGTCGGCCGCGCCAAGGACATGATCATCATCAACGGCAAGAACCACTGGCCGCAGGACATCGAATGGGCGGTGGAACAGCTCCCGGGCTTCCATCAGGGCGATATCGCCGCCTTCTCGGTCGAGACCGAAAGCGGTGAAGAAGTGCCCGCCGTGCTGGTCCATTGCCGCGTGTCCGATCCGGCTGAGCGGATGAAGCTGCACGACCAGATCCGCGACAAGGTGCGTTCGATCACCGGCATGAACTGCGTGGTCGAACTGGTCCCACCGCGCACTCTGCCCCGCACCAGCTCGGGCAAGCTCAGCCGGGCCAAGGCGAAGAAGCTGTACCTGTCGGGCGAGATCGAACCCTTCAAGCTGGCGGCCTGATCTTCGGAAAGCCCGCTGGCCATGGGCCGACTGGTCCTGTTGACCTATGCCACCCCGGCCTTCGCCGCTGGCCAGCGCAGCCTTTGCGCCTCGGCCCTGGCGAACGGGATCGACGAGGTTCTGGCGCTCGGACCGGCGGACGTGGTCAGCACCGACCTTG
>JBJTLX010000157.1:0-5538 GCA_046063245.1 Novosphingobium sp.
GACAGCCGCGGTCAATTTACCGGCGGGACGCTGACCCAGACGATCCCCTACACGCCCTGGCAGAACGGCATTCCGAGGTCGTTCCGGTTTCGGGGTCGAGGAACTGCACCGAAGGCGTGCCCGTGGCGTCGCTTATCGCGATATCGGTAAAGGTCTGCGTGGCCCCGATCAGCGCGTCGTAATTCTTGTCCGATTTGATGTGCTGGACTTCGACGTTGAACCGCAGCCGATCCGTCGGCGCGAGATCCAGATCGAGCGAAAAGTCCTCGGTCGAGGCGTCTTCCTGCCGCTGAAAACGCAGAAACTCGGTCGGAATGCCGTTCTGCCAGGGCGTGTAGGGGATCGTCTGGGTCAGCGTCCCGCCGGTAAATTGACCGCGGCTGTCAAACGTGAACTGCGAACCGGCCCGGGCCCGCGGAAACAGTGCATCGTCGTTGACCTGCGCCAGCACGGCATGCTCGTTGATCGAGGCGTCGGTATCAGCGCGCAGGTATTCGAAGGTCACCTCGGCGCGGCCATCGCTGCTTTTCCATTGGGCAACGGCGGAATAGGCCTTGCGATTGCGGGTCAGCTCGGTCGTGCGTACGCCCGCGCCCTTCGGGACGATCACGGCACCGGCCGGCGGGAAATTTGTTGCGTTAAAGCCGCTCGGATCGCCGAATCCGCCCGAACTCACCGAACGAACGCGCAGACAAGGCCCATCCAGCGTCGGCGCGCGGTAGCAAGGGTCTGTCAACTGCGAAGCATCGGTACGGGTAACCAGTTCCTGCTGGGCATAGCCAAGCTGGATGCCGAAGCTGCCGATACCCGTTTCCCAGCTGTTCGAGATCAGGCCCGAAAAGCCGGGCGACCACTGCTTGGCCAGATCGCCGTAATTGCCTTCCACCGTGCCGGCGACCTTCAGGCCGTTGGTGTCGAGCGGCTTACGGGTAACCAGATTGACCGTCCCGGCAATGCTGCCTTCGATCATGTCGGCGGTGACGTTCTTGAACACTTCGACCCGCCCGAGCAGTTCGGGCGAGACATCGTTGAAGCTGAGTTCGCGGCCGCCGGTGGCGGAAAAAATGTCACGCCCATTGAGCTCGGAGCGGACGAACGGCAGGCCGCGGATGATGACGCCGGTGCCCTCGACCGAAAAGCGGTCAGGATCGGTCGTCTTCTCGAAACGGCCGATGTTGACCCCGGGGACGCGCTGCAAGGCTTCGGCGACCGAGCGGTCGGGCAGGGCGCCGATGTCTTCGGCGGTGATCACGTCGACCACGGTATCCGCGCGGCGCTTGACGTTCTGGGCGTTCTGCAGCGAGGCGCGATAGCCGGTGACGATGATTTCGTTGCCCGCGTCATCGGTTTCGGGCGTTGCCGTGGCGGCGTCGGTGGCGGCCTGCGGCTCGGCCGACTGGGCCGTCTGGGCCAGCGCCGGCTGGGCGATCAGGGCTGCCAGAACCAGGCCCGACGCGGTCGAAAGCGCGGAAAGCCGGCACGAACGCTGCGCACCCATGATGAACGTCGAAGCCAAAGCGATCCTCCCCATGCAATTCGGCGGAGGATGATTCCCCCCGTCTCGATTTCCGGCATACCGCCAAAAGTGATCGTTCACAAGAATCAATTTGAACGTTCACAATTTGCTTGGCGACGCGTACCTGCTATGCCCGGCGCAGGGTGAGGAGCTTGACGGCAATGGCCATCGAACGGATCGTGATTGTGGGCGGCGGCACCGCCGGCTGGATGGCAGCGGCGGCACTGTCGCGCTTGCGCCAGGGCCGCGACGTGGCGATTACCGTGATCGAATCCGAAGCGATCGGCACGGTCGGGGTAGGCGAGGCAACGATCCCGCCGTTCCTCGATTTCAACCGCCTGCTCGGCATCGACGAGCGCGAGATGCTGGCCGCGGTCCAGGGCAGCTTCAAGCTGGGCATCCAGTTCGTCAACTGGGGCAAGCTGGGCGACAGCTATATCCATCCCTTCGGCAACTATGGCTACCAGATGGAGGGCGTCGCGTTCCACCACGTCTGGCACAAATTGCGCCAGGGCGGCGACAAGCGCCCGATCCAGGTCTTCAACCTGGAAACCATGGCGGCGCATTTCGGACGCTTTGCCCGCACCGACGATTACCAGCGCGACGACCTGCCCCCCGTCAACTATGCCTATCACATCGATGCCGGGCGCTATGCCAGGTTCCTGCGCGGCTATGCCGAACAGCGCGGCGTGGTCCGCCGCGAAGGGCGAATTACCGATGTCGCGCTCGACGGGGAAAGCGGTTTCGTTACGTCGGTGACGCTGGAAGACGGCAGCACGATGCCCGGCGACCTGTTCGTCGATTGCTCGGGCTTTCGCGGACTGCTGATCGAACAGGCGCTGCAGACCGGGTATGAGGACTGGACCCATTACCTGCCGTGTGACCGCGCGGTCGCCCTGCCCTGCCTGCGCGAGGATGGCAGCGGCCCTACCCCTTATACCCGTGCCACTGCGCATGGCGCCGGGTGGCAGTGGCAGGTCCCGCTGCAGCACCGCAACGGCAACGGCCACGTCTATTGCAGCAGCTTCATGGGCGATGACGAGGCCCACGCCATCCTGGTCGGCAACATCGCCGGCAAGCCCCAGGCCGATCCCAATTTCCTGCGCTTCACCACCGGACGCCGCAAGAAGTTCTGGAACAAGAACGTGGTCGCGCTGGGGCTGTCGGCCGGGTTCATGGAGCCGCTCGAATCGACCTCGATCCACCTGATCAACACCGGGATCAACAAGCTGATTTCGCTGCTTTCGCTGGATGGGATCACCCAGGTCCAGGAGGACGCCTTCAACCGCCTGACCGGCAAGGAATATGCCCGGATCCGCGATTTCCTGATCCTCCACTACAACGCCACCAGCCGCGACGACACACCGTTCTGGAACCACTGCCGGACCATGGCGGTGCCCGATAGCCTGACCGAGAAGGTCGAACTGTTCCGCATGAACGGCCAGATCTTCCGCGAGGACGACGAGCTGTTCACCGAAACCAGCTGGGCCGCGGTGATGATGGGCCAGGGGATCGCGATGGGCGGGCACAACCCGATGGCCGATGCCTTGTCCGGTACCGAATTCACCCACGAAATCGACGGGATCGAACAATCGGTGCGCCATGTCGTGCAGCACATGCCGAGCCACGGCGACTATCTGAAGCAGTACTGTCCGGCCCCGGCCTGAGTGCTGGACAGCGTGCCATAAACGCGGATAGCGCTCTGTTTACCGTATCCTGCTAGGGCGTTGCCCGAACAACGGTGGGGGCACCATGGCGGACCAGAGACAGACAGGGCAAAGGCGCGGGATCATCCTGGCAGGCGGGACCGGAACCCGGCTGCACCCGCTGACCCTGACGGTCAGCAAGCAGCTGATGCCGGTCTACGACAAGCCGATGATCTATTACCCCTTGTCGATCCTGATGCTGGCCGGCATCCGCGAGGTGCTGATCATCACCACCCCGCAGGACCAGACCGCGTTCCACGCGCTGCTGGGCGACGGATCGCAGTGGGGGATGGATTTCAATTACGCCAGCCAGCCGCGGCCCGAAGGGCTGGCGCAGGCCTATCACATCGGGGCCGATTTCGTCGGCAACCGGCCCTCGGCGCTGATCCTGGGCGACAACCTGTACTACGGCCACGGCCTGCCCGAACTGCTCGGCTCCGCCGCGGCGCGCAGCGACGGGGCCACGGTGTTCGGCTATTACGTCGCCAACCCGCAGGCCTACGGAGTGGTTTCGTTCGACGACCATGGCCGGGCCGAGACGATCGAGGAAAAGCCTGAGCACCCGCGCTCCAACTTCGCGGTGACCGGGCTCTATTTCTACGACGGCATGGCCGCCGACTATGCCCGCTCGCTGCAGCCCTCGCCGCGCGGCGAGCTGGAGATCGCCGACCTCCACCAACCCTCCCTCGAGCAGGGCCAGCTCCACGTCAAACTGATGGGGCGCGGCTTTGCCTGGCTCGATACCGGCACCCACGGCTCGCTGCTCGATGCCGCGCTCTATGTCCGGATCATGGAGGAACGTCAGGGCCTGAAGATCAGCTGCCCGGAAGAGATCGCCTGGCGCAAGGGCTTCATCGACGATGCCCAGCTCGAACGGCTGGCCCAGCCGCTCAAGAAGAGCGGCTATGGCATCTACCTGCTCAACCAGCTGGCCCAGCGCAGCCGATGAACATCACGCCCACTGCCCTGCCCGAAGTCCTGCTGATCGAACCGCGCGTGTTCGGTGACGATCGCGGCTTCTTCTACGAAAGCTGGAACGCGGCGGCCTTTGCCGCGGCGGGCCTCGACCTGGCCTTCGTCCAGGACAACCACAGCCGCTCTGCCAAGGGCGTGCTGCGCGGGCTGCATTACCAATTGCGCCAGCCGCAGGGCAAGCTGGTGCGGGTCACCGCCGGGCGCGCCTTCGACGTCGCGGTCGACCTGCGCCGCTGCTCGCCGCACTTCGGCAGATGGGCCGGGGCAGAGCTGTCGGCTGAAAACAAGCACATGCTGTGGGTGCCGCCGGGCTTCGCCCATGGCTTCGTCGCGCTCGCTGACGGGACCGAGTTCCAGTACAAGTGCACGGCCTTCTACGATCCCGCCGACGAGCATTGCCTGCGCTGGGACGACCCCGCACTCGCTATCGACTGGTCGCTGAACGGGATCGCGCCGCAGCTGTCCGCCAAGGACCTGGCCGGGGTGCCACTCGCCGATGCCGAGACCTACCCATGAAGGTGCTGGTCACCGGGGCCGGTGGTCAGGTCGCCAGCGCGCTTGCCGCGGCCCGTCCCGGCCACGTCGCGTTGACCGGGCTGGACCGGGCGGCGCTCGACATTTCCGACCGTGCCGCGGTGCTCGCCGCGGTCGAAGCCCACGCCCCCGAAGTGGTGATCAACGCGGCCGCCTTCACCGCGGTCGACCGCGCCGAATCCGCCCCGCATGCGGCGATGGCGGTCAACGGCACCGGGGTCGGCTGGCTCGCCGATGCCTGCGCAGTGTGTGGGGCGCGGCTGGTTCAGCTCTCGACCGACTACATCTTTTCCGGGCAAAGCGCCGAGCTCTATGCAACCGACGCCCTGCCCGACCCGCTCAGCGTCTACGGCCAGACCAAGCGCGCCGGCGAGCAGGCGGCCTTGAGCGCGACCGAGGCGCTGGTCGTGCGCACCGCCTGGGTCTATGCTGCGGGCCATGCCAACTTCGCCGAAACGATGCTGCGGCTGATGGCGACACAGGACAGCGTCCGCGTCGTCGCCGACCAGATCGGCAGCCCGACCCACGCCGCAAGCCTGGCCCGCAGCCTGTGGGACCTGATCGCTTGCGGGGCGTCAGGGATCTACCACGTCACCGACGCCGGGATCGCCTCGTGGTACGATTTTGCCGTGGCAATACAAGAGGAAGCGCTCGCGCTGGGCCTGCTAACCCACGCAGTTCCGGTGGTTCCGATTGCCACCGCCGACTATCCCACCCTCGCCCCGCGGCCGGTCTGCGCGGTGCTGGACAAGGCCGAGACCTGGGCGATCCTAGGCAAGCCGGCCCCGCACTGGCGCACCGAGCTGC
>JBJTLX010000158.1:0-3823 GCA_046063245.1 Novosphingobium sp.
CCTTCGGTCCGCCGAACGGCCCTTGCGGCCTTCGGCCAGGAAGTGGGCGCGTAGCTCAGCGGTAGAGCACACCCTTCACACGGGTGGGGTCGCAGGTTCAATCCCTGCCGCGCCCACCACTTCCGCCCCCGCGTTGACAGGGATCAATGCAACGCCGGACCGCTCGCCTCATGCTGGAGCAGCATTTGAGGCGGAGGAAGGTCCCATGTTCAAAGTCAATGTCGGCAGCGCCGATCGCGTGTTCCGCATCGTTCTGGGGCTTGTCCTGCTGGCGCTGGTCTTCGTCGGACCGCGCACGCCGTGGGGCTGGCTGGGCCTGATCCCGCTGGCGACCGGCTTGCTGCGCACCTGCCCGCTCTACAGCCTGCTGGGCATCACCACCTGCGGCGCGGCGCGCTGAGCTGACCTTGCGTCGGGCAGGGCGACACGGCATAGCGCCGCCACCATGCACGACATCAAGTTCATCCGCGAAAATCCCGCAGCCTTCGATGCCAGCCTGGCGCGGCGCGGGCTGGAGCCGCAATCCGCCGCGATCCTGGCGCTCGACAGCCAGCGCCGCGCGGTGGCGACGCGGATGCAGGAGGCACAAGGCCAGCGTAACGACGCCTCCAAGGCGATCGGTGCCGCGATGGCCCGCGGCGACAAGGATGAAGCCGAGCGGCTGAAGGCGGCAGTAGCGTCGCTCAAGGACGCACTTCCCGCGCTGGAGGCCGAGGACCGCGACCTGCTGGCCCGGCTTTCCGACATGCTGGCGCGCATCCCCAACTTGCCGGCCGGCGACGTGCCCGACGGCGCTGACGAAAGTGCCAATGTCGAACTGGCGCACTGGGGAACGCCGCGCAGCTTTGCCTTCGCCCCGCGCGAACATGCCGATCTTGGCCCGGCACTGGGGCTGGATTTCGAGACCGGCGCGGCGATCAGCGGTGCGCGCTTCACCTTCCTGCGCGGGCAGATGGCCCGGCTGCACCGGGCGATCGGCCAGTTCATGCTCGATCGCAACACCGAGGAAGCCGGTTATACCGAGTGCAATCCCCCGGTCCTGGTCCGCGACGAGGCAATGTACGGGACCGACAAGCTGCCCAAATTTGCCGAGGATTCGTTCCGCACCACCGACGGACGCTGGCTGATCCCGACTTCCGAAGTCAGCCTGACCAGTTCGGTGATGGACCGGATCGTCGATGCGGCGGCGCTGCCCCTGCGCATGACCGCGCTGACGTTGTGCTTCCGCAGCGAAGCCGGGGCGGCGGGCAAGGATACCCGCGGTTTCATCCGCCAGCACCAGTTCGAGAAGTGCGAGCTGGTCAGCGTGGTCCGCCCCGAGGACAGCGAGGCCGAACACGAGCGGATGACCGAGACGGCGGAGATGATCCTCAAATTGCTCGAGCTGCCTTACCGCAAGCTGGTCCTGTGCACCGGCGACATGGGCTTTGGCGCGCGCAAGACCTATGACCTCGAGGTCTGGCTGCCCGGCCAGGGCGCCTACCGCGAGATCAGTTCGTGCTCCAACTGCGGCGATTTCCAGGCGCGGCGGATGAACGCGCGCTACCGGCCCGAGGGACAGAAGGGGACCGAGTTCGTCCACACCCTCAACGGCTCGGGCCTCGCGGTCGGGCGGACGCTGGTGGCTGTGCTGGAGAACTACCAGCAAGAGGATGGCTCGGTCGAAGTGCCGCAGGCGCTGCTGCCCTACATGGGCGGGCTCGCCGTGCTGAGACCGGCCTGATGCGCATTCTGCTAACCAACGACGACGGCATCCACGCCCCCGGCCTTGAGGTGCTTGAGCGGATTGCCCGGCAGTTCAGCGACGATGTGTGGATCGTTGCCCCGGCCGAGGAGCAATCGGGCGCGGGCCACTCGCTGACGCTGAGCCGGCCGGTGCGGCTGCGCCAGTTCGATGAGCGGCGCTTTGCCGTGTCGGGCACCCCGACCGACGCGGTGATGATGGCGCTGCGCACGGTCATGCCGGCCCCGCCCGACCTGATCCTGTCGGGGGTCAACCGCGGCGCCAACCTGGGCGACGACGTGACCTATTCGGGCACGGTTTCCGCCGCGATCGAGGGCGCGCTGGCCGGGATCCGCTCGATCGCACTGAGCCAGGTTTACGAGAAGGAAGGCATGGGCGATGCCGTGCCCTTCGCCGCGGCCGAGGCCTGGGGGGCGCGGGCGATCGCGCCGCTGCTTGGCCTGCCCTTCGCCCCGCGCAGCCTGGTCAACGTCAACTTTCCGCCGCTGCCCGCAGATCAGGTCCAGGGAATTCGCGTGGTGCGCCAAGGGTTTCATGACTATGCACGCGGATCGGTGGTTGAAGGAACCGACCCCAGGGGGTACCGGTACTTCTGGTTCGGGCTGCACGGGATCGAGCATACCCCGGGCCACGCGACCGATCTTGAGGCGATCCAGGATGGCTTTGTGTCCGTGACCCCGCTCCAGCTCGACCTGACCCACGACGCATCACTGGCCGAGCTGGCCGGACGCTACGCCTGATGCATCGCGCCGCGCTTTTGCTCGCCGCGGGCGCGCTGCTGGTCGCTGCCGGCGATCCCGACCCCAGGACCGAGACCACCCACGTGGTCAAAAGTGGCGAGACGCTGGGCGGGATCGCCAACCGCGCCGAAGTGCCCCGCGTGCTGATCATCGAAGCCAACGGCCTCAAGGCCCCCTATGCCCTGCGCCTGGGGCAGAAGCTGGTCATCCCGCGCCGCCGCAGCTACACCGTCAAGGACGGCGAGACCGGCTTCGGCATCGCGATGGATCTGGGCGTGCCGTGGTCGGCGATCGCCACGGCCAGCGGGATCGATCCCAAGGCCCCGGTCAAGCCCGGGCAGAAGCTGACCGTGCCGACCCTGGCCAAGGCCTCGGCGGTCGCCACGCCAGCGCCAGACACCTCGCCCAGCGCTGCCCCTTCCGCCGCCGCCAGCGACGAACCCGCCAAGCTGGCCGATACCCCCGCCCCGGCCTTCCGCTGGCCGGTCGAGGGCAGGATTCGCCGCACCTTCATTGCCAGGCAGGGCACCAGGGATTGGCACAACGGGATCGACATTCTGGCCGCCCGGGGCACCGCGATCCGCGCCGCTGCGGCGGGCAAGGTGATCTTCGCCGGCGACGGGCCCAAGGAATACGGCAAGACCGTGATCCTGTTCCACGGCGGGCGCTGGACCACGACCTATTCATACCTCGACCAGATCACCGTCAAGGACGGCGAAGAGGTTGGCGCGGGCGAGCGGATCGGCTTCAACGGCCAGACCGGCCTGGCCAGCGAGCCACAGCTGCACTTCGAGATCAGCCGCAACCTCGTCCCGCTCGATCCGGCCAAGTATCTGCCCAGGGCGAAGAAAAGCTAACCCAGCAGCACGAAGACCGCGCCGACCACCGCCATGCCGACCACCAGGTGTCCGGCATCGATCAGGAACAGCAGCAGCGATTTGCGCTGGTGCAGGTAATTGATCCCCACCGCCGGGGCCATTACCGTCAGCGCAAAGCCCAGCGCCATCATCATCACCACGTGCGGTGCCGGCTGGGTCCGCGCGAACAGATGGCCGAGCGTCGAGACGACCAGGAACTCGCACAGCAGGGTCAGCCCCATCACCCGCACCACCGCCGCGCCGCGCGGCGCCGCGCCGACTCCGACCTCGCGCTGCCACGGCACCGCGAACAGCGCCCCGTACCACACCGCGCCCACCGCAAAGAACAACAGGGTGCCAACGCCCACTGCCAGCCAGTTCACCGCACCCATCGTCATTCTCCTTTTGCGCGCCCTGCGCACGGCAGTAGCACGTTCCTGTCGCGCGGGGTAAGGGGCCGCCCCCATGGCAACTGTTATTCC
>JBJTLX010000159.1:0-4746 GCA_046063245.1 Novosphingobium sp.
GGCCTTCCGGCGCCGATGAACTGAACCGACAGGTCAAGCGTCACCGCCGTGCCTGCTTCGATGATTCCCAGCATGCGCGAACAGGCGAACAGGCCTATGTCGATCAACGCCAAAACCGTGCCGCCGTGGATGTTGTCGGACAGGTTGGTATGGCGATGTTCGGGAAACATCCGCAGCCGCGCGGTGCGATCGCTTTCCGCGCGAACCAGCAGCTTGGGGAACATCCAGCTGTTGAACCGCGTCGGATCGTTCAGCTGCCAGGTGTGCCAGCCGGGATTGTCCGGATCGGGCTCGCTGCGAAAACCGCGATCGTCGCTCACTTTGCAGAAGCGCCGGTCACAGGTGCTTGGCCGCCTGCATCTTCTTAATCTCGGCAATGGCGCGCGCCGGGTTGAGCCCCTTGGGGCAGACGTTGGCGCAGTTCATGATCGTGTGGCAGCGATAGAGCCGGAAGGGGTCTTCCAGCTCGTCCAGCCGCTCGCCGGTCATCTCGTCGCGGCTGTCGGCCAGCCAGCGGTAGGCCTGGAGCAGGATTGCCGGGCCGAGGAACTTGTCGCTGTTCCACCAATAGCTGGGGCAGGCGGTGGAGCAGCAGGCGCACAGGATGCATTCGTACAGCCCGTCGAGCTTTTCGCGCTGTTCGGGGCTTTGCAGCCGCTCCTTGCCCGACGGCGTGGTGCTGACCGTTTGCAGCCACGGCCGGATCGAGGCGTACTGCGCATAGAAGTGCGTGAAGTCGGGAACCAGGTCCTTGATCACCTCCATGTGGGGCAGGGGAGTGATCCGCACCTCGCCCTTGAGGTCTTCGATCGCGGTGGTGCAGGCCAGCCCGTTGCGGCCGTTCATGTTCATCGCGCAGGACCCGCAGATCCCCTCGCGGCACGAGCGGCGGAAGGTTAGCGTGGGATCCTGTTCCGACTTCATCTTGATCAGCGCGTCGAGCACCATCGGGCCGCAGCTGTCGAGTTCGATCTCGAAGGTGTCGTAGCGCGGGTTCTCGCCGCTGTCGGGATCGTAGCGATAGACCTTGAACGCTTTGATCCGGCCGGCGCCGGTGGCCGGGTGACGGCGCGCCTGGCCGTTGATCTTGCTGTTTGCGGGAAGTGTGAAGGTCGCCATGTCGATCCCTGTCGCTGTGCAGCCAGTGCCGGTTTGCGCCCTCTCTAGCGATTCAGGGCGAAGGGGCAAGCGGGTGATGGTGCAAAACGTTGACGGGCCATGTCCGGACCTGGCTCACGGCATGCCGTGCAGCAGCCACGTTACCCCGGAAACGATGTCGATGATCAGCGCGGCGGTCGCGGTCAGCGCGAACAGTGCCCCGACAACGATTGCAAAGCGAAGCCAGCGCCCCGACGGTCCGTCGAAGGCGCTGGCAAGTTGTGCGGTATCAAAGGTGGAGGGGTGCGACCCGACTCGGCTCGTGACCTGCGAAGGCACGGTAGAAACCTCGGAACCCTCCGGCTCGGAGCCCTGCGCCCCGATCCCGTCACCAAGAAGCTGGATTGACTTACCTGTAACTGGATTACTGGATGGAACGGTGAAGACGACGGTGCTCATCCGCCGGTAGAGGCGCGCGATCTGGGTCCGCGGCAGACCGCCCAGGCGCTGGCGGATGACTTCGATCCGCTGGTTGACCGCGGATTCGGAAATGCCGATTTTTCGCGCGATTTCTTTGCTGGTCATGCCTTCGGCGACGAGCGAAAGCACCTCCCGCTGCTTTTCGGTCAGGCTGTCCAGCGCCTTGGTCTGCTCAAAGATGTCGTCCATACCGGCGCAGAGTAGTAAACCGCCGGGCTGGTAACAAATACATTTGCCTTGCACACGAACTAGGCTTTGGTTCCAAACAATTGACCGAGGCGGCCGCAGCCGCAAGGTCGTCCGAAGGCCGCCCACGGGGGCAGAAGGGATGCCGATGACGATGCCGGCCGCCGATCGCGGGCTTGGGCGTAGATGACCTTGCAGGCGCTGCTTGCCCCGGTCGTCGACCTGGTCTTTCCGCCGCGCTGCCCGCTGTGCGGCGAGGGCCTGGCGGCGCAGTCGGGCATGTGTGCCGCCTGTTGGGCGCAGCTTGCGCTGCCCGGCGATCCGTGTTGTGCAACGTGCCAGCGCCCCTTTGGCGAAGGGACCGCGGCCGGATCGGTCTGCGCGGTGTGCCTGGCCGATCCGCCGCGGCATGACGGCATTGCCGCCGGCACACTGTACAACGATGCCTCGCGCAAGCTGGTGCTGGCCTTCAAGCACGGCCATCGCATCGCGCTGGCGCCGATGCTGGCGCGGCTGGTCGCGGCGCGGCTGCCGGCTGCGGTCGATGCCGGGTGGCGCTATGTCCCGGTTCCGCTGCACCGCTGGCGCTTGTGGAGCCGCGGCTTCAACCAGTCGGCCTTGCTGGCCGGAGAACTGGTCAAGCTGCGCGGCGGCCGCATGGTTGTCGACGCACTGGTGCGGACCCGGCGCACGCCGCCGCTCGGCGGACTGGGCAAAAAGGCCCGGGCGAGGATGCTGAGCGGCGCAATCGCAATCGACCCGCGCCGCGCCGGTGCGGTCAAGGGGGCAAGGATCGTCTTGGTCGACGATGTGCTGACCAGCGGCGCGACCACCGATGCCTGTGTCCGGGTTTTGAAGCGGGCCGGGGCCACGCAAGTGGTTGTCGCCTGTTTCGCCCGCGTCCTCGACGAGGCGCTCGACATTGTCTGAGCCAGACAAATCGTCTGAGCCGGACAAACGAAAACGCCCGAAGCCGAAGCTCCGGGCGTTCTCGTGACGAAACTCGAGAGCGCCTTGCGGTTCAGCAGTGCCCCCTTGCACCGCTTCGCTCAATCCCTCATGCGGTTGTCCGTTTCGGACTTCATTCCCTGAACCTGGCCGCTGCATCGTGCGATGCTGCCGCTTCGGTAGGCGGATGGTTGCCGCAGGGGTCAAATCACCGAATCGCGATCAAATTGGAAGCGCGATGTCGTGTTCGTCCAGTTTTTGGTCGACACATGTGGTAGTCTTGCAACAAGAACGCGCGATGACTGATGCCCTTGACGACCGCGAATCCGGCACGGCCTTTCTGCCGAAGTACGATGCAAACGGCCTGTTGGCGGCGATTGCGATCGACGCGGCCACCCGCGACGTGCTGATGATGGCCTATATGGACGCCGAGGCCTTGGCGGCGACGATCGATACCGGTTTTGCCCATTTCCATTCGCGCTCGCGCGGGCGGCTGTGGAAAAAGGGCGAATCATCCGGCCACGTGCTGCGGGTGATCGAACTGCGGGTCGATTGTGATCAGGACGCCGTGCTGCTGCTGTGCGAAGCCGCCGGGCCGGCCTGCCACACCGGTGCGACAAGCTGCTTCTATCGCCGGTTCGAGGATGGCGGGCTGGTTCCCCTTGCGTAGTTGACGCTTACGTAAAGGTAAGCTATAAGGCGCGCCATGGACAGCCACGGCCCCGCCTCAACGCCGCACGATGGTGCCCACCTCGATCGCCCCGACGCGCTGCAGCGCGACAGCTACACGATTTCCGACCTGACCGCCGCATTCGCCGTCACTGCGCGCACGCTGCGCTTTTACGAGGACGAGGGGCTGATTGCCCCGGCGCGTGCCTGCCTCTCGCGGATCTATTCCAAGCGTGACCGTGCCCGTCTGGCGTGGATCATGCGAGCCAAGAACGTCGGCTTCAGCCTGACCGAGATCAAGGAGATGATCGATCTCTACGATCTGGGTGATGGCCGTGTCCAGCAGCGCCGGGTCACGATCGAACGGTGCCGCGACAAGGTCGACCGGCTCCAGCAGCAGCGCGACGATCTCGACGCCGCGATCGCCGAGCTCAAGCATTTCATCGCGACGATCGAAAGCCTCGATCCCGCCATCTTCAAAGCCTGACCCCCCCGACAGGAACCCGACCATGCCCGTTTACAAGGCCCCCACGCGCGACGCCCGCTTCATCATCAACGAAGTGCTCAAACTGGAAAGCTATGCGAACCTCGCCGGGTTCGAGAATGCGTCGGCCGATCTGGTCGATGCAGTGATCGAGGAAGGCGGCAAGTTCACCGCCGAAGTGCTCGCCCCGCTCAACTATGCAGGCGACCAGCAGGGCTGCACCCGTCATCCCGATGGCAGCGTCACGACGCCTGAAGGCTTCAAGGCAGCCCATGCCCAGTTCCGCGAAGCGGGCTGGGGCACGCTGTCCGCGCCAGAAGCTCTGGGCGGGCAGGGCATGCCGCACGTTCTGGGCTTTGCCATGGAAGAGTTCGTGTCGAGCGCCAACCAGGCCTGGGGGATGTATCCGGGGCTGACCAACGGCGCGGTTTCGGCGATCCTGGCCAAGGGTTCGCCCGAGCAGCAGGCCAAGTATCTGCCCAAGATGATTGCCAACGAATGGCTTGGCACGATGAACCTGACCGAACCGCAGTGCGGTACCGACTTGGGCCTGATCCGCACCCGCGCGGTGCCCGCGGCCGATGGATCCTATGCCATCACCGGGACCAAGATCTTTATCTCGGCCGGCGAACATGATTTCACCGACAACATCATCCACCTGGTCCTGGCCAAGACCCCCGACGCGCCGGACAGTACCAAGGGCATATCGCTGTTCATCGTGCCCAAGGTGCTGGTGAATGACGACGGTTCGCTCGGTGAGCGCAACGCGGTTTCCTGCGGCAGCCTTGAACACAAGATGGGCATCCACGGCAACGCCACCTGCGTGATGAACTACGACGGCGCAAAGGGCTGGCTGGTCGGCGAGGAGAACAAGGGCCTCG
>JBJTLX010000160.1:0-24199 GCA_046063245.1 Novosphingobium sp.
GAGCGAAGTCGAGACACGCCGCGCAACGTGTCTCGACTTCGCTCGACACGAACGGGTGGGGTTTCAATTGGACAGGGATGGGGCTAACGGCCCCGCTTGATGGAATACGTTTCGACCCGTGGCAGCGCTCCGGCGCTCGACTTCGCAGGGGCCACGCTGGCCGGCCTCGCCAGCGACGGCGGGCTTTACGTGCCGCGCACTTGGCCGTGCTTTTCGGCGGACGAGATCGCCGCCATGGCGGGCCTGCCCTATGCCGAACTGGCCGCGCGGGTGATGCAGCCGTTCGTCGGGGACAGCCTGCCGCCGCAGCGCCTGCTGGAGCTGACCACCCAGGCCTATGGCCGCTTCGCGCACAAGGCGGTGACCCCGCTCAAGCAGCTCGACGAACAGCAGTGGCTGCTCGAACTGTTCCACGGCCCGACCCTGGCGTTCAAGGACGTCGCTCTGCAGCTGCTCGGGCTGCTGTTCGAGGAGTTCCTCGGCCGTGGCGGCGATCCGCTGACCATCGTTGGGGCGACCAGCGGGGATACCGGTTCGGCAGCAATCGATGCCGTGGCCGGCCGCGCCCGGGTCGAGATCTTCATGCTTCATCCCAAGGGCCGGGTCAGCGATGTCCAGCGCCGCCAGATGACCACGGTGCTGGCGCCCAACGTCCACAACGTGGCGATCGAAGGCACCTTCGACGATGCCCAGGCCCATGTGAAGCGGATGTTCAACGATGCCGCGATGACCGGGCGCTTTGCCATCGGTGCGGTCAATTCGATCAACTGGGCACGGCTGATGGCGCAGGTGGTCTATTACTTCGCCGCCGCGCTGCAGCTGGGCGCACCGCAGCGCAAGGTGGCCTTTGCGGTGCCGACCGGCAATTTCGGCGATGTCTTTGCCGGCTATGTCGCGGCGCAGATGGGGCTGCCGGTAGAGCGGCTGATCGTCGCCACCAACGTCAACGACATCCTTCACCGCGCGCTGACCAGCGGCGACTATTCGCAAGGGACCGTCACGCCCACTGCGGCACCATCGATGGACATCCAGGTCTCGTCGAATTTCGAACGCCTGCTGTTCGACCTCAATGGCCGCGACGGTCAGGCGCTGGCGGCGCAGATGGCCGGGTTCGAGAAGACCAGGGCGATGCAGCTGACCAATGCGCAGCGTGAAGGCGCCGCCGCACTGTTCAGCAGCGCCCGGGTCGAGCCCGAGGAGATGGCCCAGGCGATCCGCTGGGCCTTCGATGCCAGCGGCGAACTGCTCGATCCGCACACCGCGATCGGCCTGCACGCCGCGCGTACTGCCGGGATCGATCCCGCCGTGCCGGTGGTGACGCTGGCCACCGCGCATCCGGCCAAGTTCCGCGACGCAGTCGAGCGCGCCACCGGGCAGCGCCCGAGCCTGCCGGCGCGGATCGGCGACCTGTTCGAGCGCGAGGAACGGATGATCGAGCTGCCGGGCGACTATGATGCAATCGCCCACTACTTTGCCAGGCACGCGGTGCCGCGTGGCTGAACTGATCGTCCCGCCGGTCGTCATGGCCGGCGCGGCCTGGGCCGATTACGGCCTGATCGATTCGGGCGATGGGCGCAAGCTGGAGCGTTACGGCCCGCACCGCTTCATCCGTCCCGATACCCAGGCGCTGTGGCATCCCAGGCTGGAGCGCTGGGCCTCTGACGGCGAATTCGTCCCCGGTTCGGACGAGGACGGCGGCGGGCGCTGGCAGTTCGCCAAGCCGGTGCCGCAGGACGGCTGGCCGCTGCACTGGAACGACGTGCGCTTCACCGCGCAGTGCACCCCGTTCCGCCACCTTGGCTTTTTCCCCGACATGGCCCCGGTGTGGGACTGGATGGGGGAACAGCTGGCCGGGCGCAGCGACGCCGCGACGATGAACCTGTTCGGCTATACCGGGGTCGGCACGCTGGCCCTGTCGCACTACGGCCCGGTCACGCACGTCGATGCCAGCAAGAAGTCGGTCGCCCAGGCCCGAGCCAATGCCGAACTGGCCGGCATGGCCGATCGCCCGCTGCGCTGGATCGTAGACGATGCCGCCAAGTTCACCGCGCGCGAAGTACGCCGGGGCAAGCGCTATGACGGGATCATCCTCGACCCGCCCAAGTTCGGCCGCGGGCCCGAGGGTGAGGTGTGGCGGCTGGAAGAGCACCTGCCCGGCCTGATCGAGGATTGCCGCGCGCTGCTCGATGCGGACAGCCGCTTCCTGTTCCTGACCGTCTATGCCGTGCGGATGAGCAGCCTGGCGCTGGCCGGCCTGCTGGGCGACGTCTTCGCCGACTTGCCCGGCACAATCGAGCACGGCGACCTCGCCATGCGTGAAGAGCAGCAGGGCGGGCGCCTGCTCCCCACCGCGATCTTCGCGCGCTGGTCGAATCCGGGCTAAAGGCGCGTTCATGGCCGATTCGCTGATCCTCGAAGTTGCCGATTTCGAACACGATGTCCTGACCGGCATCTATTCGGAGGAAACCGGCCGTCCCCAGCCGCTGCGGATCACCGTCCAGGTCCAGATGAAGCCGATCGACCGATACGAGCCCGATACCCCGCTGGCGGCCAGCAAGAACTACATGGACCTCAAGTTCGCGGCGTCCGACGCGCTGCCGCAGGGGGTCCATTTCAAGCTGATCGAGGCAGTCGCCGATCACATTTGCGAAACGCTGTTTCTGCAGGACGCGCGGGTGACCGCGGTGACGGTCAAGATCGTCAAGCTGGCGATCAGCGAGAACGGCGAGCAGATTGGCATGACCCTGACCCGCGAGCGGCGCTGATGGAGCGGCTGGACGTGACCGGCCTGCCCGACGATCCGCTGGCCGCCGCGGCCCAGTTCTACAGCAAGGTGATGCCGGGGATCGGCGGGGAGGGGGACCTGGCGCTGGTCTTCCCAGCTGCCGACCATACCCACCGCGCCTGGCGGCTTGCCGCGGTCGAAGGACTGGCGCGCGCGCGGGTGCCGGGCCGGATCAATGCGCTGAGCGGCGGCAGCCCCGCCACCGTGGCGGCGGCTGTGGCCTATCTCGCCGCCGCGCCGGGCGTCACTGGCCAGTACCTCCCGCTTGATGACAGCGGGGCAGGCGGCGTGATACCCTCTGCGCCATGACCCTTGTTGACCAGTTCCAGCGGCGCATCACCTATCTGCGCTTGTCGGTTACCGACCGCTGCGATCTGCGCTGCACCTATTGCATGCCCGAACGGCAGACCTTCCTGCCGCGCAGCGAAGTACTGAGCCTGGAAGAACTGCACCAGCTCGCGCTGGGCTTCATTGCGCGGGGGATCACCCGGATCCGCCTGACCGGGGGCGAACCGCTGGTCCGCCGCGACATGATCGAGCTGGTTCGCGCGCTGGGCCGCAAGCTGGGGGACGGGCTGGACGAACTGACCATGACCACCAACGGCATGGCTTTATCGCGCTTCGCCGACGATCTCGCTGCCGCCGGGGTCAAGCGGATCAACGTCTCGCTCGACACGCTCGATCGGGATCGCTTCACGGCGCTGGCGCGGCGCGACGGGCTGGCGCAGGTGCTCGAAGGAATCGCCGCGGCGCGCGCAGCGGGGCTGGCGGTCAAACTCAACACCGTCGCGCTCAAGGGCGTCAACCAGGATGAAATTCCCGCGCTGATGGAATGGGCCCACGCTCAGGCCATGGACCTGACCCTGATCGAGGTGATGCCGCTGGGCGAGGTCGAGGCCGACCGCTTCGACCAGTACCTGCCGCTGACTGCGGTGCGCACTGCGCTCGAACAGCGTTACACCCTGACCCCCAGCGATCACCGCACCGGCGGCCCGGCGCGCTATTTCGACATTGCCGAAACCGGCGGACGACTTGGCCTCATCACCCCGCTGACCGGCAATTTCTGCGATGGCTGCAACCGGGTGCGGGTGACCACCACCGGGCAGCTTCACCCCTGCCTGGGCGGGCATGAGATGGTCGATCTGCGCGCCGCGCTGCGCTCAGCCGATCCCGATGCGGCGCTGTCTGCCGCGCTGGACCAGGCGATGGCGATCAAGCCGCTGCGCCATCACTTCGCGATTGGCGCCGAGGGCGAGGCTCCTGCGCTGGCCCGGCATATGTCTGTCACCGGGGGCTAGGCCTTGGCCACGCTCGTGTTTCTGGGCCGCCTGGCCGACGTCGCCGGCGCGCCGCAGCTGGAGGCCGAACCCGGGCCGCTGGCCGAAGTGCTGGCGCGATTGCCGGGCGAACTGGCGATTGCCCTGCTCGATGAACGCGTCCGCATCGCCCACAACGGCGTGCTGATCGGCGAACCCGAAGCGCTGATGCTGGCCGCAGGGGACGAGGTGGCCTTCCTGCCCCCGGTCAGCGGGGGCTAGGCAGCGTGATCGACGTCCGTCTGCTGACCCAGCCGTTCAATCCCGGCCAGTTCGTCGGGCCGTTCACCCATGCGCATCCCGGGCTGGGCGGGGTCTGCACCTTCGTTGGCGAAGTGCGCGGCGGGGAAGACGTCGAAGCGCTCGAGCTCAGCCATTACGATCCGCTGACCTTGCCCGGGATGACCGCGCTGGCTCAGCGGGCGGTGCACCGCTTCGGCCTGATGGGGATCATGATCCTCCACCGCAGCGGGGTAATGCTGCCGGGCGAACCGATCGTCTGCGTCTCCGCTGCGGCAGTGCACCGCCGCGCCGCCTTCGACGCGGTCGATTTCGCGATGGATCACCTCAAGAGCGATTCGTGGTTCTGGAAGCGCGAGAAGAAGGCCGGAGAGTGGCGCTGGATCGAACCGCGCGCGGACGACCACACCGCCCTGGCCCGCTGGGACTAGCTGCGCAGCCGGCCTTTCAGCGCGTTGAGCGAATCGTCCTCTGCGCTGACGATCGCGATCACCTGGTCGCGCGCGGCGGCGATCGCGGTGGTGTTTGCCAGCTTGATCCCCTCGGCGGCGTAGAGCGCGTCGAGATCGGCCAGCGCGATCATCGCCTGGCTGCGCTGCGATTCGAGATCGGCCAGCGCCACGGTCGCCACCGACCACGATTCGCTGGCCACCGCCGCCCCGGCGGCTGCCCCGACCAGCGCTTGCGCGCGCGGCAGGGCGGCGCGGAACCGGGCATCGGCGGCGCGGGCCTTGGCGACCAGTCCGTCGAGCTGCCCGGTCACTTCGGCAGGCGGCTGCGGCGCTTCGGGCGGCGGGGTGACGACCGGCGCCGTCCCGCTGATCCGTTCGGCCGGGCGGCGGGCGAGCGAGGGGTATTCGCCCTGGTCCCTGGCGCAGGCGGAAAGGGCCAGTAAAGCGGCGGCAAGCGGTAGTAAGCAGCGCATGGCCATGCCATAGCATGGTGCGCGGCGCTTGCCAGTGGCTGTCATTTTCAGCCAAACCACCGTTGACAGACAAGGGCGGTTCGACTAGGCGCGGCGCTTCTTATCGGACCCCTTCCGTCAGGTGGGGGCTGGTACGCTGTCGGCACTGTGGCTGGGCAGTTGTGGAAAAACGAACGGATAATAGCACCATGTTCGCAGTTGTGCGCACGGGCGGCAAGCAATACCGGGTTGCCGCCGGAGACAAGATCGCGGTCGAGAAGCTGGCTGGTGAAGCCGGTGACACGATCACCCTGGGTGACGTTTTGCTGGCCGGTGACGGCGGCGAGATCAAGGAAGCCGCCGGCGTGCTTGTCTCGGCGGAAATCATCGCCCAGGCGAAGTCGGAAAAGGTGATCGTCTTCAAGAAGCGTCGCCGCCACAACTATCGCCGCCGCAACGGGCACCGCCAGCAGATGACCCTGCTGCGCATCCTCGCCGTCGGTGGCGAGGAAAAGAAGGCTGCCAAGAAGGACGCCGCGCCCAAGGCTGAAAAGCCCGAAGCCGCTGAAGCGCCCGCCAAGAAGGCACCGGCCAAGAAGGCCGCCGCTGCCAAGACCGCTGAATAAGAATCCGGAGTAGTTCGAGATGGCACACAAGAAAGCAGGCGGTTCGTCGCGTAACGGTCGTGATTCGGCCGGTCGTCGCCTTGGCGTGAAGAAGTTCGGCGGTCAGGAAGTGATCGGCGGCAACATCATCATCCGCCAGCGCGGGACCCGCGTGTACCCGGGTGCCAACGTCGGCATCGGCAAGGATCACACCCTGTTCGCCCTGACCGGTGGCCGCGTGCGATTCCACGATGGCAAGCTCGGCCGCAAGTACGTCTCGGTCGATATGGCAATTGCCGCCGAATAAGCGGATGACCGATAAAGGGTCATCCTGACAGGATGGCCCCCCGCCGGACTCGCGAAGTCCGGAAAAACGAGGGAGAGGGGCCAACCCGTCTCCCTCTTTTCGTCTCTCCCTCAGCACACCTTGCTCATGGAGCCGCGTGGTTAACGCGCTCTGTCGCAAGGCGTAATGGCAATGTCACGCATCCGTTCTAGGGCGGCGGCGGGGGCAGGAATTGGGAGTACGAAGGTGTTCATTCGCAGCGAAAGATTGTTCCTGCGCCCCGGCTGGCCCGAGGATTGGCAGGAACTGCTCAGCCGGATCGCCGACGAAGCGGTGGTCCGCAACCTGGCCAAGGCGCCGTGGCCCTATACGGCCGACGATGCGCGCTGGTTCGCCAGCCAGCCGCAGGACGAGCGCCTGCCCCACTTCTTCGTCACCTTGCCGACCAGCGCGGCCCCGGCCGAACTGATCGGCTGCGTCGGGCTGGGCGAAGTCGATGGCGAGGTCGAGCTGGGTTATTGGTTCGCGCGTCCGCACTGGAACAAGGGCTATGCCACCGAAGCCGCGCGCGCGGTGCTGCGTCTGGCCAAGGTGCTTGGTCACCGCAAGCTCGTCGCCGGCCACTTCATCGACAACCCGGCCTCGGGCGCGGTGCTGCGCAAGGTCGGTTTCACCCCGACCGGGCGGGTGCGCCAGCGCTACAGTCTGGCCCGCGGCTATGAGACGCAGTCGATCGAGCACCGCATCGATCTGGGCCGCTCAAGCGATTGCGACGGCGGCGACGACGGCGGCACCCCGGTACCCGCGATGCGCGCGGCGTAGTTCCTCCCCGGCACGGGGAGGGGGACCATGCGCAGCATGGTGGAGGGGTACGTGCGGGTGATCACGACAACTCCGGACCACTCGCACGTACCCCTCCACCATCCTCTTCGAGGATGGTCCCCCTCCCCCGGTGGGGGAGGTTAACCCAGTACCGCGTCGGGAAATTCGCTGTCGGCCTTGCCGATCAAGGCGCGGTCGTCGTGGTTCCAGGGGTGGAAGCCGGGCAGGAAATAGGCACACCACGCCGGGAAGACGCGGCGCATCACCCCCGGGGTGCCGAACAGGTACCAGGCGATCCGGGCGTGGACCGCGGGGCCGGTGATGCCGTCCTGGCGCAGCAGTTCGATCGTGTCCTGCCAGCGGTTCTTGACGAAGCGTCCGGTGACCAGCAGCATCATCAGGCTCTTGATCTTCCAGCGCTTCCACCGGCTCCAGTCGCGGGTGGCGTGGAGCCAGGTGTCATAGGCGACGCCCTTGTGTTCGATCTCTTCGATCGAATGCCACTTCCACATCGCCGCGGTGTCGGCTTCGGCCCCGGCGAAGTGCCTGGGGTTCCTGAGGAACTCGGCCGCCATCATCGCGGTATAGTGTTCCAGCGCCATGGTCACGGCCAGGTTGAGGATCACCGGCCGGCCCTTGGTAAGCTCAAGATTGGCGGCGAGGCGCTGGTCGATCTCGGCCAGGTCATAGCCGGCTTCGACCGCGGCCTTGTTGAACACGATGTGTTCGCGGGTGTGATTGATTTCCTGCTTCACGAAAGCGCGGATCTCGGCTTCCAGCTTGGCCGGGGCGCCGTCGCGGTGGGCTTTCACCGCCTCGATGAAGAAGGCCTCGCCGCGCGGGAAGGTGGCGGACAGCGCGTTGTGCCAGGCGGTGGCGATGGGATCGCCGGCCAGCCACCAGCGGCCCGGCTTGTCCGTGCGGCCAAAGCGGCGGTCGCGCACGGTGATCGTCAGATCGGCAGGGGTCGGAACCGCCTTGCCGGAAGCGCGGGTCGGTTCTACGTCGAGCGGGAGGGTCGAGATTGCGTTCATGCCGCCCCAGATAGAGTAACTGACACTGATGTCAATAAGAAAGCGCCTCAGCCAGGAAGAAAGCCGCACCGTCGCGCTGGAAGCGGCGCGTTCGCTGCTGATCGAGCTGGGCCCGCAGGCGGTGACGCTGAAGGCCGTAGCGGCGCGAATCGGGCGGACCCACGCCAACCTGCTGCATCACTTCGGCTCGGCCGCGGGGTTGCAGAAGGCGCTCGCCCGGCACCTCGCCGAAACGATCTGCGCCTCGATCGAGGATGCGGTGCTGGCCAGCCGCGCCGGTTCGGGCAGTCCGCGCGACGTGGTCGACTTGACGTTCGACGCCTTCGACAAGGAAGGCGGCGGCGCGCTTGCCACCTGGATGCTGGCCAGCGGCAACGACGACGCGCTCGATCCGATCATCGACGTGATCCACGATCTGGTCGACGATCTTGATGGCATCGCCTCGGGCAAGATGCATTCGGTCACTCACGCGCTGGTGCTGATGGCGCTGGGCGATGCGTTGATGGGCGGGCCCCTGGCCCAGTCGCTGCAACTGCCCCGGACCAGCGCGCGTGACCTCGCCGAAACCATGCTGATCGATGCCGCGTTGAAGGCGGGGCTGGTGGGGTCGGTCTAGTCCGTCACCAGCCAGCCGGGCATGTCGGCAAGCGCAATATCCTCCACCCGCCGGTGGTCCACCGCCAAACCCAGCGCCGGATAGGCCGCGCGCTGCCGCGCCGGGTCGCTGTCCGCCAGCGGCACTACCACCAGGCGGCGGTTGACCTTGGCCCGCCAGTTCATCCGCGCGGTGTTCTCCTGGCCGACGTAACAGCCCTTGGTGAAGCTCACCCCGTTCAGTTCGGCGGCATTGCATTCCAGCCAGAGCAGGTCGTGGAGTTCGGCCTGGCCTTCGCAGACGCCGTGCGAAAGACGGTGGGCAAGCCATTGATCGTCGGCGCTTTGATCGCCCATCTTTTCCAGCCAGCGCTGGCCCAGCGCGGCCAGGCGCGGATCGGGCGAGGGGCCTTCGCCGGTGCGCCAATGGACGCCGAGCGCGGTGTCGCGGGCGATGCCGATCTTGCGGCGCAGGCGGTACAGCGACAGCCGTTTGATCAGCGCGTCGGCCTGCTCGGCATCGCAATCGAGCAGCAGATCACCGCCGTCGGCCCAGACCAGGAAATCGAACAGCACCTTGCCCTGCGGGGTTAGCAGCGCGGCCCAGACCGGCAGCGACCCGGTGACATCGTTGGTCACCAGCCCTTGCAGGAACGCGGCCACATCCTCACCGGGCTCGAGCGGGGAGAGGCGGATCACGGCGCGGTTGGCTAGCAGGGTTGCAGTCATGGGTGACAGATAGGACCGAACCGCGGCGAATCCATCCCCAAATCCCGCCCGCCCTGAGCTTGTCGAAGGGCTGTCCTTCACTTGCGGCTTCGGCATCCCCCAAAAGACAAGGCAGCCCTTCGACAAGCTCAGGGAGGACGGTTATGGGGCAAGGATGGCTTTCGATTCTGCACCAGCTCTGACCATCCGCCGCCCCGATGATTGGCACGTCCACCTGCGCGACGGCGAAGTGCTGAAAGGCGTGTTGCCCTTTACCGCGCGGCAATTTGCCCGGGCGATCGTGATGCCCAACCTCTCGCCCCCGGTGAGCACATTCGCGGCGGGCGCGGCCTATCGCGAGCGGATCATGGCGGCGCTGCCGGCTGGCACGGACTTCACCCCGCTGATGGTCGCCTATCTGACCGACCACATCGATCCCGAAGAGCTGGCCCGCGGCCACGATGAGGGCGTGTTCACAGCGGCCAAGCTCTATCCCGCTCACGCCACCACCGGATCGGCCCACGGGGTGACCGACGTGGCCAATATCCGTGCCGCGCTGGAGCGGTTGGCGGCGATCGGCATGCCTCTGCTGGTCCACGGCGAGGTGACCGACCACGATGTCGACGTGTTCGACCGCGAGGCGGTGTTCATCGAGCGGGTGCTGGCCCCGCTGGTCCGCGACCTGCCCGAGCTGAAAGTGGTGTTTGAGCACATCACCACCAAAGAAGCGGCGCAGTTCGTGAGGGACAGCAGCGCCAATGTGGCCGCGACGATCACACCGCAGCACCTGCACATCAACCGCAACGCGATGCTGGTCGGCGGGATCCGCCCCCATGCCTATTGCCTGCCCGTGGCCAAGCGCGAGAAGCACCGGCAGGCGCTGCGCGCGGCGGCGACATCTGGCAGCTCCAAGTTCTTCCTCGGCACCGATACCGCGCCCCATGCCAAGCATCTGAAGGAAGCCGCCTGCGGCTGTGCCGGGATCTTCAACGCGCCCTATGCGCTGGAAAGCTATGTGCAGGTCTTCGACGAAGAAGGCGCGCTGGACCGTTTCGAGGGCTTTGCCAGCCTGCACGGCCCGGCATTTTACGGCCTGCCGGTCAATGCCGCCACGGTGACGCTGGTGCGCGCGGAAACCACGGTGCCCGAGGTGATCGAGGCCAATGGCACGGCCATCGTGCCGTTCCACGCCGGTGAGACGCTAGGCTGGCGCTTCGCCGGTTGAGCGGCGGCGCTGGGCCAGCAGGTCCCAGACGAACAGCGCGATCGCGCTCCAGATCACCACGAAGCAGGCCAGCTGGACCGGGCGCAGTGGCTCGTGGAACACGGTCAGCCCGATGACGAAACTGATCGTCGGAGACATGAACTGGATCATCCCCAGCATCGAATAGTCCATCCGCTTGGCCGCGCCGGCGAACAGCAGCAGCGGCGTTCCGGTCAGCACCCCGCCAAGCATGACCAGCAGCGACAGCTGCGGCGATACCGCCATGCCCGATCCGCCGGGGCCGAGCGCGTACCAGCCGGTGACCGCCAAGGCCGGCACCAGCAGCAATAGCGATTCGATCGTCAGGCCGGGCAGCGGGCCGACCGGGGTCAGCTTGCGGAGCAGGCCATAGGCGCTGAAGCTGACCGCCAGGGTCAGGCTGATATAGAGCATGTCGAGCGCCCCGAAGGCGAGCAGCGACACGCCCAGCGCGGCGAGGATCACCGCGGCCCATTGCCGCCGGTTGAGCCGCTCGTGCAGAAACAGCGTGCCGAAGAACACGTTGACCAGCGGGTTGATGTAATAGCCCAGGCTGGCGGCAAACAGGTGGCCGTGCTGCACCGCCAGAGTGAAGACCACCCAGTTGACCCCGATCAGCATGGCGCTCAGGCCCAGGCGCCGCAGCACCGCCCGGTCGGCCAGCGCGGCGCGCAGTTCAACCCAGTTGCTGCGCACCGCGAAAACCGCCAGGCAGAACGGCAGCGTCCAGATGATCCGCCAGGCGACGAATTCCAGCGCGGGCACGGCGCGGACGAACAGCAGGTAAAGCGGCAGCAGCCCCCAGGTCAGATAGGCGCCGATCGCCATCGGCACGCCGCCGGGCTGGGTACGGGGAAGGGGGGCATGCATGGCCCCCCGCCGCTAGACGGCGCCTTCGCGCGGCGCAAGCCAAGCCTTCATTAACCTTACAACATCGTTGCGGGCCATTCAGTTCGGCGCTGCTAGGGGCAATGGCAACACCGGTTCCGGGTTTGGCAGTGCCGTTTTGGCCTGCCGCGCAAGTGTCGAGGGGTGACCTCCGCTTGTACGGCCCGACCGAAACGCAGCCGCGGGTCGCACCTGGTGCGCTGCGGGAAACGCCCCCGGCCTTCGGACCGGGGGCGTTTCTTTACGGGCTGCAAACTTCCCGGCATTAGGGAGGCTCGATGCGCCGCGCTGTCCTTCCCTGCCTGTTGCTGTTGTCCGCCTGCGGCGCGCAGGACGGCGATGCCACCGATCCCGACGATCGCGATCCGGTTGCGGCAGCGGCGGTAAACGATCCGCTGATGGCCGACCCCGATCTCACGGCTCAGAATCAGGGCGGCGCGGCCTTGACTGGGGGCGGCCCGGCCAGTGCCGAGATACCGCCCGACAAGCGATCCAAGGACGAGATCGACGCGGCCAGGGCGGCGGCGCTTGCGCTGGTTGGGGGAAGCCTTGCGGCCGCGCCGTCACCGGCAGAAAGCAGCGCTGCCTCGCCGTTGGACAAGGCGGTCACGGCCCCGGCGATTGCCGCGGCGCTGAAAGTCGGCAGCCCGGCCTGCGCGGCGAAAATGGACTATACCGCGCTGTGGGCGGCCCGGCTCTCCGCCTCGTTCGAGGTCTATCCCCGGGGCCATGTCGGCCAGTCAGCGGGCAGCGACGCGCCCGGCTGCCGCCTGCGCGTGGTCGGCTTCGTCACCCCGGTTGCAGTGGAGGACGTGATCGCCTTCTACGCCGCGCGGGCCAGGGCTGCGGGCTATGTGGTGAAGCGCAGCAAGGCGGCGGGCGACGATCTGCTGCAAGGCACCAAGGGCGCGGCACGCTATGCCATAGCGGCACGGCTGCGCGATGACAGGATGAGCGAAGTCACGGTGCTAACCAGCGGAATTTGAGCGGTTAATTCTCTTCGCGCAGCCCCACGCCGATCATCGCGCGCGGCTGTTCCATCTCGGTCGAGGCGACCGGATAGGCGCAGTAGTCGGCGGCGTAATAGGCGCTGGGGCGATGGTTGCCCGATAGCCCGACCCCGCCGAACGGCGCGGCCGAGGACGCGCCGTTGGTCGGGCGGTTCCAGTTGATCACCCCGGCGCGGATATTGGCCCAGAAGCGGTTGTATTCGGCCGGCGTCCCGCCGATCAGCGAAGCCGACAGGCCGAAGCGGGTGTTGTTGGCCTCGGCAATCGCCTCGTCGAAATCGTCGACCTTGATCACCTGCAGCAGCGGCCCGAACAGCTCGACATCAGGGCGGTCCTTGACCGCGGTGACATCGATGATCGCCGGAGAGAGGAACGGCAGGTCGTCGCGCGGGCGGGTCATGTGCTTGATCGCCTTGCCGCCATGGCTGAGCAGGTAGAGAAAGCTCTCGGTCAGGCCGTCCGCCGCCTGGTTGTCGATCACCGGCCCCATGAACGGCGCGGGTTCGTCGAACGGCGCGCCGACGATCATGCGGTCGGCCAGACGCTTCACCTCGCCGATTACCGCGTCGTACATGCTGGCCTTGATGATCAGCCGCCGTCCGGCGGTGCAGCGCTGTCCCGCGCTGGTGAAGGCCGACTGGATGACCAGCGCGGCGGCATCGGTGGTCTTGGGCGTGTCCCACAGCACGATCGGGTTGTTGCCGCCCATTTCCAGCGCCAGGATCTTGTCGGGCCGGGCCGCCAGCTTGCGATTGATCGCGATCCCGGCATTGGCCGATCCGGTGAACAGGACCCCGTCGATCCCTTCGTGCGCGACCAGCGCCTGGCCTTCCTCGGGCCCGCCGATGACCAACTGGACCAGCGCCGCGGAGATCCCGGCGCGGTGAAAGCACTGGACCAGCGCTTCGCCCACTGCCGGGGTCTTCTCGCTCGGCTTGAACACGATCGCGTTGCCGGCAATCAGGGCGGGGACGATGTGCCCATTGGGCAGGTGCGCAGGAAAGTTGTACGGCCCCAGCACGGCCATCACCCCATGCGGTTTGTGGCGCAGCGAGGCGGTGCCCTGCATCGCGTTGTCGAGCTTGCGCTGCGCGGTCCGCTCGGCATAGGCGCGGATCGAAATCTCGACCTTATTGACCACGCTTTCAACCTCGGTACGGGCTTCCCACAAGGGCTTGCCGGTTTCGCGGGCGATCAGCGTGGCGAGCTTTTCGGCGTCCTTGCGCACTTCGTTGGCAAAGCGGCGGACCATTTCCATGCGCGTCGAGAGCGGCTGCGCGGCCCAGGCCGGCCAGGCCCGGCGCGCGCGCGCGACCACCTCGTCGACGTTGCTGCGGCGCCCGCGCCACAGCTCTTCGCCGGTCGCCGGTTCGTAGGAAATGATTTGCGACGTACCCAATGAACTGCCCCGTCCCCGTTTCCGCGCCGATTGCGACCCGGCGAATTTACAGTGCCTTAACCGCCGTGCGCCGGATTTGGAAGCCTTGGCGGTGGGCCCAGCGCCGCGCCCAGCCGGCGGATTGCCTCCACGCTGTCGTTCAGCGCAGTCCAGTCGTCGCGTTCGGCGATGGCGGCCCAGATCGCCTCGACCTGCTCGATCAGCAGCGACAGCGGGGCCTCCTCATCCCAGATGCCGCCAGCCGTGCCTTCCGGCTGGTATGGCGCGGCTGCCTCGGCCAGCGCACCGTCGAGCCTGCGGCCCTGGCGGTGGCGATGGAAGAAGGCGTCCGGACTGGTGCCGCTTTCGGTCATGGCCCGTTCGGCGGCGGCGACCAGCGCGGCGTCGCTTTCGAAGCCGCGCGGCTGCAAGCCCAGTCGCCAGACGAACTGGCGGGCCAGGGCCTGCTGGTACAGCGGACCGAACCGTTCGAGCGCGGCGATCAGCGGCTCGGGCGCGACCAGCGTGCGCAGCGCCACGGCCAGCTGCCCGCAGTTCCAGTGCAGCGCCTCGGCCTGGCGGCCGAAGGCGTAGAGCCCGTTGTGATCGAAATAGGCCGCGGTAAAGGCGGGATCCCAGCGCGGCAGCCAGCGCCACGGGCCATAGTCGAAACTTTCGCCCGAAATGTTCATGTTGTCGGTGTTGAGCACGCCGTGGACGAAGCCGGCGACGGCCCACTGCGCGGCCAGCACCGCCAGCCGCTCGACCACCTGGTGGAGCAGGATCGCCGCCGGCTCGTCGCGCCCGGGCGCATCGGCAGGCAGGGCATCGCCGGGGAACTGGACCAGGCAATAGTCGATCAGCGCGGCCATGTGCTCGCGCTCCTCAAGGTAGGCCAGCCGCTGGAAGGTGCCGATGCGTACATGGCCGTGGCTCAGCCGGACCATCACCGCACCGCGCGCTGGGCTTGGCTCGTCCGGGCGGAACAGCTCCTCCCCGGTTTCGATCACCGAGAAGGTCTTGCTGGTGTTGACCCCCAGCGCCTCGAGCATTTCGGTCGCCAGGATCTCGCGCACCGCGCCCTTCAGTGTCAGCCGCCCGTCGCCCTGGCGGCTCCACGGAGTCTGCCCCGATCCCTTGGTGCCCAGATCGAGCAAGCGATCTGCGCCATCGCGCAGCTGCGCGAACAGGAACCCGCGGCCATCGCCCAGGTCGGGGTTATAGACCCGGAACTGATGGCCGTGATAGCGCAGCGCCAGCGGCTGGGGCAGATTGCCGGGCAGCGGATCGAACCGGCCGAAGTGGCGCACCCAGTCGGCATCGCTCAGCCCGTCCAGCCCGACCGCCCCGTCCCAGCGCCGATTGCGAAAGCGCAGGGTCGCCTGGGGAAAGTCGGCGGGCGCAACCGGATCGGCCAGCCACGGTGCCATGGACAGGATCGGAACATCGCTCCGATAGGCGGCAGCTTGCGGTTCGGCGCGCATCAGGCAATAGTGAAGCCGAACGCTTGGTCGCACAAGCCGCAGCCCACAGGACTTTTCCCCAACCGATGACCGCCTTTGCCGATCGCTTCTGGACAAGCCGCGACGGGCTGAAGCTGCATTTCCGCGACTATGCCGGGAATGCTGCGCGCCCGCCGCTGCTGTGCCTGCCCGGCCTGACCCGCAATGCCCGCGATTTCGAGGATCTGGCCAACCGGCTGTCCGGTGACTGGCGGGTGCTGTGCATCGATCTGCGCGGCCGCGGCGAAAGCGCCTATGCCCGCGATGCGGCAAGCTACAACCCGATGCAGTACACCGACGATCTGGCCGCACTGTTCGAGCAGCAAGGGCTGGAACGCGCGGTCTTCGTTGGTACCTCGCTGGGCGGGCTGATCACGATGATCACCGCGATGACCGCGCCGCAGCGGCTGGCCGGGGTGTTGCTCAACGATGTCGGCCCGGAAATCGATCCGGCCGGGCTCGAACGGATTCGCACCTATGTCGGGCAGGGGCGCAGCTTCCCCACCTGGATGCACGCGGCGCGCGCGCTGGAAGAGACGCAGGGCGATGTGTTTGCCCACTACCGCCTGCCCGATTGGCTGGCCATGGCCAAGCGCTGCATGGCGGTGGGCGGCAATGGCCGGATCCATTTCGACTACGACATGAAGATCGCCGAACCGATCGTCGACGCCCCGCCCGATCAGCCCGCAGTTGACCTGTGGCCGGCGATCGCCGCGCTGGGTGACGTGCCGACCCTGCTGCTGCGCGGCGAAAACTCCGACGTGCTGGCCCCCGCCGTCCATCAGCGCATGGCCGGGATGCTGGGCCGCGGCGAGGCGGTGACCGTGCCCGGGGTCGGCCACGCCCCGATGCTCGACGAGCCCGAGGCGGCGGCGGCGATCGACCGGCTGCTCGCGCGGGTGCAATGAGCGGGAAGGCTGGGCCAATGCGCCTGCTCCATCTCCATTCGAGCTTTGCCGCAGGCGGCAAGGAGCTGCGCGCGGCCAAGCTGATGAACGCCTTTGGCCCGCGGATCGCGCACACCGTGGTCTCGGCCGTGCCGGGCGAGATGGGCGCGGCGGCGGCGGTCGATGGCCTGGTTGCGGTGACCTATCCCGGCGATTTTCCCGCGCTTTCGGGCCGGCCCTTTCCGCGCCGCCTGCAGGGGCTGGCCAAGGCGATGCTCGGCCACGACCTGGTCCTCACGTACAACTGGGGCGCGATGGACGCGGTGATGGCGCACACCCTGTTCGGCGAAGCGCTGCAGCTGCCCCCGCTGGTGCATCACGAAGACGGCTTCAACCAGGACGAGGCGGTGAAGCTCAAGACCACACGCAACTGGTATCGCCGCATCGCGCTGGCCCGCGCGCAGGGGCTGGTGGTGCCCTCGCAGCGGCTCGAGGCGATCGCCCGCAAGGACTGGCACCAGCCGCGCCGCATGGTCCACCGCGTCGCCAACGGCATCCCGGTCTTCGCCTATGGCGGCGCGGCCAAGGCGGACGCGCTGCCGCGGCTGATCAAGCGTGAGGGCGAGGCCTGGCTGGGCACGCTGGCGGGGCTGCGCGCGGTCAAGAACCTGCCGCGGCTGGTCCGCGCCTTCGCCGGCCTGCCAACCCACTGGCAACTGGTGATCCTGGGCGAAGGCCCCGAACGCGAAGCGATCCGCGCCGCAGCCGACCGGGCCGGGGTGGCCGACCGGGTCCATCTGCCCGGCTTCGTCGGCGATCCGGCCAAGGTGCTGGGGCTGTTCGACCTGTTCGCGCTGTCATCGGACAGCGAACAGTTCCCGATCTCGGTGGTCGAGGCGATGGCCGCGCGGCTGGCGGTGGTCAGCCCGCGCGTCGGCGACGTTGCCGCCATGGTCGCCGCGGAAAACGCGCCGTACATCACCCCCGCCGGTGACGACGCCGCGCTGGCCGCAGCGCTGGGCTCGCTGGCCGCCGATCCCGCCGCGCGCCGCGCCATCGGCGCGGCCAACCGCGCCCGGGCCGAGGCCGAATACGACGAGGCGGCGATGGTCGCCGCCTATCGCCGGATCTATGCCGGGGCATTGGGCCGCCCGGCATTCCCCTGACGTCAGCCGTTCACCCTGGCTTCACCGGGGAATACGCAGAGATCAGGCGTTGAAATGGCGCGCCCATCCGCTAAACAGCCCGGCAACGCGTTAACCAGCCAATGAAGGCACGAAAACTTGGCCCTGCCTCCCGACACTTCGAAAAAGTCCCCGCACGATGATCGCCAGGCCGCGCAGCAGGACGGTTTCCTGCGCGAAGTCGACGAAGCGCTGCGCGAAGACCAGCTGGTTGGCGCGCTGAAGCGCTATGGCCGCATCGTCGGCACGGCAATCGTCGTCGGGCTGATCGGCCTGGCCGGCTATCTCTTCTGGGATCACAACCAGAAGCAGGCCGCCGGCGAACGCAGCGAACGCATGATCCTGGCGCTGGAAAAGGCCCAGGCCGGGCCCTCTTCGGCCGATGCCTCGCTCAAGGAGTTCGATGCCCTGGCCAAGGACGGCAGCGCCGGGAGCAAGGCTGCCGCGGCGCTGACCGCAGCCGCGCTGCGCCAGCAGCAGGGCAAGACCGACGAGGCCGCCAAGGCCTATGCCGCAGTGGCCGCCGACAGCGCCGTGCCGCAGCCCTACCGCGATCTGGCCACGCTGCGCGATGTCGCGATGCGCTTCGACGCGCTGCCGCCGCAGCAGGTGGTTGACCGGCTCAAACCCCTGGCGGTGCCGGGCAATGCCTGGTTCGGCACGGCTGGCGAGCTTGCCGGCCTGGCCTATCTCAAGCAGGGCAAGCCCGATCAGGCCGGGCCGCTGTTCGCCGCGGTTGCCAAGGACAAGGCCGTGCCGCAATCGTTGCGCGCGCGCGCCAGCCTGCTGGCCGGACAGCTGGGCTATGACGTGCCTGAAGCGGCCAATCCGGAGCTGACCTCGGGCGAACCGCAAGCCAATTGATGCGGCTGCGATGCCGACCATGTTGATCAAGGATTTCAAGCAGATGCAAGCCTCGTCTCCAAACCTGAAGATCGCCGCCCCGTTGGCCCTGGCCCTGGTTCTGGGCCTGTCCGGCTGCGGTGTGTTCGGCGGCAAGGGCAAGCCATCGACCCCGACCGTGGGCAACCGCGTGGCGATCCTCAGCCGGGTCGAATCGGGGGCCAAGGTCGATCCCGCGCTGGCCGATGTCGCGGTGATCGTGCCGCCCGCCGCGGCCAATCCCGAATGGCCCCAGGCCGGCGGCAATGCCGGGAAAAGCTATGGCAACCTGGCGCTGGCGGCAGCGCCGGGGCGCTCGTGGACCGGGGCGATTGCCGGGTCGGGCAAGAAGCAGCGCCTTGCCGCATCGCCGGTGGTCGGCGGCGGCCAGCTGTTCGCGATGGGCACCGACGGCATGGTCAGCGCGTTCGACGCGGCGACCGGGGGCAAGCGCTGGAGCCAGAGCTTCTCGGTCAAGGGCGATGCCTCCAACAGCGTCTATGGCGGCGGGGTCAGCTTTGCCGACGACAAGGTCTATGTCACCACCGGGGTCGGCGAAGTCGCCGCGCTCGACGCGCGTGACGGCAAGCAGCTGTGGAAGGTCAAGCCGGCCGGGCCGCTGCGCGGATCGCCGACCATCGCCTTCGGGTCGGTCTATGTCATGACCATCGACAACCAGATCCTCTCGCTCGATGCCGCCGATGGCAAGCAGCAGTGGAACGAGGTTGCCGCCACCGGGCAGACCGGGGTGTTCGGCGTCGCCGCGCCGGCCGCCGGGCAGGGCACCGTGATCGCCGGCTATTCGACCGGCGAACTGGTCGCCTACCGCTATGAGAACGGCCGCCAGCTGTGGGCCGACGCGCTGGCGCGGACCTCGCTGTCGACCTCGGTCGGGGTGCTGACCGACATCGACGCCGATCCGATCATCGACCGCGGCCGGGTCTTCGCGCTGGGCCAGGGCGGGCGCATGGCCGCCTATGAACTGGTCTCGGGCCAGCGCATCTGGGAACTCAACCTGGCGGGGATTTCCACCCCGGCGATCGCCGGCGACTGGATCTTCACCCTGACCGACGACGCCAAGCTGCTGTGCATCGCGCGCAGCAACGGCAAGGTGCGCTGGATCACCCAGCTGACCCGCTTCCACAACGCCGAGAAGAAGTCGGGCCCGGTCTACTGGACCGGTCCGGTGCTGGCCGGCGACCGGCTGTGGTTCGCCAATTCCGATGGCGAGATCGAATCGGCCTCGGTCGCGGACGGGGTGGCGACCCCGTTCACCAAGCTCGGCGCGCCGATCACCCTCTCGCCGATCGTGGCGGGCAGCACGCTCTACGTCCTCGACGACGGCGGCAGGATCACCGCGTTTCGTTGACGTTACCCGCGCCTTAACCCTTTTCGGCTAGGGCGGGCGCGATGAATGCGCGTGCTTCCAGCGGCCCCGGACGGCCGTCCAGCGACGTCTCGGCGGCCGTGGGGCTGACCGGGATCGCCGGGCTGACGCTGTGGGTCATGGTCTGCCATTTCTGGCCGCAAATCGGCGCCGCGCTGGACCTTCCGGGGCCGCGCGAACGCCTGACCGGCCCTTACGCCGCGCTTGCCGGGCTGCTGTTCGCGGCGCTGCCGATGGTGCTGTGGTCGCTGCTGGTCGACAAGGTCCACCGCCGCGCCTCGACCGGGATCGACTGGAGCAAACCGCGTGCGCTGGCCGACGTGGCCGAAGTGTCGGTGACCAAGCTGGCCGGACTGTGGGCGACCTGGGCGATCATCGCGGCGCTCTATTGCCTGGGGCGGTGGTATTGGCAGGGCCAGTACCTGATCGCGATGCAGGTGCTGGGCAGCCTGGCGGTGCCGTTGTTCCTGCTGTCGATCCCCTACGTCCTGTGGCTCGACCGCGTGCTGGTCAGCCCGCGCGATGCCTGCTGGCATTTCGGCGCCATGCTGATCGGACGCGAGCCGCACGACGCCGAGCAGGTCCGCATCCATCTGCGCGCCTGGGCGGTGAAGGGCTTCTTCACCGCCTTCATGATCTCGATCGTCCCCGGCGGGTTCGTCAACCTGGTTGCGCCCGACTGGTCGGCGATGCTGGCCACCCCGGTCGGGCTGGCCGGGCTGCTGATCACGCTGATGTTCGTGCTCGACGAGCAGGTCGGCACGGTCGGCTATATCCTGACGATGAAGCCGCTCGACGCGCAGATCCGCTCGGCCAACCCGTACCTCGCCGGGTGGGTGGCGGCGCTGATGTGCTATCCGCCGTTCCAGATGATGGGGCAGGACCGGCCGATCTGGTACCTTGCCGGGACCGACGGCGACAACAACTGGGTCCGCGTGCTGGGCGGCCACGCTGCGCTGATGTGGGGCTGGGCGGCGCTGCTGGTGTTCCTGACCGGGATCTATGCCTGGGCGACAGTCGCCTTCGGCATCCGCTTTTCCAACCTGACCTATCGCGGCGTGCTGACCAATGGCCCCTATGCCTTCAGCCGCCATCCCGCCTACCTGTCGAAGAACCTGTTCTGGTGGTGCGCGGTCCTGCCGTTCTTCGTCACCAATGGCTCGTTCACCGACATGGTCCGCAACACCTTCTTCCTTGGCTGCGTCAGCGCGATCTATTTCTGGCGGGCCAAGACCGAGGAGCGGCACCTGCTGGCCGAAGACCCCAAATACGCCGCCTATTGGCAGTGGATGGAGCAGCACGGGCTGGTAACTTCGGCCTTCGCGCGGTTGGGCCGCGCACTCAAGGCGCGGCGGCCGCAGGTCCAGGCGCAGCCGGCGGAGTAGCCGTCAGAGCGTTTCGGCAGCTCCCAGTTCGTAAGCGGTGACGACCCGCTCGGTCATGCCCAGCGCGGCGCGCTCTTCCTGCCAGCGCGCCATGTGCGGCGCCGTGAAATGCGCGGCAAGGTGCGCGCGGCTGGCCCACAGTTCGCTGACCCGGATCAGGCCGGGATCGAGCATGTCTTCGGCGTAGCTATAGGCAAGACACCCGTCTTCGGCGCGGGTTGCGGTCACCACCCGCGCCATCGCCGCGCGCGCCTCGGCCATGCGCTCGGGCGGCAGGCGGAACTGTCCGATCACCGCCACCGGCATCAGAAGCTCATGTCATAGACGCGCGAGATGTCGCCGCCCCATTCGCCGTGGAACAGGTCGAGCAGCTTTTGCGCCGGAACCTTGCCGGTGCGGACGATCTCGTCGAGCGGATTGAGGAACCCGGCCTCGGTATCGCCCATCGAATTGAGCCTGCCGCGGGCATTGAGCCCGGCGCGGCTGATCGCCAGCACTTCGGCCGCGATGTCCTTCAACGTCCCGCCGCCTGGGATCGGCGCATCGAGCCCCAGCTTCGGCACGGCGGCGCGCAGCGCCTCGCGCCCGTCCATGTCCCAGTCCTTGACCAGGTCCCACGCCGCATCGAGCGCGGTCTGGTCGTAAAGCAGCCCGACCCAGAACGCGGGCAGGGCGCAGATCTTGCTCCACGGCCCGCCATCGGCACCGCGCATTTCGAGGAACGACTTGAGCCGCACCTCGGGGAAGGCGGTGGACAGGTGATCGACCCAGTCGCTTTGCGTCGGCAGTTCGCCGGGCAGGACCGAGAGCTTGCCCTTGAGGAAATCGCGGAACGACAGCCCGGCGGCGTCGATGTACCTGCCCTCGCGGAAGACGAAATACATCGGCACGTCGAGCATGTATTCGACGTAGCGGTCATAGCCGAAGCCGTCTTCGAACACGAAGCCCAGCATCCCGGTGCGGTGCGGGTCAGTGTCGGTCCAGATATGGCTGCGGTACGACAGGAAGCCGTTGGGCTTGCCCTCGGTAAATGGCGAATTGGCGAACAGCGCGGTGGCCAGCGGTTGCAGGGCAAGGCTGGTGCGGAATTTCTGCACCATGTCGGCCTCGCTCGAATAGTCGAGGTTGACCTGGATCGTGCAGGTCCGCAGCATCATGTCGAGGCCCAGATTGCCGACCCGCGGCATGTGCCGCAGCATGATGTCATAGCGGCCCTTGGGCATGATCGGCAGCTCGTCGCGGCGCTTGTCCGGCCACATCCCCAGGCCGAGGAAGCCCTTGCCGGTCTTGCTGCCGATCGCCTTGACCTGGTCGAGGTGCCGCCCGGTTTCGGCGCAGGTCTGGTGCAGCGTTTCCAGCGGCGCACCCGACAGTTCGAGCTGGCCGGCCGGCTCCAGGCTGACCGCGCCGTCGCTGCCCGACAAGGCGATGATGTTGCCGCCTTCGATGACCGGTTCCCAGCCATAGTCCTGCAGCGCGACAAGGAGGTCGCGGATCCCGCCCTTTTCGTCATAACTGGGGGCGTGATGATCGCCGGTGCAATAGACCAGCTTCTCGTGCTCGGTGCCGATCCGCCAGCGTTCGCGCGGCTTTTCGCCCTTGATCATCGGGGCAACCAGCTGGTCGCGGCTCTCGATCACCGGATCGTTGCGATCTGAAACCTGTCTCGTGCTCATGGCGCGGAATTAGTGGCAAGCCTGCCTTCACGCCAGCGCAAAATCACCAGTCGCCGCGAGTGCCCATCCACAGCGCCGTCGCGGCAATCGCGGCGGTTTCGCCGCGCAGGATGCGCGGGCCGAGCGTGATCGGCCACGCGGCGCGCAACGCTCTTCTCGCGGCGCGCTCGGCCTCGTCGAAACCGCCTTCGGGGCCGGTCAGCAAGGCGGCGGGGCCGTCATGCAGTGCAAATTGCTGCGCAGCATTCTCGCCGCCGTTCTCATCTGCGAAATAGAGCGCGCGCGGTTCGGGCCAGTCGCGCAGCATGACGTCAAGCTTCACCGGCGGGAAAAGCACCGGCAACGCCGTTCGCGCGCACTGCTCTGCCGCTTCGACCAGAATGCTGCGCGCGCGTTCGAGGTTGAGCTTGTCCGCCACGCAGCGCCGGGTCAGCACCGGCTGGATTGCCGCAACGCCCAGTTCACAGGCCTTTTCCAGCACCAGATCGAACCGGTCCTTCTTGAGCAGCGCCGGGCACAGCGTGAAATCAGGCACGGCTTCGCGCGGTCGCAGCAGCGTTTCGGCGGTCAGTACGACATCGCGCTTGCCCGCGCTTGTCACCCGCGCCGCCCATTCGCCGGTCACATCGTCGCAGAGGATGACGGCATCGCCCTCGGCCACCCGCATCACTCGCGACAGGTAATGGCCCTGCGGGCCATCAATCGCTACTGTCATGCCTTTGGCTAGCGGGCCATCGACAAACAGACGCGGAGCGCTCTTGGGCGGACAGGCGGGCAAAGCGGGCATGGCGCGGGGATAGCCGGTCGGGCGGAACGAAGTAAAGCGGGACCCCGGGACAGGCCCGGGATGACGGATCCTCGAACCGTTCATTCTTCCGTGACTCCGGACTTGATCCCGGGTCCCGCTTGGCCTCGCGCACAGGGTGTCCTACTTCAAGCGGATGTGGCAGTAAGTCGCCGATGCACACCCGGTCCACGCCCTTTATGTCCTGCTGCCAACACTGCGCAGGAGCCGCCGTTTTTTCAGCGCTTGAACAGTGGTCCAAGTGGTCCACCGGGACAGACGCATGACCGCCGACGTCGTTCCCGATACCCAGCACCGCGGTCTGGTTGCCGCGCTGCCGCAGCCCTTGCGCGACTACGCCCAGCTCGCGCGGTTTGACCGGCCCATCGGCTGGTGGCTGCTATACTGGCCGTGCGCCTGGGGCCTGCTGCTGGCCGGCGGGGAAGCGCGCTGGGACCTGCTGCTGTGGCTGCTGCTGGGAAGCGTGGCGATGCGCGGGGCGGGGTGCGTCTATAACGACGTGGTCGATGCCGATCTCGACCGGCAGGTTGCGCGAACCGCGCTGCGCCCGGTCGCCAGCGGCCGGGTAAGCAAGCGCGCCGCCTGGGCCTGGCTGATTGCGCTCTCCCTGATCGGCCTGATCGTGCTGCTGCAACTCAGGTGGGAAGCGCAACTGGTTGCGCTCGGCAGCTTGGCGCT
>JBJTLX010000161.1:0-9521 GCA_046063245.1 Novosphingobium sp.
TCGGTAACGAACAGCGGCCAGATCAGGTCGGCCGGGCTGAGCAGGATCTCGCGGTGCATGGCCCGGCTCCACGCGGTGGCGCGGGTGCGGCGCAGGCGCAGGGCGGGAAAGGAAGCGGCATGGGTCATGGCAGGGGCCATAGACCGGGACGCGCGGCAGGGAAAGCGGGTCTGGGGGCGGTAGCGCCCCCATCCCTCAATCGTCGGCGCTGGGCTCCGGCTGGGCCTTGGGCTTGCCCTTCGGCTTGACGATCGTCGTCACCTTGGGCTTCTTCTTGACCACCCGCGGCGGGGCCGGGGTCAGTTCGAACGACAGCGCGCCGTCCTTGACCGAGACGTGGACCTCACCGCCATAGCGCAGCTTGCCGAACAGCAGTTCCTCGGCCAGCGGCTGCTTGACCTTCTCCTGGATTAGGCGGGCCATCGGCCGCGCGCCATAGAGCTTGTCATAGCCTCGATCGCCCAGCCATTCGCGGGCATCGCCGTCGAACTGGATGTGGACGTTCTGATCGGCCAGCTGCAATTCGAGCTGGAGGACGAACTTGTCGACCACGCGGCTGATTGTTTCCTTGCCAAGATAGGCGAAGGGCACGATCGCATCGAGCCGGTTGCGGAATTCGGGGCTGAACATCCGCTTGACCGCTTCGTCGCCAGCGTCTTCCTTGCTGACATCGCCAAAGCCGATGCCCTGGCGCGCCATGTCGCTGGCCCCGGCATTGGTGGTCATGATCAGCACGACGTTGCGGAAATCGACGGTCTTGCCGTGATGGTCGGTCAGGCGGCCGTTGTCCATCACCTGCAGCAGGATGTTGAACAGGTCGGGGTGGGCCTTCTCGATCTCGTCGAGCAGCAGGACGCAATGCGGTTGCTGATCGACCGCATCGGTCAGCAGGCCGCCCTGATCATAGCCGACATAGCCCGGAGGCGCGCCGATCAGGCGGCTGATCGAATGGCGCTCCATCTATTCGGACATGTCGACACGCTGGATCGGAATGCCCAGGATCTGGGCCAGCTGCTTCGACACTTCGGTCTTGCCGACGCCGGTCGGGCCGGAGAACAGGAACGAGCCGATCGGCTTGTCGGGATCGCGCAGGCCGGCGCGGCTGAGCTCCATCGCGCTCGACAGCACCTCGATCGCCTGGTCCTGGCCGAACACCACGCGCTTGAGATCGCGCTGGAGGTGTTCGAGCGCGGTACGGTCGTCGGAAGAGACCGATTTGGGCGGGATCCGCGCCATGGTCGCGATCACCGCCTCGATCTCGCGCCCGGTGATGGTCTTCTTGCGCTTGCTCGGCGGGACCAGCATCTGCATCGCCCCGACCTCGTCGATCACGTCGATCGCCTTGTCGGGCAGCTTGCGGTCGTTGATGTAGCGCGCCGACAGTTCGACCGCGGTCTTGATCGCCTCAGGCGTGTACTTGACCTTGTGGTGTTCCTCGAAGGCGGTGCGCAGGCCCTTGAGGATCTTGATCGTGTCCTCGACCGTGGGCTCGTTGACGTCGATCTTCTGGAACCGGCGCAGCAGCGCGCGGTCCTTTTCGAAGTGGTTGCGGAATTCCTTGTAGGTGGTCGAGCCGATGCAGCGGATCGTCCCGCCGCTCAGCGCGGGCTTCAGCAGGTTCGAGGCGTCCATCGCCCCGCCGCTGGTCGCCCCCGCACCGATCACGGTGTGAATCTCGTCGATGAACAGTACCGCGTGGGGCATCTTCTCAAGCTCATTGACGACCTGCTTGAGCCGTTCCTCGAAATCGCCGCGATAGCGGGTGCCGGCGAGCAGCGCGCCCATGTCGAGCGAGTAGATCACCGCTTCGGCCAGCACTTCGGGCACGTCGCCCTCGACGATCTTGCGCGCCAGGCCCTCGGCAATCGCGGTTTTGCCCACGCCGGGATCGCCGACATAGAGCGGGTTGTTCTTGCTGCGGCGGCAGAGGATTTGGATCGTCCGGTCAACCTCGGGCCCGCGCCCGATCAGCGGATCGATCTTGCCGCCCAGCGCCTTCTCGTTGAGATTGACGGTGAACTGGTCGAGCGCCGAATCCTTCTTGCCGTCCTTGGCTTGGGCCTTTTCTTCCTGGGCCGGGCTCTCCTCGGCCGAACCCTTGGGGGTGCGGTCCTCGATTCGCTTGCCGCCCTTGCCGATCCCGTGGCTGATGAAGCTGACCGCGTCGAGCCGGCTCATGTCCTGCTGCTGGAGGAAATAGACCGCATAGCTGTCGCGTTCGGAAAACAGCGCGACCAGCACGTTGGCCCCGGTGACGGTATCCTTGCCCGATGACTGGACGTGCAGGATCGCGCGCTGGATCACCCGCTGAAAGCCAGCGGTCGGAGCGGGATCGCCCTTTTCCTGGGTCTTGAGCGACTGATATTCCTGATCGAGGTATTGTTTTACCACCTCGCCCAGTTCGCCCAGCTCGACCCCGCAGGCCTGCATCACCTGGGCCGCATCCGGATCGTCGATCAGGGCAAGCAGCAGATGCTCCAGCGTGGCATATTCGTGGCTGCGTTCCGACGCGTTGGCGAGCGCGGAATGCAGGGTCTTCTCGAGGCTTTGCGCAAAACTGGGCATCTATCGGTCTCTTTCGAGGGGGATGGTGGCTCCGGTTGGTAAGGTTCGGCTTGCCGGAGAATATGAACGGGCTTGGTTAACCAAACCTATATGGGAAGCGGCCGCCAGCGCGAAAAGGGCCGGGCGCGATTCCATCAGTCGCTGCGCGGCCGGAACAGGGCATCGGCGGCCGTGCGGTGCGCCGCCACCTTGTCGCGGTGGGCGCGGACCCGGACGATCTCCGCCTCGAGCAGTGCGATCCGCTCGGCCAGCTCGTCCTGCGAATAGGTGTCGAGCAGCTCCTTCGCCAGCAGGGCGGCGGCATCGCCTTTCGCGCGGGGCAGATCGTCTTCCATCCAGGGGGCAGAATCGGAGCAGTTGTCCTTGCTGTCAACACATCGTGGCGATAGGGGCGCGCAGGAGTGGCGAAACGGCAACAGCGCCGCGCCGCGGGGGGCACGGCATGAGCGGACACCTTCCTGATACCATGACGCCTGATACCATGACGGCAGTGGGCTTCGACGCACCCGGCGCGCCCGCGGTGCTGCGCAGCGAAACCGTGGCCGTGCCGCAGCCCGGCGAAGGCCAGGTGCTGATCCGGGTTGCCTATGCCGGGGTCAACCGGCCCGACGTGATCCAGCGCATGGGCTTCTATCCGCCCCCGCCGGGCGCCTCGCCGATCCCGGGCCTCGAAGTGTCGGGAACGATTGTCGCGCGCGGGGCGGGCGTCGATTCGGCGCTGGACGGCCAGCAGGTCTGCGCGCTGGTCGCGGGCGGCGGCTATGCCGAATACTGCCAGGCCGAAGCGGCGGTGTGCCTGCCGGTGCCCGAAGGCCTGTCGCTGGCCGAGGCGGCAGCCTTGCCCGAAACGCTGTTCACCGTGTGGCACAACGTGTTCGAACGCGGCTATGTCCGCGATGGCGAGACGATCCTGGTCCACGGCGGAACCAGCGGGATCGGCTCGATGGCGATCATGCTCGGCAAGTTGTTCGGAGTGAAGGTCATCGTCACTTGCGGCGGCGCGGACAAATGCGCTGCGGCGCTGGCGATTGGCGCGGCCCACGCGATCGATTACAAGGCGCAGGACTTTGTTGAGGAGGTCAAGCGCCTGACCGGCGGCGCGGGCGTCGCCATGGTGCTCGATATGGTCGCCGGGGACTATGTGCCGCGCAACCTGCAGTGCCTCGCCGACGATGGCCGCCACGTGACCATCGCCGTCCAGGGCGGGCTCCAGACGACGATCAACATGGCCGAAGTGATGCGCCGCCGCCTGATGCTGACCGGATCGACGCTGCGCCCACGCTCCAATACGTTCAAGGCGCTGCTCGCCCAGGAAATCGCCGAACTCGCCTGGCCCTTCGTCGAATCGGGCCAGCTCCGCCCGGCGATGGACCGGACCTTCCCCCTGGCCGAGGCCGCCGCCGCCCATGCCCGGATGGAAGCGGGCGATCACATCGGCAAGATCGTGCTCCAGGCCGGCGGTCAGTAGCCCGTTTCGTCGCTGCGCAGATTGTCCCGATTGTCGATCTCCTTGGGCCGGGGATCGGCATATTCGGCATCGACCCGTTCCATTCGCGAGGCGCTGCCGTCGCCGCGGAATTTCCAGCCGTCGCGTTCCATGCGCTTCCGCGTAACGCGCGCGGCGGCCTGTTCGGCCTCGCTGCGTTCGACCACCGCCTTGAGCTTGGCCGGCTGCGCGGCGACCGCAACCATTTGCAGCATGGTGGCCAGCTTGTAGCTGGCGACGGTGGTCGAATTGCCGTCGTCGATGCGCTTGGCCATGTCGCCGATGGCGTCGCGCAGCTTGGCCTCGACCTTGGCCTCGGACAGGTACTTGTCGGTCCCGTCGACTCGCATCGGCACCGGCGGAACGTCGATCGCGGCGGTCACCTTGGTGCTCGCCGCATCGCCGCCGGGGGCGAAGGTCAGGGCGATGCGCAGCGGCTGGCCATCATTGGCGGTCGGCGCGGAAAAGACGATCTCGCGGCCCGGCGTGCGCGTCACCGTAATGTGCTGGACCGGCATGCCAGCGGCCTGGAAATCGGTATCCGCGGGATTGATCGCGGAAAACGCGGAATAGACCGCGTCGGGCGCGCGGTGCACCTCGACACTGAAATCGGGGCTGCCGCTTGCCGCGTAGCCCGCCCCCATCACCGCTGCCAGAGCGGCCCCCGCCGCGCTCACCTGTCCGATGTTCATCGTCCGCCCCCCGTCCAACTGTCCGGTGCAGACCTAGCCGGATCGTGTTAAAAGTTCCTGATGCTTGCCCCGCGCCGAGAATCGCACTAGGAGCAAAGCCGAACGGCCGCTCCGCAAGGGGCGGCCCTATTATTTTCCGACGGAGAATCCCCGTGACCCAGCCCACCCCGCTGATGCCGCATGCGACCGCCTCGTGGCTGGTCGATACTACCGCGCTGTCGTTCGAACAGATCGCCGAGTTCTGCGGCCTGCACATCCTCGAAGTCCAGGCGATGGCCGACGATCTCGCCAGCAGCAAATACACCGGGCGCGATCCGGTCCGCTCGGGCGAGCTGACGATGGCCGAGATCGAAAAGGGCCAGGCTGATCCGACCTATTCGCTAGTGATGCAGAAGGCCCCGGTCACGGTCAACCGCACCAAGGGCCCGCGCTATACCCCGGTATCGAAGCGCCAGGACAAGCCTGACGGCATCGCCTGGATCCTGCGCGCCCACCCCGAAATCAGCGATGCCCAGATCGGCAAGCTGATCGGCACGACCCGCAACACCATCGCCGCGATCCGCGATCGCAGCCACTGGAACATTGCCAATATCCAGCCCAAGGACCCGGTCACGCTGGGCTTGTGCAGCCAGCGCGAGCTCGACGCCATCGTCGCCAAGGCGGCCAAGAAGGCCGGGCTTGACGATCAGGCCGGCGACGATGCCCGTCTGGGCGACGACCGCGCCAGCCTGATCGAGGAACTGCGCGCCGAACGCGACGCCCAGACCAAGGCTGCTGCCGAGGCCGCCCAGGAAGCCGAGGCCGCCGCCTGGCTCGAAGCCAAGCGCGCCGCCGAAGCCGCCGGGGCGAGCGGCGAGGAATAGTCCGCCCGCAGCCATGCCAGCGCTTGCCCTGCTGGCGCAGACGGGGCTAAGCGCCTTACATGGTTGTCAATAGCACTGTCCCGGAACCCTGGCGCGGCGCCTATGCGCACCCGTGTGCCTGGGACACGGACTTTGCGCCATTGTCGCTGCCCGATTTCTTCGCCGCCGCGGCGCGCGATCACGCGGCGCGGCCGCTGGTCGAGTTTCTCGGCCGCGGTTTCAGCTATGCCCAGCTTTACCGCGAGGCCTGCGCCTTCGCCGCCGGGCTGCAGGCGCTCGGCATCGTCAAGGGCGACCGGGTCGGGCTGTTCCTACCCAATGTCCCGATCTACGTTTCGGCCTATTACGGCGCGATGATCGCCGGGGCGATCGCGGTCAATTTCAGCCCGCTCTACACCGCCACCGAACTTGAGGCCCAGGTCGCCGATTCGGGCACCCGGGTGCTGGTGACGATCGATTCTGCCGCGCTGCTGCCCACGGCGCTGCAGGTGCTCGAAGACTCGGCGCTCGAACACCTGGTGGTCGGCTCGCTCGCCGCCATGCTGCCCTGGCCAAAGGCACTGGCGCTGCGGCTGCTTGGGCGCAAGTCGCTGACCCGCGTTCCGATGCAAGCCGATGTCCACCGCTGGGACGATGTGCTGAGCGAAGCCGCGCCGAGCCCGGTGGCGATCGATCCGCTGGAGGACCTGGCCCTGCTGCAATATACCGGCGGCACCAAGGGGACGCCCAAAGGGGCGATGCTGACTCACCAGAACCTCTCGGCCAATGCCCGCCAGGTCCAGGCGATCGATCCGCACAAGGGCGAGCGCGACGTGATCCTGGGGGTGCTGCCGCTGTTCCACGTCTTTGCCAATGTCTGCGTGCTCGGTCGGACCGTCGCCAACGGCGGCTGCATCGCCATGCTGCCGCGCTTCGATGCAGGGCAGGCGCTCAAGACCCTGGCGCGGGTCAAGGCCACCGCGATGCCCGGGGTGCCGACGATGTACCAGGCGCTGCTCGACCATCCGCGGGCCCGCCGCACCGACTTTTCCTCGCTCCGGGTGTGCATTTCGGGCGGGGCGCCGCTGCCCGGCCCGGTCAAGCAGCGCTTCGAGGCGGTCAGCGGGGCGCGCCTGGTCGAGGGCTATGGCCTGACCGAAACCTCGGGTGTGGTCTCGACCAATCCCTATGAGGGCGAGAACCGCGTCGGGACGATCGGCCAGCCGATCCCGGCGACGCGGATCCGCCTGCTCGACAAGGAGGATCCGGCGCTCGACGCCCCGCCGGGCGAACCGGGCGAACTGGCCGTGCAGGGACCGCAGGTGATGCGCGGCTATTGGCGCCGCCCCGAAGCCGCCATGGCGGCCTTTGCCGAGCGCGCGGATGGCCGCTGGCTGCGCACCGGCGATGTCGCGACGATCGATGCCCAGGGCTATCTCCAGATCGTCGACCGGATCAAGGACATGATCGCGGTCGGCGGCTTCAAGGTCTTTCCCAGCCAGGTCGAGGCGGTGATCGAGGAGCATCCCGCGATCAGGGAGGTGCTGGTGATCGGTGTCCCCGATGCCTATCGCGGCGAAAGCCCGCGGGCCTATGTCACGCTGAAGGACGGCGCCGACACCAGCGGCGAGGCCCTGCGCGACTGGCTTAACGCCCGGCTCGGCAAGCACGAACGGGTCGATCAGGTGGTCGTGCGTCAAAGCCTGCCCAAGACGATGATCGGCAAGCTCGACCGCAAGGCGCTGCGGGCCGAGGTTCTGTAAATCCTCCCCTGTTGGGGAGAGGGTTTAGCTCGCCGCCAGGCTCACCACGGTGCTGTCTTCGCTGGCCGCACGCGGGGCGAAGCGGCCGTCGACCTGGGCGCCCTGCTCGATCGTCAGCGAATCGTAATGGACGTCGCCGTGGATCCGCGCGGACTTCAGGATCACCAGGTCGCGGGCGCTGATCGTGCCGCGCACCGTGCCCGAAAGCCGGGCGGTTTCGGCCTTGACCGCGCCCTGGATCTCGCTGCTCTCGCCCTGGACCAGCGCGGTGCAGGTGACATCGCCCTGGACGTGGCCGTCGATGTGCAGATCGGCCGAGGCGTGGACATCGCCGGTGATGCGGATGTCGTTGCCGAACACGGAAAAGGTCGAACCAGCCATTGTCTTACCCTGCGGTCGGGGCGCCGTTTCCGGCGCGGATTTCTTCGAGAACATGGGGCGCTGCCTCCAGGAAGGGACGCGGATTGACCGGCCGGTCGCCGATGCGGACTTCGAAATGCAGGTGCGGCCCGGTCGAACGGCCGGTGCTGCCGATCAGCCCGATGACCTCACCGGGGTTCACCGCCTTGCCGACCACGGTGCGGAACGCCGACATGTGGGCATAGCGGGTGATCAGGCCGTTGCCGTGATCGATCTCGACGCAGTTGCCATAGCCGCTGCGCTGCCCGGCAAAGCTGACCGTACCGCGCGCCGCAGCATAGATCGGCGCGCCGATCGGACTGCGGAAATCGAGCCCGGGGTGGAACGCAACGGCCCCGGTGAAGGGGTCGGCGCGGAACCCGAAGCCCGACGAGATGTATTCGAGGCTGGCGGGCAGCACCTGCGGCAGGCCGCGGACCGAGCGTTCCAGCGCATCCATCCGCGCCAGGCTGAGCCCGAGCCGCTGGAAGCGCGGATCGAGCGAACCGTCGATCGCAGTGGCCAGGCGGATCAGCGGGCCACCCTGGGCGCTGCGGTCGTCTGCTGAAGCGAGCATCGCGCGCGGATTGAGGCCGAGCGCGGCGAGGCGCTGTTCGGCGCTGGCGGCGCGGCGATCGGCCAAGCGGGTCAGCGCCTCGACAAAGGCCAGCTGGCGCGCTTCGAGCCGGGCGAGGCCGGCACTTCGGGCAGGTTCTGCGACACCTTCTTGACGGTTTCGGCGGCAGCGGCGCTGCTGTTCGAGACGGTTTCGCCGGCCTGGGCATCCTTGGGCAGGTCGCCGAGATGGGCCTGGACCAGCTGCTCGATATAGTCCTGACGCTTGGTCAGGTCCTGCTGGACCTTGTCGACATTGCCGCGATAAGCGTTGACCCGGCTTTCCGAGCTGGCGACCTTGGCTTCGCGGTCAAGCAGGGCGAGCCGGTCGCGGGTCGAAAGGATGCCGGAGATCGCCATGGCGGCCATGGTCACCAGCCACACCGCCAGCAAGGCAGCGGCGGTGCCGGCAGCGATCATCTGCAAGCGCGCGGAAATCTTGATGAAGCGGACCTGGCCCTGCGATCGCATGAAGAACTCGCGATCGGGAAACCAGCTCCGCAGACGGTCCCTTAGCCCGCCGACGGCCAATTTTTGCAAGACGACCCCGAGTCCCTTTTTCTCTACCCGGCGGGCGGCTAGCAGGTCGGATTGGCCGTGGCGAATCCGCATTGGCTTTTGGGCGCTGAATCGACGGACTCGCGCGACGAGTCGTTGCCGGTGCTGACATCGGGGTCAATTGCACGGGTGGGTTCGGCAAACGATTGCGGCGCGGCATTGTCTTTGGTGACAAGTAAGCGGGGCGATGATAGGCGGTTTTCCGCCATGAACGCCGAAACTGCCACCCTGTCCGAATCGCCCGAATCGCTCGTGGCCCGCCTCGCCCAGGCCGGACGCGCCGCACAGCGCACGCTCGCCCTGCTCGATTCGGCAGCCAAGGCGCGCGCGCTCCATGCCGCGGCGGCCGCGCTGCGCGCTGCCGAAGCCGACGTGCTCGCCGCCAACGTCCGCGATATGGCCGCAGGCGCGGCCAGCGGCCTCAGCGCGGCAATGCTCGACCGGCTGCGGCTCGACCCCGCCCGGCTTGCCGGGATCGCCGCGGCGGTCGATCAGGTCGCCGATCTGCCCGATCCGGTCGGCGCGGTGATCGACAGCAGCACCCGCCCCAATGGCATGGTGCTGAGCCGGGTGCGCGTGCCGATCGGGATGATCGGGATCA
>JBJTLX010000162.1:0-7021 GCA_046063245.1 Novosphingobium sp.
GACAAGGCACTGGCCAGGCAGATCGAGGCCGAGATGTTCAAGTTCGAACATCTCTTTGCGCTTGATGCCCAGGCGATGGGCGCGCTGCTCCGCGAAGTCGAAAGCGAGGTGCTGATCGACGCGCTGAAGGGTACGGCCGAGGAGGATCGCGAGGTATTTTTCAAGGCGATGTCGAGCCGCGCCGCCGACGGCGTGCGCGACGAGATCGCCGCGCGCGGGCGGCTCAAGATGGCCGAGGCGCTCGAGGCGCAAAAGGCCGTGGTCGCGGTCGCGCGGCGCCTCGCTGCAGACGGCGTGATCCAGCTGGGCGCGGGCGGCGACGACGAATATGTCTAGCCTGCCGTTTGCCGCGCTGGCCGAATGCGGCGGCTTTGTCAGCGATCCGCGCTTTGCCGCGGCGCTGCCGGTGCCGCTGGCCGAGCCCGGCGATCCGCTGGCCCAGGCGTGGCACGAAGGCTTTGCCGCGGGGCAGGCCGAGGCCGCGGCGGCGGCCCGGGCCCAGACCCAGGCCGACGACCTGGTGCGCGGCAAGCTCGAACTGAGTTTCGCCAGGCTCGACGCCGATCTTGCCGAGGACCTGCACGGCAAGCTGGTCGAGACCGTCGCTGCGCTGTGCGAGGCGGCATTGGCACCGCTGGCGCTCGATCCCGAAGCCCTGGCCCAACGCGCCGCCGTCGCCGCGGCAATGCTGGCCCGGGCCGACGATGAACGCGTGCTGCGGCTTCATCCCGACGACCTTACGCTGATCAGGGCGCGTCTTCCCGCCGACCTTGCGGTTGCCGCCGATCCGGCGCTCGAACGCGGGGCGCTGCGCATCGACGGCGCCCAGGGCGGGATCGAGGACGGCCCGGCGCACTGGCGCCGCGCCATTGCCGAGGCGCTGGCCCAGTGTTGACCCAGTGCTGACCCTGTTCGATCCGCTGCTGGACGGCATGGCCCGGACCCGCATCGATCTGACTCCCGGCCGCTACGGCCTGCTGACCGCCTGCGACGGCGGCCTGCTCGAGGTATCGGGCCTGTCCGCGCCGGTCGGGGCGCTGTGCAGCGTCGGCGAACTCACCGCCGAAGTGATCGGCTTTCGCAATGGCCGCACGCTAATGATGCTGCTTGGCGATACGGTGATGCTGCGCCCCGGCGCGCGGGTCCGGCTCGAAGGCCGGCCGGGGATGCTGCCGGTCGGCGATGTCTTCCTGGGCCGTGCAGTCGACGGCGAAGGTAAGCCGATCGACGGCGGCGCGCCGCTCCACGCCCGGCAGATGTGGCCGGCGGGCGGGGTGCGCACCGCCGCGCTCGATCGCAGCCCGGTGCGCCAGTGCTTCGACACCGGGGTGCGCGCGCTCAACGCCCTCACGACATTCGGGATCGGCCAGCGCATCGGGATCATGGCCGGATCGGGGGTGGGCAAATCGGTGCTGCTCGACATGATCGCCGGCGGCTCCGAGGCCGAGGTGGTGATCGTCGGGCTGATCGGCGAGCGCGCCCGCGAGGTCTCCGACTTTGTCGAACAGCACATGCACGGCGCCAAGCGCGCGCGGACCTGCGTGGTCGCGGTGCCCGCCGACCATGCCCCCAACCTGCGGCTGCGCGGCGCGCTGCTGGCGACCAGCCTGGCCGAACAGTTCCGCAGCCAGGGCCGCCAGGTGCTGCTGATCATGGACAGCCTGACCCGCGTCGCTCACGCCGCGCGGGAAATCGCCTTGCTGCTCGGCGAGCCGGGGGCGGCGCGCGGCTATCCCCCGTCGGCGCTGGCGACGATCACTAAGCTGTTCGAGCGCGCGGGCAATTCGGCGGCCAGCGGCGGTTCGGTGACCGGGATCTACACCGTGCTGGCCGACGGCGACAATCAGGATGACCCGGTGGTCGACACCGCGCGCTCGATCCTTGACGGGCACGTCGTGCTGAGCCGCGACCTGGCCCAGCGCGGGCAATATCCGGCGATCGACATCGCCGCCTCGCTGAGCCGGGTGATGAGCGACATCGTGCCCGACTGGCACAGCGATTTGGCCCGCGAATTTCGCGCCTTGTCCGCCAGTTACGAGGCGAACCGCGATCTGGTTCTGATGGGTGCCTATCGCGCCGGAGCCGAACCGCAGCTCGACCGCGCGATCGCCATGCACACGGCGCTGAGCCAGTTCATCGGCCAGCGCGCGCGCAGCACGGTATCGCTGGAGGACAGCGTTTCCGCCTTGGCGGCGCTGCTCGATCATGGCGCCTGAGCGCCGCCGTCTGGCCCGCCTGTACCGGCTCGAACGGGTCCGCGCGCTGGCCAAGGACCAGGCCGCGCGCGACGCCGCCGAGGCCGAAGGCACCCTCGCCCAGCTCGAGGCGCTGATTGCCCGCACCCGGGCGATGCGCGACGATTATCGCGCCGCCCGCCCGGCTGACGGGCTGGCGCTGCGCCAGATCGGCCAGTTCGTCGACGGGCTGACCGGGATCACCGCCGCGACCAGCACCAATGCCGCGCAGGCCCGCGCTCTGGCCGACCGCAAGCAGGCCGATCTCGCCGCCGCCGAACGCCGCCGCGCCGCGGTGGAAGACCGCGCCACCGAGAGCCAGCGCCAGCTGGCGCGGCGTGAGCAAAGCCCGGCGCTGGGCGCACGGCGGGCAACTGGCACGGGGCTTGAATAGACCAAACCGCGATGTTCGCACCTGGAGCCCTGCCGATGACCCCGCTGTCCGCCGCGACTGTCCAAACCGCGCTTCCCGATGCCGCTGCCCTGCCCGGCGCGGCCCCGCAGAGTGCTGGAGAAGCGGCGCAACTGGCGGATTTCGGCGCGATTCTTGCCGCGCTGCCGGGTGCGCCGACCGGCCCGCAGCTGGCCGAGCCGCGCGTGCCGGTGCCGATTGCCGAAGCGCCCGGTCCGACCCTGCTCGACCCGGCGGAACCGGCAAGCGCATTGCCGCCCGGCAACGGCTTGCCGCCCGCCTTGCCGCCCACCTTGCCGCCGCAGCCGGGCAAGCCGGTGCTGCGGGTGCCGATCCAGCGCACGCTTCCCTCGGCCAAGCCCGTCGTCGCGGACCCCGAGATCGAGCCCGCGGAAACCGACCATGCCATCGCCGCCGCGCCAAGCGAACCCTTGCCGGTTGAGCCAGCGGCAACGGCCCTGCTGACCCTTGCGCCGCCCCCGATCAGCACCAGTCCCGCCCACGACGCGGGCGCTGCCCGGCCCGAGGCTGCGCTACCACCGGGCCGCAGCGGGATCGCGCCAATGCCGGTCCCGCTACGGACGTTGCCGACCGCGCCGGACGCACCGTCGCACCCGGCGCAGGCCCGGCCGCTTGTCGTCCAGGTCGCCGGCGAGGCCGCACCCCTGCCAGCCGCGCCGCAACCGGCACCCGCGTCAGCGCCGCCGCCGCTGCGCCTTGCCGAGGCCGCAGCAAGTGCCGCGGCTCCAGCGCGGCCAAGCCATCCCGTCAGTGTTGCCGCACTGGCCTTCGAGGCGGCGCGCGACAGCGAAGCACCGCCTGCCCCGCAGTTCACCTTTCCGCTCGGTACAGCCAGCATCGCGCCGACGGGTTCGCCGGTGACGGCCCCGGCCGCACCCGCCGCGCCGCACGATTTTGCCGCGCTGGTCGACCGGCTGACGGCGGCGCGCGAAGCGCTTCAGCCGCAAGCGGTGACGATCGCGATCAGCCACGGCGACTTCGGCCCGGTCCGGCTGCACTTCCGCCACGAGGACGGCGCGCTCAGCGTGACCATGGCCAGCGGCGATCCCGACTTTGCCCGTGCGGTCGCCGCCGCGCCGCCGGTCCAGCCGGCCGCGCCCGCCGGCGATTCACCGCAGACCCAGCAACGCGGCAGCGACACCCGCCCCGGCGATTCCGGGACGGGCCAGTCGCGCAGCCATGCCCAGGGCGAACGCCGCGACGGACGCGCCGCCCGCGCCAATCCGCAGCCGGCCGGACAGACGCGCCATGACACGGCCGCGCAAAGTGGCATCTTTGCCTGATTTCATTGGTTTACAGGGGGTAATTCAGCATGAGTGACAAGAAGGACAAAGAGGCCAAGCCGAAGAAGGGCAAGGGTCTGCTGGTCAAGGCCGGGCTCGGCATTGCCTTGATCGGGGCCGGCGGCGGGGGCACCTTTGCCCTGGTCAAAAGCGGCATGGTCGGCGGCGGCGAGCACGGCGAAGCCAAGAAGGAGGACAAGGGCCCCAAGTTGGTCCGCAAGGGCGAGGAAGACCCCTATGCCCCCAAGAGCGAAGGCAAGGAGGGCGAGGAAGCCGGCGGGGCCGAGGTCGAGGGCGACGGCGGCAGCGAATACCGCACCAGCTATTACAACTTCACCGAGGAGTTTACCTCGAACCTCAAGCATTCCAGCGCGCTGGTCCAGATCAGCCTGGCCTGCTCGACCCGCCGCGACGGCCGGGTGTTGCTGTGGCTAAAGAAGCACGAGCTGGCGATCCGCAGCGAAGTGCTGGTGGTGCTGGCCGACACCCCCGAGGAGGACGCCTTTTCCCCCGAGGGCAAGGAGCGGCTGGGCAAGCGCCTGACCGACGCGATCAACCGCGTCCTGAACCGGACCGAAGGCTTCGGCGGGGTCGATCAGGTCTATTTCAAGAGCTTCCTGGTCCAGTGAAGCCCGAACGCGCCTTTGTCGCCGAACGCGTAGCCGCGCAGCACTGCGCCGAGCTGCTGCGCCGCGGGCCCGAACCCGCCGACCTGCTGCCCCAGCTCGAGCGCCTCGGCGACCGGCTGGGCAGCGCGCTGATCCCGGCGCTTGCCCCGCTGTGCGGCGAGGCCCCGCTATCCTGCACGGTGCTGCCGCCGCGCGAAACCCACGAGACCGAGCTGGGCGAGGCACTGGGCGCTCTGGCTGCCACGGTCCTGCTCTCGACCGGCGTACCCGGGGTCAGCCTGCTCGCCGCGCTCGATGGCGGCGCCGCGCTGGCCCTGGTCGACCGCGCCTTCGGCGGTCCCGGCAATGCGCCTGCCCCCCTTCCCGCGGCGTTTCCGATGTCGGCCCAGCTGATGATCGAGCGGCTCGAGCGGATGATCGCCGCGGCCCTCGCCGCCGCGCTGGGCCACGGCGACGACCAGCTGGTCCAGCCGCTGCGCCGTGCCAGCCGCTTTGCCGATCTGGGCGCCTATCCCGCGGGGATGCGTCTGGTCGCGCTGACGCTGGAGCTGCGCCAGGACGCTGCCGCACCGTGGAGCCTGACGCTGGCCCTGCCACTGGCCCTGCTGCCCAAGGTGCTTGGCCCCGGCGAAAGCGCGGCGGCGCCGCGCGGCCAGGCCAATCCCGCCGCCGCCCCCTTTGCCGGGCTGCCGCTGCCGCTATCCGCGGTGCTGGTCGACATGGCGGTGCCGCTGCACACGCTGTCCACGCTGGCGGTCGGCTCGCTTTTGCCGGTCGCGGTGGCGCGCGCGGTGCCGATCCGCGTCGGCGACGCGGTGATCGCCCGCGGCAGCGTCGGCGCGCAGGACGATCGCATCGCCGTCCGGCTGACCCAGATCGCCGGCTGACACCATTCCATCCAGGGGAACGACAATGACCATCCACACCCGCGGCTTCGACCTCTTGAAAGAGGTCGACGTGCGCCTGTCGGTCGAGCTTGGCCGCACCGAGATGAAGCTCAAGGACGTGCTCGCGCTGGGCGAAGACAGCATCGTTATGCTCGACCGGCTGACCGACGAGCTGCTCGATGTCCACGTCAACGGCACCCTGATCGCGCGCGGCGAAATCGTCGCCCAGGATGGCCGCTTCGCGCTGCGCATCGTCGAAATGGCCGGCAATGCACCGGCGGAAGGCGCGGCCTGATGCTGTGGTACCTGCTCAAACTGCTGGTCCTGCTGCCGCTGATCGCCGGGCTCGCCTGGGCCAGCCTCAAGCTGGCGCAAAAGGCGCAAGGCCGCTTTGGCGCCGCGCCGGGCACGGCCAAGCGCGTCCGCGTGGTCGAAACCACCATGCTGTCCCCCACGCTCAAGCTGGCGGTGATCGAATTCGCCGGGCGCGAAATCCTGGTTTCGGCCACCCGCGGCGGACTGACCCGGCTGGCCGAAGCCCCGGCGCGGGAGGCGGGGGAATGAGACGCCTCATCGCCCTGACCGCGCTCCTCACCCCGACGCTGGTTCACGCCCAGAGCGCGATCCCTTCAGCGCTCGACCGCGCGCTGGGCGCGGCCGGCGGGGCGCAGGGATCGGGGCTGTCGCTGTCGCTGCAATTGCTACTGACGATGGGGCTGCTGACGATCCTGCCCGGGCTGCTGCTGATGATGACCAGCTTCACCCGGATCCTGATCGTGCTGTCGATCCTGCGCCAGGCGCTGGGTTTGCAGCAAAGCCCGCCCAACCAGGTGCTGATCGGGTTGTCGCTGTTCCTGTCGCTGTTCGTCATGTCCCCGACGCTCGACAAGGTGAATGCCGAGGCGATCGCCCCCTATGCCGCGGGCACGATCAACGGCGAGCAGGCGATCGCCGCGGGGGGGACCGCCTTCCACGGCTTCATGATCCGTCAGACCCGCGAAAAGGACCTGGCGCTGTTCGCCGGGCTGGCCAAGGCGCCCAAGTTCGCACGGAACGAGGACGTGCCGTTCTCGATCCTGCTGCCCGCCTTCGTCACCAGCGAACTCAAGACCGCGTTCCAGATCGGCTTCATGCTGTTCCTGCCCTTCCTGGTGATCGACCTGGTGGTCGCCTCGGTGCTGATGAGCCTGGGGATGATGATGATGAGCCCGACCATCGTCAGCCTGCCGTTCAAGCTGTTGCTGTTCGTGCTGGTCGATGGCTGGGCGCTGTTGATGGGCAGCCTGGCGGCGAGTTTCGGGTGATGGACGGGATGAAAGTGATCCTCCCTGGCACGGGGAGGGGGACCATGCGCAGCATGGTGGAGGGGTACGGGCGAGTGGTCCCGACCTCGCCGCACCGTCCCGATCACCTGCGCGTACCCCTCCACCATCCTTTTCAAGGATGGTCCCCCTCCCCGTTTCGGGGAGGATTCCATGGATGATCCCGCCTCTCTCCTCGCGCTCGCCGACCGGATGCTGTGGGTGACCGCGCTGGTCGCCGCGCCGGTGCTGCT
>JBJTLX010000163.1:0-4228 GCA_046063245.1 Novosphingobium sp.
TGGATCGATTCGAGCAGGCGGTCCTGCACGGACAGCGGCAGCCGATCGACTTCATCGAGCGCCAGCGTGCCGCCATCGGCATGCTGCAGCGCGCCGACATGACGATCGAAAGCGCCGGGGAAGGCGCCTTTTTCATGTCCAAACAGGGCTGATTCAACCGAATTGGCGGGAATTGCACCGACATTGAGCAGCCGGAACGGGGCCTTGGCGCGCGGGCTGGCGGCCTGCATCGCGCGGATCAGCATTTCCTTGCCGCTGCCGCTTTCGCCCTCGATCAGCACCGGGCCATGGCCGCGCGCGGCCTTGGCGGCGATCGCCAGGGCGGTGCGGAAGGTCGGGACCGCGCCGATCATCGCGTCGAAATCGGGGTTCGACGGCATCTTTTCGGTCAGCGGCTGCAATTCGTCGCGTGGCGCCTCGCGGGTGGTGGCCATGCGCAGCGCCTGCATCAGCCGGTCGGGCGCGACCGGCTTGATCAGATAGTCGGTCGCCCCGGCGCGCATCGCCTCGACCGCGAGCAGCGGCGAGGCGCTGGTGGTCAGCATCAGGATCGGCAGGGCGGGACGGCGGGCCTTGAGCTCGGCGATAAGTTCGCAGGCATCGTCGCCGGGCACCCACTGGTCGAGCACGATGGCGCTGAGCTGCATGCCCTGGCGGGTGCCGAGCGTGGCGATCGCGGTTTCCGAATCGCGGACCACCAGAACGCGCCAGCCCTCGCGCCCGGCAAGCGCGGTGATCAGCCGGCTTTGCGCCGGTTCATCGTCGATCAGCATCAAGGTGCGCTGTTCGAAATCCGCCATTGTCTTGCCGTGGGCCCCTCTGGTCTCGCCGCGGGCATAGCCGATGCTGGTAAAGAGCCGATTAAGGCTGCGACTTAGTCCAGTTTTTGAACCGGTGGCACTTGAGGTAGAAGGCACGGGACGATAGACCGACGGCAAAGCTGCTTCGGCGCGAATCCTGGGGAACGGACATGGCTACTGGCAACGATATGAAGGCGCACGCTTCGACCTACGTCGGATTTATCGGTATGGTGAAGTGGGGGGTCGTGATCACCGCGCTGATCACCGCGCTCGTCGTCTTCCTGATTTCCTGAGCGCCGCCGCCATGCGTATCGCGGTGCTGAAAGAACGCGCCGCCGGCGAAAGTCGCGTCGCCGCGACACCGGAAACCGTCAAGAAATTCATCGCTTTGGGGGCGACTGTTGCAGTCGAATCCAAGGCCGGGCAAGGCGCCTCGATCGCCGATGCCGACTATGCCGCGGCCGGGGCCGAGCTGGTCCATGCCGACGGTGCGGTCAAGGACGCGGATATTGTCCTGGGCGTGCAGGGGCCCGACGCGGCCCTGCTCAAGGGGGCGAGCGCAGGGGCGTGGATCGTTGCCGGGCTCGATCCGTTCGGGCAGCGCGCGCGGATCGACGACTATGCCGCAGCCGGGTTCGAGGCGCTGGCGATGGAATTCATGCCGCGCATCACCCGCGCGCAGAGCATGGACATTCTTTCCAGCCAGTCGAACCTGGCCGGGTACAAGGCGGTGATCGAGGCGGCCGGGCAATATGGCCGTGCCTTTCCGATGATGATGACCGCGGCGGGCACGGTCAGCGCCGCCAAGTGCTTCGTCATGGGCGTCGGCGTCGCCGGTCTTCAGGCGATCGCCACCGCGCGGCGGCTGGGGGCGCAGGTTTCCGCCACCGACGTGCGCTCGGCCACCAAGGAACAGATCCAGTCGCTCGGCGCCAAGCCGGTGTTCGTCGAGGCTGTCGCCGGGATCGAGGGTGAGGGCGCGGGCGGCTATGCCACTGAAATGTCCGACGAATACAAGGCGGCCCAGGCCGAACTGGTCAGCAGCCATATCGCCAAGCAGGACATCGTCATCACCACCGCGCTGATCCCGGGCCGCGCCGCGCCGCGCCTGATCAGCGACGCCCAGATCGCGACGATGAAGCCGGGCAGCGTGATCTTCGATCTGGCCGTGGCGCAAGGCGGCAATGTCGAGGGCAGCAGGCCGGATGAGGTCGTGGTCCAGCACGGGGTCAAGATCATCGGCTTTTCCAACACCGCGACGCATCTGGCGGCCGACGCCTCGGCACTGTTCGCGCGCAACCTCTACAACTTCCTCAGCGCGTTCTGGGACAAGGACGCCGGGCGTCCGGTGCTGGATGAGGAAATCGGCAACGCCGTGCGGCTGACCCAGGGCGGGAAGGTTGTGAGCGAGAGGCTGTTGGGGTGACAATTCGCCCCCCCTCTGAAGACAAATTTTTCGCCGGGCTTGTGCTTTTGGATCGCCGTATTCGGCATTTTCTGGCCGGTTTCGTCTTGCTTGCCGGGATGGGGCATAGCCCCGCGTTCGCGCAAGCCGGACCAACGACGTTCGCATCGCGTTGGACCGCTGTGCCGGTCGAGCGACTGGCGCCTGATACTCTCGCAAAAGAGGGGACCAGCCTGCTCAAGCTGAAACTGCTTTCAGACAGCATCTACCAGCTTGATGCGGCTTATGTTTCCAAGGACGGAAAATGGAAATTGCCAGTGCAGACCGAGCTGGACGGCATGGTCTCGCAGCTTCCTGTCGCCTGTACGCAGACCGAACGCCGAAAAGCCAAGTACAGTATTTGGAGCGGCTCTTATTTTGAATCGACCAACATCTGTCTGGTTGATTCGAACAATGACGGTTCATTTGACAAAGTGTTTGAGCAGTCGGGGTTCGGTCTCCGGTGGATGACCTTCGATCAAGCTGTCAACGATGGCCGGAAAAACGACAATCGGATGTCGGTAGACGGCGTAGTTCCGGCAAACGCGACGCCGATTATTCCCGTTCACTACTCGAAAATACAACCGGAAAATTCAAGGAATTTGCTGTATCTCAACATATTCTACGCAGCAAATCATTCTCTAGTCGGTGAATTCTCGCTTGGATTCTGCATCGATTACAAAGCCCTTACCAAGGCCTGCTCAGGCCTGCGCCCAATGACGTTCCTTCGGTCATTCAAGAAGACCGAGATTCCGGCAACTTTTTCAATGATCGGCAGTCAATTCACGCTCCGTCGCTTCGTAGATGGCAAGCTCGATGTCACGCTTGATCAGGTGCCGGAGCGTCATGTCATCACGATCATCAAAAACCCCTTCAACATCGAGTAACCAATGGACTTCATCTCGATCCTCTCGATCTTCGTCATGGCCTGCTTCGTGGGCTACTACGTGGTGTGGAGCGTCACCCCGGCGCTGCATACGCCGCTGATGGCGGGGACCAATGCGATCTCCGCGGTGATCATCGTCGGGGCGCTGATTGCCGCCGCGGCGGCGGGATCGGCGAGCTCGAAGTGGCTGGGGCTGCTGGCGGTGGTGCTGGCCAGCGTCAACATCTTCGGCGGCTTCGCGGTGACCGCGCGAATGCTGGCAATGTACAAGAAGAAGGAGAAGAAGTGATGGAGCACATCGCTACTCCTTCATGGGCCGCGCTCGCCTACCTTGTCTCGGGCGTTCTGTTCATTCTGGCGCTGCGCGGGCTGTCGAGCCCATCGACCAGCCGCGCCGGCAACCGATTCGGCATGACCGGGATGGCGATCGGCGTGATGACCACCTTGCTGCTCAAGGCTCCGGTCCCGCCGGGCGGCTTCCTGCCGCAGCCGACTCCCGAGGACCTCGTCACCCTGGCGCAGATCTCGGCGGCGATCGCACTGGGCGGCGGGATCGGCTGGATCACCGCGCGGCGGATCAAGATGACCGACATGCCGCAGCTGGTGGCCGCGTTCCACAGCCTTGTCGGCATGGCCGCTGTGCTGGTCGGCTGGGCGGCCTACCTCAACCCCGAAGCCTTCGGGATCGCCGCCTCTGCCGGGTTCATCATGCCGCAGAGCCGGCTCGAAATGGGCCTGGGCATCGCCATCGGCGCGATCACCTTCTCGGGCTCGGTCATCGCCTTCCTCAAGCTCGCCGGCAAGATGAGCGGCGCGCCGATCATGCTGCCCGGACGCCACGTGATCAATCTCGCCACGCTCGGCGCGATCCTGGGCCTGACCGCCTATTTCATGGCCGACCAGTCGCTGTGGGTAATCGCCACGGTCACCGCGCTGGCCTTCATCATCGGCTTCCTGCTGATCATCCCGATCGGCGGGGCGGACATGCCGGTCGTCGTCTCGATGCTCAACAGCTACTCGGGCTGGGCCGCGGCGGCGATGGGATTCACCCTGCACAACACCGCGATGATCGTCACCGGGGCGCTGGTCGGCTCGTCG
>JBJTLX010000164.1:0-15394 GCA_046063245.1 Novosphingobium sp.
CCAGTATGGCAATGCCCTCATCGCCGCGCCAGAAGCGGCGGACATCATCGCGGAAACGGTCGTTCCACTCCAGCCAGTTCGCCGGAAAATGCCCGAGCTGGTAGCCGCCGGGGCCAATGTCCCACGGCTCGGCGATCAGCACCCGGTCGGCCAGCTCGGGATCGGCGGCAAGTTCGGCGAAGAAGGGGGCGCCGGCATCGAACCCCGGCCCGCGCGCCAGCACCGGAGCGAGATCGAAGCGGAAGCCATCGACCCCGCAGTGGCGGACGAAATGGCGCAGCGTGGCCAGCGCCAGCGCGCGCACTGTCGGCTGCGCGAAGTCGAGCGTGTTGCCGCAGCCGGTGTCGTTGATCAGCTGCCCCGCCGCGTCGTGGGCATAGGCGGCGTTGTCCAGCCCGCGCAGCGACAGCACACCGCCGTGCATATCGCTTTCCCCGGTATGGTTGAGCACCAGATCGAGCAACACCCCGATCCCCGCCGCGTGGAGCGCCGCCACGGTATCGCGCAGTTCGGCCACGCCGCCCGGGCACAGCCTCGGATCGAGCGCCATCGGCGCGACCGGGTTGTAGCCCCAGGCGTTGGTCAGCCCAAGCGGCGGCAGGTGGCGCTCGTCGATCCACGCGGTGATCGGCATCAGCTCGACCGCGCCGACCGCCAGCTTGCGCAAGTGCGCGATGACCGCCGGATGGGCCAGCGCAGCGACTGTGCCGCGGATCGCCTCGGGCACGTCCGGATGCAGGATCGTAAACGCACGGACGTTGAGCTCGTAGATCAGCCCGCCGCGCTCGAACCGCGGCTTGCAGCGCCGCACCTTGGGCAGCGCGCCGGGGACGATGGCGCGCGGGACAAAGCGCGCGGTATTGACGCCGAGTTGCGCCAATTCGGGCACCTGGCGAAAGCGCCGGTCGAGCTCGACCGCATAGGGATCGACCAGCAACTTGGCCGGGTCGAACCACAGCCCGCGTTCGGGGGCCCATTCGCCTTCGGCGCGGTAGCCATAGCGGGTCCCGGCCAGATCGCCGGGTAGCGTGCAGGTCCAGGTGTCACCCCGGCGGGCCATCGCATGGCGGGTTTCGAACTCGCCATCGAACAGGCACAGCCACAGCGCTGCGGCTTGCGGAGCGCGAACGGCGAAGGTGGTCCTTCCGCGCGCAACCCGCGCGCCCAATGCGGTCATGTCACGACGTCGGGCGCGGTCCGTCCGGTGTGCTGCGCGATCCCGGCGATCGCTTCGGCGGCGCCGATCAGCTCGGCGAGCATGTGCGGGGTTTCGGCGGCAAGATTGCCGCCGACCGGTTCGTAGCGTTCAAGGTAGACGCGCAATGTCGCGCCTTCGGTTCCGGTGCCCGACAGGCGGAAGACCACCCGCGAGCCGCCGGTGAACAGCACGCGCACCCCCTGGTTGGCGCTGGTCGAGCCATCGACCGGATCGCGGTAGGAAAAGCTGTCTGCAGCCTCAACCTCAAGTCCGCTATAGCTTTGCCCGGCGAGCCCCGGCAAGGCCGTCAGCAGCGCCGCCATCAGCCCATCGGCGCGGGCGCTCTCGATCGCTTCGTAATCGTGGCGGGCGTAGTAGTTGCGCCCGAACCGCGCCCAGTGCTGGCGGGCGATTTCGGCCACGCTTTCCCCGCGCACGGCCAGAATGTTGAGCCATAGCAGCACCGCCCACAGCCCGTCCTTCTCGCGCACGTGGTCGCTGCCGGTCCCGGCGCTTTCCTCGCCGCACAGCGTCGCCATGCCGGCGTCGAGCAGGTTGCCGAAGAACTTCCAGCCGGTCGGGGTTTCGAAGCAGGGGATGCCCAGTGCCGCCGCGACGCGGTCAGCGGCGGCGCTGGTCGGCATCGAGCGGGCGATGCCTTTGAGCCCGTCCGCATAGGCGGGGGCAAGATGCGCATTGGCAGCCAGCATCGCGAGCGAATCCGACGGGGTGATGAAAATGCCCTTGCCCACGATCAGATTGCGATCGCCGTCGCCGTCCGAGGCCGCGCCAAAGGCCGGGGCCATTTCCGGGTCCATCATCAGATCGTAAAGTACCCTGGCATGGACCAGGTTGGGATCGGGATGATGCCCGCCGAAATCCTCCAGCGGCACGCCGTTGCGTACCGTGCCGGGGGCAAAGCCGAGGCGGCGCTCCAGCACCTCATGGGCATAGGGCCCGGTGACCGCGTGCATCGCATCGAAAGCCATGGTCAGCCCGCCCGCGACGGCAGCACGGATCGCGGGAAAATCGAACAGGCTTTCCATCAGGTCGGCCCAGTCGGCGACCGGGTCGATCACGTCGACCGTCATGCCCGCCACCGTGACCGTGCCAATCGAATCGAGATCGATGTCAGACGCCTCGACCGTCAGCCATCGGTCGATCTCCAGCGTCCGGGCAAAGATCGCCTCGGTCACGTTCTCCGGCGCGGGGCCGCCGTTGGCGCCGTTGTACTTGATCCCGAAATCCTCGTCCGGACCGCCGGGGTTGTGACTGGCCGACAGGATCAGCCCGCCGCTCGCCCCGTGCTTGCGGATCACGCAGCTGGCCGCCGGGGTCGAGAGGATCCCGCCCTGCCCGACCAGAACCCGGCCATAGCCGTTCGCCGCAGCCATGCGGATCGCGGTCTGGATCACCGCGCGGTTGTGGAACCGTCCGTCACCGCCGATCACCAGCGTCGCGCCGGGATCGGCCTGCACCACATCGAACACCGCCTGGATGAAGTTTTCGGCATAGCTGGGCTGCTGGAAATGCCGCACCTTCTTGCGCAGCCCCGAAGTGCCCGGCTTCTGGTCGGTGAAGGGTGTGGTCGGATGGGTGATGACGGTCATGAACGGGCCTCGATCAGGCGTTTGTAAAGCGCGGCGTAGGCCTTGCCGCTGGGTCCCCAGGAAAAGTCGCAGGCCATGCCATTGGCCTGCACGCGCTTCCACGCCGGCTTGTCGGCATAGAGCGCGATGGTGCGGCTGATCGCCTGGGCAAACGAAGGATAGTCGACCCCGCTGAACTGCACGCCGGTTGCCACGCCCGCCGCCAGCGCCGCGACATTGGCGTCGATCACCGTATCGGCCAGCCCGCCGGTCCGCGCCACCACCGGCACGCAGCCATAGGCGAGGCCGTAGAGCTGGGTCAGCCCGCAGGGTTCGAACCGGCTCGGCACCAGGATCACATCGCCGCCGCCCTGCATGCGGTGCGACAGCGCCTCGTCATAGCCGATGCGCACGCCGATCCGGCCGGGATGGCGCGCGGCGGCACGGTGCAGCTCGCGCTCGATCGCCCCGTCGCCCGAGCCGAGCAGCGCCAGCCGTCCGCTCAGACCGACCAGATGGTCGAGCACTTCGGGGAGCACATCCATGCCCTTTTGCCAGGTCAGCCGGCTGACCACGATGAACAATGGTCCGTCGTCCTTTGTGAGCCCGAACTCGGCCTCGAGCGCGCGCTTGTTGGCCTTGCGCGCGGCCAGCGTCTTGGCCGAATAGGTCTTGGCCAGCGCCGGATCGCTCGCCGGGTTCCACTCCGCCGCGTCGATCCCGTTGAGGATCCCGACAACGTCGCCGCCGCGGCTGGCGATCAGCCCTTCGAGGCCCATGCCGAATTCCGGCAGGCGGATCTCGGCGGCATAGCTGGGGCTGACCGTGGTGATCGCATCGGCGGCCTGCAGCCCGGCCTTGAGGAACCCGACCCCGCCATAGCTTTCCACCCCGTCCATCGCCCAGGCCGCCTTGGGTAGCCCGAGGGCGCGGAAGATGCGCGCGTCGTAATAGCCCTGGAAGGCCATGTTGTGGATCGTCATCACCCCGGGCAGCGGCGCCGAAACGGGGGCGAAGCGGTTGTAGGCCAGCGCCATCCCGGCCTGCCAGTCGTGGGCATGGATCAGGTCGAAGGCCAGACCCTTGACCGCCCCGCCGGCGACATCGGCTGCAGCGCGGCCGAAAGCGGCGAAGCGGCGCCAGTTGTCTTCCCAGTCCCTGCCCTGCGCGTCGCCATAGGGCGAGCCGTCGCGCTGGAACAGGTGCGGCGCATCGAGCACCAGCAGCGGGTGTCCGGCGATCTTGCCCGCCAGCAGCCGCGCCTCTTCGCCCAAGAGGTCGGGCCAGGCGTGCACCGCCTTGGCCCGCTTCAGCGCGGTGAGCACCGCGGGATAGCCCGGCAGGATCGTGGTCAGGAGGGCCCCGTGCGGGGCCAGCGCCGCGGGCAGCGCCCCGGCGACGTCGGCCAGCCCGCCGGTCTTGACCAGCGGCACCGCTTCCGAAGCAACCGAGAGGACCCGCAGGCTCATCCCAGCTGTTCGATCATCGCCTTGGTGATCAGGCAGACCCCGCTGTCGGTGCGGCGAAAGCGCTTGCCGTCGAGCTCGGGATCCTCGCCAACCACCAGCCCTTCGGGGATGCGCACCCCCGAATCGACGATCACCCGGCTCAGCCGCGCGCCGCGGCCGATGTTGCAATAGGGCAGGATCACCCCTTCCTTGACTCTGGAAAAGCTGCCCATCTTGACCCCGGTGAACAGCAGGCTGCGATGCGCGGTGGCGCCCGAGACGATGCAGTCCTGGCTGATCAGGCTGGCGATGGCCTGGCCGCGGCGGCCTTCTTCGTCGTGGACGAACTTGGCCGGGCTGGAGACGATCTGGTCGGTCCAGATGCGCCAGTCGCGATCGTACATGTTGAGCTTGGGAACCACGTCGGTGAGGTCGAGGTTGGCCTCGAAATAGGCGTCGAGCGTGCCGACGTCGCGCCAGTATTCCTCGATCTCGTCGGCGGCGCGGATGCAGCTGTCGGTGAACTTGTGCGCCACCGCCTTGCCGTGCTTGACGATGTAGGGGATGATGTCCCCGCCGAAATCGCGCTTGCTGGCGGGATCGGCGGCATCGCGGCGCAATTGTTCGAACAGGAACCGGGTCTCGAACACGTAGATCCCCATCGAGGCCAGCGCCATGTCGGGATTGTCCGGCATCGCCGGCGGATCCTTGGGCTTTTCGACGAAGGCGGTGATCCGGCTGGTCTTGTCGACCGCCATCACCCCGAACCCGCTGGCCTCGGCGCGCGGCACCACCAGGCAACCGACGGTGACATCCGCGCCCGAATTGACGTGCTGCTGCAGCATCAATTCATAGTCCATCTTGTAGATGTGATCGCCGGCCAGGATGACCATGTATTTGGGCGCATGGCTCTCGATGATGTCGATGTTCTGGTAGACCGCATCGGCGGTGCCTTCGTACCATTGCAGTTCCGACACGCGCTGGCTGGCAGGGAGGATGTCGAAGCTTTCGTTGCGTTCGGGCCGCAGGAAGTTCCAACCGCGCTGCATGTGGCGGATCAGCGAATGGGCCTTGTACTGGGTCGCCACGCCGATCCGGCGGATGCCCGAATTGATCGCGTTGGACAGCGCGAAATCGATGATCCGGCTCATCCCGCCGAAATAGACCGCCGGCTTGGCGCGGCGGTCGGTCAGCTCCATCAATCGCGAACCGCGCCCACCGGCCAGGACATAGGCCATCGCATCGCGGGCCAGCGGGGCATGCAACCTTTGCTTGGTCATCGCTCTCTCTCCTTGCCGCGCCCTTGGGGGCGTCTCAACCTTCGTAAACCAGTATCAAAGTGGCCAGCGGCGGCAGCACGATCAGCGCCGCGCCGTCTCTGGCGGTCACCGTCCCGCCGTTGCCCTGACCGCTGCCGCCATAGATCGCGGCGTCCGAATTGACCGCCTCGCGCCAGCGCCCATCATGGGGCAGCGGCAGGCGGTAGGACCCGTGCAGCTGCGGGGTCAGGTTGCTGATCACCGCCACCGGCGCCTCGCCCGGGCACTTGCGCAGCCAGGCAAAGACCGCGGCCGCAGCATCGTTGACCACCAGCCATTCGAAACCATCGCCCTCGCAGTCGCGGGCGTGGAGCGCGGGCAGCGCGCGGTAAGCACGGTTGAGGTCGCGGACCAGCGCCTGCACCCCGGCGTGGGCCGGGGCATCCAGCAGCTCCCAGTCGAGCCCGCGCTCTTCGCTCCATTCGCGGCGCTGGGCAAACTCCTGCCCCATGAACAGCAGCTTCTTGCCCGGATAGCCCCACATCAGCCCGTAATAGGCGCGCAGCGAGGCGAATTTCTGCCAGTCGTCGGCGCCGCTCATCTTGGTCAGCAGGCTGCCCTTGCCGTGGACCACTTCGTCGTGGCTCAGCGGCAGGACGAAGTTCTCGCTGAAGGCATAGGTCAGCCCGAAGGTGATCTCGTTATGGTGGTGCTGGCGGTGGACCGGATCGCGCTGCATGTATTGCAGCGTGTCGTGCATGAAGCCCATGTTCCACTTGAAGCCAAAGCCCAGCGCGGTACGCGGCCCTTCGTCATAGGCCGGGAGCGAGACGCCGGGCCAGGCGGTGCTTTCCTCGGCAATGGTCAGGATGCCGGGGTGGCTGGCGTGGAGCGCGCGGTTGGTGGCGCGAAGGAAATCGACCGCTTCCCAGTTCTCGCGCCCGCCCTCGGCATTGGGGATCCATTCGCCGGCCTTGCGGCTGTAGTCGCGGTAAAGCATCGAGGCGACCGCATCGACCCGCATCCCGTCGACGTGATAGCGCTCGGCCCAGAACAGCGCGTTGTTGACCAGGAAGCTCGCCACCTCGCGCCGCCCGAAGTTGTAGATCGCGGTGTTCCAGTCGGGATGGAAGCCCAGCTTGGGATCTTCGTGCTCGTAGAGCGCGGTGCCGTCGAACCTGGCCAGGCCATGTTCGTCGACCGGGAAGTGCGCCGGAACCCAGTCGATCAGCACGCCGACACCCGCGCGGTGCGCGCCGTCGACGAAGCGGGCGAAGCCCTGCGCATCGCCGAACAGGGCGCTGGGCGCATAGAGCCCGGTGGTCTGGTAGCCCCATGAGGGATCATAGGGATGCTCGCTCACCGGCAGGAACTCGATATGGGTAAAGCCCATGTCGACCACATAGGGGATCAGCCGCGCGGCCATTTCGTCCCAGGTCAGGAACCAGCCGTTGTCCTCGCGCTGCCACGATCCCGGGTGAACCTCATAGATCGAAATCGGCTGGCGGCGCGGATCGACCGAGGCCCAGAATTTGCGGTGCGCGGCGTCGCCCCAGTCGCCTTTGCCGGTGCGGGTGGTCAGCGATGCGGTCTTGGGCCGCAGCTCGCTGGCGAAGGCATAGGGATCGGCCTTGAGCGGCTGGACCGTGCCATCGGCCCCGACGATCCGGTACTTGTAGGCGCGGCCCTCGCCCAGGTCGGGGACGAACAGTTCCCACACCCCGATGTCGAGCCGCTTGCGCATCGGATGGCGCGCCCCGTCCCAGTCGTTGAAATCGCCGACCAGGCTGACCAGCGCGGCATTGGGCGCCCAGACCGCGAAGTGGACCCCGTCGGCGCCTTCGTGGCTGAGGCAATGCGCGCCGAGCTTGTCGAACAGGCGCAGGTGAGTGCCTTCGTTGATCAGGAAATCGTCAGTCGGGCCCAGCACGGGGCCGAACGAATAGGGATCGGTAACCCACCACTCATGGCTTCCGGCGCGGCAGCGGTATTTGACCGGGCGCGGCTTGCCCTTGACCTTGCCCTCAAACAGCCCGCGATCATCGACCCGCGCCAGCTTGCCCAGCGCCGCGCCCTTCAGCGAAAAGGCACTGGCCTGTTCCGCACCGGGCAGCAGCGCACGGGCGAAGGTGCCTTCGGGCCCGGCATGCAGGCCAAGCAGCGCAAAGGGGTCGGCGTGGGTGCCCGCAAGCAGGGCGGTCATCGCCGACGCCGGGGGCTTCACATCACGCCCCAGATGTCGCGGGCATATTCGCCGATCGTCCGGTCGGACGAGAACCAGCCCATGTTGGCGACGTTGCGCAGCGCCGCGGCGCGCCACCCGGCCTGATCGAGCCAGCGCCGGTCGACGCTGCGCTGGGCATCGGTGTAGTCCTCGAAATCGGCGGCGACCATGAACCAGTCGTGGTCGTAAAGCCCATTCATCAGATCCTTGTAGCGATCCGGATCGTCGGGCGAGAACACGCCGGAGGCGATCGAGTTGACCGCCTGGCACAGCTCGCGGTGGCCCTCGATCACGGCGCGCGGATCATAGCCATTGGCGCGCTTGGCCGCGACTTCGTCGGCGGTCAGCCCGAAGATGACGATGTTGTCGTCACCGACCCGGTCCTTGATCTCGATATTCGCCCCGTCGAGCGTGCCGATGGTCAGCGCGCCGTTGAGCGCGAACTTCATGTTGCCGGTCCCGCTGGCTTCCATGCCCGCGGTGCTGATCTGTTCGGACAGGTCCGCCGCCGGAATGATCCGTTCGGCCAGGGTGACGTTGTAGTTGGGGACGAAGACCACCTTGAGCAATCCGCCGACCGAGGGATCGGCGTTGACCCGGCGGGCAATGTCGCCGGCCAGCTTGATGATCAGTTTGGCGTTGTGATAGCTCGCCGCGGCCTTGCCGCCGAAGATCTTGACCCGCGGCACCCAGTCACGCTCGGGATGGCTGCGGATCTGGTCGTAGAGCGCAACCGTCTCGACCAGGTTGAGCAGCTGGCGCTTGTATTCGTGGATGCGCTTGATCTGGACGTCGAACAGCGCGTCGGGATCGATCCGCACCCCGGTCAGGTCGGCGACATGCGCCGCCAGCGCGACCTTGTTCATCCGCTTGACCGCGTGGGCGCGCTCCTGCAGCGCGGTATCGTCCGCCAGCGCATTCAGCTTCTCGAGCTGGTTGGTATCGTCGAGGAAGCCGTCGCCGATCGCCTCGCGCAGCAGGCTGGTCAGCCCCGGGTTGCACTGCTGCAGCCAGCGCCGCGGGGTGACCCCGTTGGTCTTGTTGTTGATCCGTGCCGGATAGAGCGCGTGGAGATCGGCAAAGACCGTCGATTTCATCAGCTCGGTATGCAGCGCCGCGACCCCGTTGACGCTGTGCGCCCCGGTGAAGGCGAGGTTGGCCATCCGCACGCGGCGTTCCCCGCCCTCGGCGATCAGCGAGATCGCGGCGACCGCGGCGTCGTCGAGCCCGGCCAGCCTCGCTTCCTTCAGCACCCGGCTGTTGATCGCATAGATGATCTGCATGTGGCGCGGCAGCAGCCGTTCGAACAGCGGCAGCGGCCAGGTTTCCAGCGCTTCGGGCAGCAGGGTATGGTTGGTATAGGCGATGGTCCGCCGGGTGATGTCGAGCGCTTCGTCGAAGTCGATCCCGTGATCGTCGATCAGCAGCCGCATCAGCTCGGCCACGGCCACCGCGGGGTGGGTGTCGTTAAGCTGGATCGCCGCCTCGTCGGGCAGGGTGCGGACGTCCTTCTGGTACTGCACCTGGCGGCGGACGATGTCCTGGATCGAGGCGGCGGTGAAGAAGTATTCCTGGCGCAGCCGCAGCTCCTGCCCGGCGGCGCTGCTGTCGGCGGGATAGAGCACCCGGACCAGCGAATCGGCCCGGACCTGATCGGCCAGCGCGCCGAAATGGTCGCCGGCATTGAACGCGTCGAGCCGGATCGGGTCGAGCGCGATGGCGGTCCACAGCCGCAGCGTGTTGACCCGCTTGCCGCGCCAGCCGACGACGGGGGTATCGACCGCGGTTGCCTCGACCAGCTCGGCCGGCTTCCACACCGCGCGCTCACCCTCGGCCACCACTTCGCCGCCGAAGCCGATGCGGTACGAGCTTTCGCGGCGCTCGAACTCCCACGGGTTGCCGTGGGCCAGCCAGGTTTCGGGCAGCTCGATCTGCCAGCCGTCCTTGATCCGCTGGCGGAACATCCCGTTCACATAGCGGATGCCATAGCCGTAGGCCGGGATGTCGAGGCTGGCGAGGCTTTCCATGAAGCACGCCGCCAGCCGCCCGAGCCCGCCGTTGCCCAGCGCCGCGTCGGGTTCCAGCTCTTCCAGTTCGGCCAGATCGAGCCCGTGGCTGCGCAGCGCCGCTTCCATCTCGGCGGTCAGGCCCAGGTTCGATAGCGCATCGCGCAGCAGCCGCCCGATCAGGAATTCAAGGCTGAGGTAATAGACCCGCTTGCCGCCCGCGGCATAGGTCCGGGTGGTCGAATCCATCCACGCGTCGACGATCTTGTCGCGCAGCGCCTTGACCGCGGCATTGAACCAGTCGTGCGGCTTGGCCGCAGCCTCGTTCTTGCCGACGCGGTAGCGCAGCGACGCCAGGATTTCGGCATCGAGATCGAGTGCGCCGGAAGTATCGGAACGGGCCACCAGTTGCGTCTCCACCGAAGGGGCAAACGACCGGGCCGCACAGTGCAGCCGGCGCGCCTTTTTCCAATCCGGTCATCCCCTTGGCGCAAACCTTGGCGGAACTGCCCCCCGGCGGCAACCGGCAAAGGGGGCCTGCATTCGTATTTTGCCGGGGCGCAGGCTCAGAAACGCAGCGCCGAGACGGTTCCGCCGGCACGGGCCGTGGCGGCAGCGATGGCGCGCCGCACCAGCCACTGCGCCGATGACATGGCGCCCTGGACCCCCGAATCCTGATTGCCCAAAGGAACCAGGCCGCGGGGTGAGGCCATCATCCGCACGAAGGTTTCGCGGTCGCCATTTGCGGGCAGGTCCGCGCCCAATGGCAGGTCGGTCCAATCGAGCAGCGAATTGCCGCGTCGCCCCTGCAGCGCCGCCAGCAGCGGGACCAGTAACAGCCGCGCGGTGACCATCGCCGAGGTCGGGTTGCCCGGCAGCCCGAGCACCCATTTGCCCTGCGCGCGGCCGAACCAGACCGGCTTGCCCGGCTTGATCGCAACCTTGGCGAAGACCAGCTCAAGCCCGTGCACTTCGAACATCGCCTTGGCGAAATCGCGCGCACCGACCGATGCGCCGCCGGTGATCACCACCAGGTCGGCAGCGCCCAGTGCGGCAGCGGCCATGGTTTCGAGCGCGGGCAGGTTGTCGCCCCCGGTGGCGCGGTGGACCAGCATGCCGCCATGCTCGGCAATCAGCGCCGCCACCCCGAACGAGACCGATTCGGGGATCGCCAGCGGATTGTTCCGCGCGGTGCCGGGGGCTGCCAGTTCGTCCCCGGTAGCGATCACCGCCACGCGCGGGCGGCGGAACACCCGGGCCCAAGCGCGGTCGGCCGCGGCGAGGGTGACCATCGCCAGCGGATCGAGGCGGCGTCCGGCGGGCAAAAGCAGATCGCCCGCGGCAAAATCGCCCGCCATGGCGCGGATGTTGCGCCCGGGCCCGAACGCGCGCGCGATCGTCACCTGGCCGGGACCGGCCTCGCAGTTCTCCTGAATGACCACAATGTCGGCGCCCTGCGGCACCGCCGCGCCGGTATAGATCCGCACAGCCTGGCCCGGCCCAACCGCTGGCGGCAGTGCCCCGCCGGCGGCGCTCTCCCCGACCAGCGCCAGGGTCGCGCCGACCGCCGCATCTTCGAGGCGCAGGGCATAGCCGTCCATGCTCGACACGTCGCGGCGCGGGCTGGGCAAGGCGGCGTGGACATCTTCGGCGAGCACGCGTCCGGCCGCGTCGCCGATCGCCAGTTCCTCGCAGCCCAGCGGGACGACTTCGGCTGCCAGCAGCGCCTGGGCCTGGTCGAAGGTGATCACGCGCAAAGGTCGTGCAGGCGCGGCAGGGCGCCGGCGATCGAGCAGGGCTTGTGGCGGCTGTCTAGTTCGAGTTCGAGCAGGCCGTCCCAGGCATCGCGGCAGGCCCCGGTCGATCCCGGTACGCAGAAGATGAAGCTGTCCCCGGCCTGCCCGGCGAAGGCGCGCGACTGCATCGCGGCGACCCCGACGGTGGTCAGGCTCTTGCTCTGGAAGGCGATGGCAAAGCCGTCCATCTCGCGCCGCAGCAGCGGCTTCACCGCTTCGGGGGTGTTGTCGCGCGGGGAAAAGCCGGTGCCGCCGGTGGTCAGGATGATTTCGATCGCAGGATCGGCGATCCACGCCTTGAGCTGCGCCTGGATCGCCGCAATGTCGTCGCGAACGATGGCGCGATCCTTGAGCATATGGCCCGCGCCGCTCAGCCGATCGCACAGCAGCGCACCTGAGGTATCGGTCTCCGCGCTGCGGGTGTCGGAAATGGTCAGCACGGCCATGCCGAGCGGATGGAAGGTCAGGGTTGGGTCGATTCCGGGCATGGCTGATGCGATGCCACGAAAGGCGCCGCCGCTCTAGCCCTCGTCGAAGGCGAAGGGCGCGATCGTCCGCCGGGTATCGTCGTCGAGAATCTCGCGGCCGACCGGCGGCACCGCCCGCGCGGCGCAGGCCGGGCGGTTGCACAGCCGGCAGGTTACCCCGATCGGGGTGGCGGCGACCGCCCTGGGATCGATCCCGCGGGCATAGGCCAGCTGCGGCGCGTGTTCGGCAGCGCAGGCCAGCGCGATCGCCCGGGTCACCCCCGGCCGGTCCCAGCTGCCGCCCCCGGCCCGGACCGTGCGGGCAATCGAGAAGAAGCGCTGGCCATCGGGCAGGTCGAGGAACTGGGTCACCACCTCGCCCGGGGTGCGGAACACCGAATGGACCGACCACAGCGGACAGCCGCCGCCATGCGCGGCGAAGGGAAAGCCGGCACCGTCGAGCCGCTTCGAGACATTTCCGGCGGGGTCGACCCGAATGAAAAAGAACGGCACCCGCAGCTGCCCCGGCTTGTTCAGCGTGGTCAGGCGGTGCGCGACCTGCTCAAAGCTGGCGCCGAACTGGCGGCTCAACGCCTCGACGTCATAGGACCGTGCCTCGACCGCGCGGGCGAAGCGGTCGTAGGGCATCAGGATTGCCGCCGCGCCATAGGCCGCCAGCGCGCGCCGCACCAGACTGGTCGCGGTCGGGCTGACAAAGGCTTCCGGGGCCATGGTCGCGGCGATCTCGCGCTTGAGCGAGACATAGGCAATGTGACTGGCGACCTGGAAGGCGCGGCTCGCCCCGTAGAGGGTATCGTCGATCAGCAGCTGGCTGTTGTGGCGGTCATGGCGGCGCAGCGCGTCCATCATCACGTCGGGGGGCAGGTAGCGCACCCTGAGGCCGTGTTCGGCGCGCAGCCATTTGGCCATCGATCCGGCCTTGGCGATGGCCGCGGCAAGCTCTTCGGCCCGGGTATCGATCGCATGGAAATAGTTGCGGTGCTGGGCGACGAAGCGGCGCGCCTCGGCCACCGGGTCGCTGGCTCGCTCGGCTCCGGGGGCCTCACGCTGTTCGGCGAGCGCGCGCTGCTCGCGGTTGTAGGCGCCGTGAAGCCGGAGCAGCGCCTCGCTCACCCCAGGGAAGCTGGTGGCGAGGTCGGCGACTTCGAGCGCGGGCAGATCGATGTCGGCGAACAGCGGATCGCGCAGCACCTGGCCGATCCGCCGGGCATAGTCCTCGCTGTCGTCGCCGGCGAAATCGCCCAGATCGAGCCGATAGCTGCGCGCCAGGCGGACCAGCAGATCGGCGGTGAGCGGGCGCTGGTTGCGTTCGAGCAGCGCGACATAGCTGGACGAAATCCCCAGATCGCCGGCCATGGCCTGCTGGGTCAGCCCCAGTTCGCGGCGCAGGCGGCGCAGCCGCGGGCCGAGATAGAGGGGGCGCGATTCGCTCATTCGCGCCTTTTGTCATGCCTGCACAACTTTACAAAGAATAGTTGTAAGGTTTGACAAACCGACTCCGCGAGCCCTTCACCGCAGTGCAGCAAAGCGCCATCCCCGGGTCATGACGCGGCCCGGCGGCCGCCTTCACGGGAACGAAGACCATGACCTATCAGCAGACCATCGCCGACGCCGACAAGCAGATCGCACCCAATGCCGCGACGTGGAGCGGGATCGATGCGACCAGCGTCGCCCGCATGCGGCTGCAGAACCGCTTTCTGACCGGCCTCGACATCGCGCGCCATACCGCCGCGATCATGCGCCGCGACATGGCCGCCTATGACGCCGATCCGGCGCAGTACACCCAGTCGCTGGGCTGCTGGCACGGCTTCATCGGCCAGCAGAAGATGATCTCGATCAAGAAGCATTTCGGCACCACCAAGGGCCGCTACCTGTACCTGTCGGGCTGGATGGTCGCCGCGCTGCGCAGCGAATTCGGCCCGCTGCCCGACCAGTCGATGCACGAGAAGACCAGCGTTCCGGCGCTGATCGAAGAGCTCTACACCTTCCTGCGCCAGGCCGATGCGCGCGAGCTGGGCATGCTGTTCCGCGATCTCGATGCCGCCCGCAATGCCGGGGACGAGGTCAAGGCCAAGCAGGTCCAGAGCGCGATCGACAACCACGAAACCCATATCGTGCCGATCGTCGCCGACATCGACGCCGGCTTCGGCAATGCCGAGGCGACCTACCTCTTGTCCAAGAAGATGATCGAGGCCGGGGCCTGCTGCATCCAGATCGAAAACCAGGTCTCCGACGAAAAGCAGTGCGGCCACCAGGACGGCAAGGTCACCGTGCCGCACGAGGACTTCCTCGCCAAGATCCGCGCGGTCCGTTACGCCTTCATGGAGCTGGGCGTTCCCGACGGCGTCATCGTCGCGCGCACCGACTCGCTCGGCGCCGGCCTGACCAAGCAGATCGCCTTCACCCGCGAAGCCGGCGACATCGGCGACCAGTACAACAGCTTCCTCGACTGCGACGAGGTCGATCCCGCAAACCTGGGCCACGGCGACGTGCTGATCAGCCGCGACGGCAAGCTGGTCAAGCCCAAGCGGCTGCCCTCGAACCTGTTCCAGTTCCGCGCCGGAACCGGCGAGGACCGCTGCGTGCTCGACAGCATCACCAGCTTGCAGAACGGCGCCGACCTGCTGTGGATCGAAACCGAAAAGCCGCACATCGGCCAGATCGGCGGGATGGTCAGCCGCATCCGCGAAGTCATCCCCAATGCCAAGCTGGTCTACAACAACAGCCCCAGCTTCAACTGGACGCTCAATTTCCGCCAGCAGGTGTTCGACGCCTGGGCCGAAGCGGGCAAGGATGTCAGCGCCTATGACCGGGCGAAGCTGATGAGCGTCGATTACGACGGCACCGCGCTGGCCGACGAGGCTGATGAACGGATCCGCACCTTCCAGCGCGATGCCGCGGCCCAAGCGGGGATCTTCCATCACCTGATCACCCTGCCGACCTATCACACCGCGGCGCTCAGCACCGACAATCTGGCCAAGGAGTACTTCGGCGACCAGGGCATGCTGGGCTACGTCAAGAACGTCCAGCGCGCGGAAATCCGCCAGGGCATCGCCTGCGTCAAGCACCAGAACATGAGCGGCAGCGACATCGGCGACGACCACAAGGAAATGTTCGCCGGCGAAGCCGCGCTCAAGGCCGGCGGCGCGCACAACACGATGAATCAATTCGCGGCATAACACCCGCCCACCGTCTTCCTGGGGAGGAAGTTTGGCCCGTCACGCGCCCCTTTCGCGTGGCGGGTCGGTACTGTCAGGCTTCGACGCGGTTCGCCAGCAAATGCTCGACCACGCTCGGGTCGGCCAGCGTGCTGGTATCACCGAGGTTGCTGACATCCCCCTCGCCAATCTTGCGCAGGATCCGGCGCATGATCTTGCCCGACCTTG
>JBJTLX010000012.1:0-2560 GCA_046063245.1 Novosphingobium sp.
CGATCAGCGTCGCGCCCTCGTCCATCGCGGCCTTGCGGCGGCGGTTCTGCCAGCGGTGTTCGGCCAGCGCGAGCTCGGCGCGGCTGTTGATCCCTTCGACCTCGTGCGGATCGGGGGTGATCACCACCGCGCAGGTCCGGCCATCGGCATTGGCGACGTTGACCACGTCGACCAGATAGTACTCGCCTTGCGAATTGTCGTTGGTGACGCGCGCCAGCAAGCCGAACAGGTCGGCGCTGCGCACCGCCATCAGCCCCGAATTGCACAGCCAGCAGGCGCGCTCGGCCGCGCTGGCATCCTTGTGCTCGACCATCTTCACGATCCGGTCGCCCTCGGCAATCACGCGGCCATAGGCCAGCGTATCGGCGGGCTCGAAACCCAGCACCACCACCGCGGGATTGTCCGCGCCGTGGAGCCGATCGATCATCATGCGCATGGTCGCGGCGCTGACGAACGGCACGTCGCCATAGAGGATCAGCACGTCGCCAGCGAAATCCGCCAACGCGGCTTCGGCCTGCTGCACCGCGTGCCCGGTGCCCAGCTGCGGGTTCTGCACCGCAATCGCCGCGCGCGATCCCAGCTGCGCCTCAAGCTGATCGCGGCCGTGCCCGGCAACTACCACCGACATCGCGGGTTCCAATTGCGCAGCACTGGCGAGCAGATGCTCGATCATCGGCTGCCCGGCGATCGGGTGAAGCACCTTGTGCAGATCGCTTTTCATCCGGGTGCCCTTGCCCGCGGCAAGGGTGACGATGGCAAGGGGGGCAGCGCTGGTCATGGTCTTTGCCCCTTGCCACCAAATGCTTGCGGTTTCCACAACCTGTGTGCGAGGGGGCGCAGCGATGACCCTGCCTTTCGCCATCGTCGGCTTCGATCTTGACGGCACCCTGCTCGATACCTCGCGCGATCTTGGCGCGGCGCTCAACCATGCGCTGGGCACGGTCGGGCGCGCGGCTGTCCCGTACGAGCAGGTCAAGAACCTGATCGGCGGCGGCTCGGGGCTGATGCTGCGCCGGGCGCTGGCCCTGACCGGGGGCGATGAGGGGATCGCATTCGAAGCGCTGCGCCGGGTTCTGGTCAGCTACTACGCAGATAACATCGCCCGCCACACCGCGCTGTTTCCCGGCGGCGCGGAAATGCTCGACGAGCTGGCCGCGCACGGCGTCAAGCTGGCGGTGGTGACCAACAAGCCGCACGATCTGGCGGTCAGGCTGTTCGATGAACTGGGCCTGTCGCACCGGTTTGCCGCGATCATTGGCGGCGGGATCCACCCGCTCAAACCCGCGCCCGACGCGCTCCACGCGATGGCTCGCCAATGCGGCGGCGGGCGCGCGGCCTATGTCGGCGACACCACCTTCGATACCGGCGCGGCACGAGCCGCGGGGATGCCATGCGTGGCGGTCAGCTTCGGCTTCAACGATCTGCCCGCGCACGAGCTGGGCGCCGATGCCGTGATCGATCATTTCGGCGCCCTGGTCCCCGCCCTGGCGCGGCTCTGACCACCCCCGATTCGCGGCCCGGCCTGACCTTTTGAACGCGGCCGGCTCTGCTTTCCGCTAGGGAACCGCGGTGCTGCATTGCGGCATATTGCCAGCGCGGATGGGCCGTGCCATGCCCCCGCCGCTTCCCCTCGGGAAACCTGCCAATCAGCGGAGACTACCCATGACTATCTCGTACAAGGATCGCGTCGCGATCGTCACCGGCGCCGGCGGCGGCCTGGGCCGGACCTATGCCATCGAACTCGCCAAGCGCGGCGCCAGGGTTGTGGTCAACGATCTCGGCGGCAGCCGCGATGGCACCGGCCATTCCGACGCCGCACTGAAAGTGGTCGAAGAGATCAGGGCGGCCGGGGGCGAGGCGATGTCGAACGGCGGCTCGGTCACCGAGTACGAGCAGATGGTCGAGATGGTCGCCAAGACCAAGGAGGCCTGGGGCGGGGTTCACATCCTGATCAACAACGCCGGGATCCTGCGCGACAAGAGCTTTGCCAAGATGGACATGACCGACTGGAAACTGGTCATCGACGTCCACCTCAACGGCAGCGCCAACTGCACCAAGGCGGTGTGGGACACGATGCGCGAGCAGGCCTATGGCCGCATCCTGATGACCGCCAGCAGCACCGGGCTTTACGGCAACTTCGGCCAGGCCAATTACGGCGCGGCCAAGCTGGGCCTGGCCGGCTTCACCAAGACGCTGGCGCTGGAAGGGGCGAAGTACAACGTCCGGGTCAACACCCTGGCCCCGGTCGCCGGGACGCGGATGACCGAGGACCTTGGCATGCCCGACCAGCTGTTCAAGGCGCTCAGCCCCGAAAACGTCGCGCCGATGGCACTTTACCTGGTCAGCGAAGATGCCCCGACCAACATGATCTGCGGCGCTGGTGCCGGCGCCTATCACGCCGCATACGTCACCCTGACCCCGGGCGTCGCCCTGCCCGCCGATGAGCGTACCCCCGAAGGGATCGCCGCGGCATGGGAGCAGATCATCGACCGCACCGGCGAGATCGTTCCCCAGTCGGGCGGCGAACAGAGCCAGGTGGTGATGGCGGCCCTGGCCAAGA
>JBJTLX010000165.1:0-4037 GCA_046063245.1 Novosphingobium sp.
GTCGGTCCGGCTTGAGCTGCAGGCCGACAGCTGATTGGCGGCACGCGGGTTCTGTTCTTGCGCGCTGCGGATCTGGTCCGAGATACCGGTCAGCTTCTGGATGTGATGGCCGTATTCGTGGGCAATGACATAGTCGCGGGCGAACTGGCCAGTCGCCCCAAGCTGCTGGTCCATCTGCTGGTAGAAATCGGTATCGAGGTAGATGCCCTGATCCTCGGGGCAATAGAACGGCCCCATCGCGCTTTGCGCGGTGCCGCAGCCCGATCGGCCGGCCCGCGAATAGAACACCAGCTTGGGCGGAACGAAATCGAGATTGGCCTGCTTGAACACCGGTTGCCAGGTCTTGTTGAGCGACGACAGCGCGTTGCAGCTTTCGCGGCTGGCCTGGTCGACCGAGCAGCTCTCGCTGGCGTTGGTCCCGCCGGCGGGCGCACCGACCTGGGTCGGGGCGGGGCCGCTGTCCTGGACCGAACCGATCATCTGGGTCGGATCGAACCCGAAGAAGAAATAGGCGATCAGCGCGATCACGATGGTCCCGCAGCCGACCTGCCCGCCGCGCCCGATCGGCAAGCCGCCGCCGCCGCCGCGCTGGTCCTCGACATTGATGGCATTGGGGTCGAAATCGTCCAGGCGCATGGGCATCCCTCCAGGTCGGTCGGCCGGGCATGGGCCGGCGCTGTGCCTGGCGCTTATACCCACTTCTGCCGCGGGCGGGAGTCGGGATCGGTGTGCCTTTCGTGCAACCGCAAGCGAAGAAGGGATAATGGGGCGATCAAGGCCCTTGTCGGCCAGCGCGGCTGGTGTAGATTTGCTGCGATGAAGCGTTGCTGGACAGCGATGAACCGTGCGATCACGCTGCTGCTGGCGGCGTTGCTGGCCTGCGCCCCGGCCATGGCGGCAAGCAAGGCCGAAAGGGAGCAGCAGGCGTTGATTGCCCAGCTGCGCGCGCACATCACCGAACTGGCCAGCGACACCTACGAAGGGCGCGAGCCGGGGACCGAGGGCGAATCCAAGACGCTGCGCTATCTGGGCAAGCAGTGGTTCGACATCGGGCTGGAATCGGGCACCAACGATCCCGGCCACGCCTGGTTCGCCCCAGTCACCCTGATCGGGCGCGAGCCGGACCGCTCGGCGGCGCTGTTCGCGCGCAAGGGGCGGCGCGTGCTGGTCCCGACCGATGCGATCCTGGTGCTGACCTCGGGCAAGCGCAGCCTGCTGGAAAACGCGCCGGTGCTGTTTGTCGGGCTGGGCACCGCGGTGCCGCCGCGTGCCGAGCTGGCGGGCCGCATCGCGATGATGCTCGATGGCGGACGCGACGGATCGGAACGGCAGAACGCGCTGCTGGCGGGCGGCGCTTCGGCGGTGCTGACCGTGCTCGACGGCGATCGCACGATCGACAGCGTGATCGGCCATCGCCGCCGCCTGGGCTATGTCATCGCCGGGGAAGAGCCGGGGGGCGATCTCGAAGCGTTCGTCACCGCCCCCGCGCTCGACCGCGCATTGAATGGCAGCGGGCAGACCCTGGCGCTGCTGCAAAAGGCCGCCGCCGCGCCCGACTTTGTCCCGCGCCCGGTCGATCTGACCGCCACGTTCGAGGCGACCACGCGCGAGACGCGGATCAACACCCACAACATGATCGGCCGCCTGCCGGGCAAGCGGCCCGATAGCGGGGCGGTGCTGATCATGGCGCACTGGGACCACTTCGGGCGCTGCGTGCCGCCCCCGGCCGAGCACCAGATCTGCAACGGCGCGATCGACAATGCCAGCGGCGTCGCGGTGATGACCGAGATCGCCCGGCGCCTGGCGCGCGGGCCTCAAATGGACCGCGACGTCTATTTCCTCGCCACCACGGGCGAGGAACTGGGCCTGCTCGGCGCGCTGGCCTTTGCCGAGAACCCGCCGCTGCCACTGAAGCAGATTGTCGCCGCCTTCAATATCGACAGCGTTGCCCTGGCCCCGGCGGGCCAGCCGTTCGGGGTGGTCGGCAAGGGCATGACCCCGCTCGACAAGACCATCGCCGCGGTCGCCAAGCAGCAGAAGCGCAAGATTTCCGAGGGCGATGCGATCAACGTCTACGTCAAGCGCCAGGATGGCTGGGCGCTTATGCAGCACGACGTTCCGGCGGTGATGGTGTCCAGTTCGTGGGGCGATCCGGCGCGGATCGAACGTTTCATGGACGGCGACTATCACCGCCCGACCGACGTGGTGAAGCCGGGGATCGAGCTGGGCGGGGCGGCCGACGACGTCAATTTCCACGTCGCGCTGGTCCGCTGGTTCGCCGATCTCAAGCGCGTGCCGATCACGGCTAAGTAGCCTTTGCGCCGCCGCGCTTGCCCTAAGGGCGCGCTGTGTTTACGTGGGCCGCCACGAATCGCCCGATACAGGACAGCGCTGGCACCCATGGATATTCCCCTCGGCCTTACCTTCGACGACGTCCTGCTGCGGCCGGCCGAATCCGATATCGTGCCTTCGATGGCCGATACCCGCACCCGGCTCAGCCGCGAGATCGCTCAACATTCCGGTCATCTCATTGGCGATGGACACCGTGACCGAAGCCGACATGGCGATCGTCATGGCGCAGATGGGCGGGATCGGCGTGCTCCACCGCAACCTGACGGTCGAAGAACAGGTCGCTGCGGTGCGCGCGGTCAAGCGCTTCGAAAGCGGCATGGTGGTCAACCCGATCACCATCGACCCGGACGCCACCCTGGGCGAGGCGCAGGCGCTGATGACCGCCAACCGCATCTCGGGCATCCCGGTGGTTGAGGCGGGCGGCAGGCTGGTCGGCATCCTGACCAACCGCGACGTTCGTTTTGCCGCCAATCCACAGCAGCCGGTGCGCGAGCTGATGACCCATGACAATCTCGCCACGGTGCGCGCCGGAGTCAGCCAGGACGATGCCCGCAAGCTGCTCCACCAGTGCCGGATCGAAAAGCTGCTGGTGGTCGACGACGCCTTCCATTGCGTGGGGCTGATCACGGTCAAGGACATGGAAAAGGCGGTCAACTATCCCGAAGCGACCAAGGATTCGACCGGGCGGCTGCGCGTCGCCGCGGCGACCACGGTGGGCGACAAGGGGTTCGAGCGGACCGAGGCGCTGATCGCGGCGGAATGCGATGTGGTGATCATCGACACCGCCCACGGCCACAACAAGGACGTCGCCCGCGCGGTCGAACGGGTCAAGAAGCTCAGCAATTCGGTCCAGATCATCGCCGGCAATGTCGCCACCTATGAGGCGACCAAGGCGCTGATCGATGCCGGGGCCGATGCGGTCAAGGTCGGGATCGGGCCGGGCTCGATCTGCACCACCCGGGTGGTTGCCGGGGTCGGGGTGCCGCAGCTTACCGCGATCATGGAATCGGCCCGCGCCGCGCGCGAAGCCGGGGTGCCGATCATCGCCGACGGCGGTTTGCGCACCAGCGGTGACGCGGCCAAGGCGCTGGCCGCCGGGGCCTCGACCATCATGATCGGCTCGATGCTGGCCGGGACCGAGGAAGCGCCGGGCGAAACGTTCCTGTACCAGGGCCGCGCCTACAAGAGCTACCGCGGCATGGGCTCGGTCGGGGCGATGGCGCGGGGCAGTGCCGACCGCTATTTCCAGCAGGACATCAAGGACCAGATGAAGCTGGTTCCCGAAGGGATCGAGGGCCAGGTGCCCTACAAGGGCCCGGCGCGCGACGTGGTCCACCAGCTGGTCGGCGGGGTCAAGGCGGCGATGGGCTATACCGGCGCGGCGACGATCGAGGACCTGAAGCAACGCGCCCAGTTCGTGCGGATCACCAATGCCGGGCTGAAGGAAAGCCACGTCCACGACGTGACGATCACCCGCGAGGCTCCGAACTACAAGCTGTGACCCCGCAAGCCCGCGTCCAGGCGGCGATCGAGATTCTCGATGCCGTGATTGCCGCAGCAAAGGGCGGCGGGGCCAGCGCGGACCGGATCGCGGCAGACTGGTTCCGCACCCGCCGCTTTGCCGGAAGCAAGGACCGCCGCGCGGTGCGGGAACTGGTCTATGGCGCCATCCGCGCGTGCGGTCC
>JBJTLX010000166.1:0-8031 GCA_046063245.1 Novosphingobium sp.
CGGGCAAGAACGCGCCGAAGATCGATTACAAGGACGTGCGCCTGCTGCAGGGCTTCATGTCCGAACGCGGCAAGATCGTGCCATCGCGCATCACCGCCGTTTCCGCCAAGAAGCAGCGTGAGCTCGGCCAGGCGATCAAGCGCGCCCGTCACCTGGGCCTGCTGCCCTACCTCGTGAAGTAAGGGGAGAGACATCATGGATATCATCCTCCTCGAACGCATCGAGAAGCTCGGCACCATTGGCGACGTCGTCACCGTCAAGGACGGTTACGCGCGCAACTTCCTGCTGCCGAACAAGAAGGCGCTGCGCGCCAACGACGCCAACCGCAAGGTCTTCGAAGCCAACCGCGCCAGGATCGAAGCCGACAACGCCACCCGCCGCGGCGAAGCCGAAGTCCATTCGAAGGACGTCGAGGGCAAGTCGGTGGTGCTGATCCGCGCCTCGTCCAACGCCGGCCAGCTCTATGGTTCGGTTTCGGTGCGCGACATCGTCGACGCGCTCAATGCCGATGGCGCTGGCCTGACCAAGTCGATGATCGTGCTGGAACGCCCGATCAAGACCATCGGCGTGTTCGAGGTCAAGGTTGCGCTGCACCCCGAAGTGGTCGTCACCGTCAAGGTCAACGTTGCGCGTTCGACCGACGAGGCCGAACAGCAGGCCCAGGGCGTCGACGTGCTCAAGGCGATGTTCGAAGACGAAGCCGCGGCCGATGCCATGTCGGAATTCGAACCCGGCAACGGCGAAGAGCTGGAAACCGAAGCTGCCGCTCCGGCTGCCAGCGAAACCACCGAGGGCGGCGACGAAGCCTGAGCGCTTCACCGCCATTCCGGACAAGATCAGGGGGTGCTGCGGCGCCCCCTTTTCTTTGCTGTCATTGAAATGCCGCGCGGCTGTGGTTATAGGCCCGCGATGGAAACGACAGAAACAATCATCGCGGAACTGGTCCGCGTCTACGAACAAGCCGTCACCACCCTGCGCAGCGATGTGATCGCCTATGCGACCGACGGTACCCTTCCCCCGGCCGACCGGCGTGCCTCTGGCGCGTGGTGCTATCCCGAACTCAAGGTTACTTATCGCGGCGTCGAAACCCGCCCCGATCTGGCTCGCGCCTTTGGCCGCCTGGCCCACGACGGCACCTTTACCACCACCGTGACCCGCCCGGCGCTGTTCGCCGATTACCTTTCGGAACAGCTTGAGCTGCTGGCCGGCGATTACGAGATCGAGATTTCGGTCGGGCGCTCGGCCCAGGAAATCCCCTTCCCCTACGTGGTCGACGCCAGCTCGGGCCTTGGCGCGGTCAGCCCGGGCGAGCTGGCCCGCCACTTCCCTTCGACCGAACTGGCGATGATCGGCGACGAGCTGGCCGACGGGGTCGCGGTCGACGGGATGGACGAAACCATCCCGCTGGCGCTGTTCGACGGGCTGCGCACCGATTTCAGCCTGGCCCGGCTGGCGCACTACACCGGCACCGCGCCCGAACATTTCCAGCGCTTCGTGCTGTTCACCAATTACCACCGCTATGTCGACGAGTTCGTCGACTGGGCGGGCCAGCAGCTGGGCAAGGACGAATACACCGCGCTGTCGGGCGCGGGCGGTCTGTTCCTGGACGCGGCGACCGAGAACGCGCGCGACCGGCTGTCGGACACCGCCTGGCGGCGGCACCAGATGCCGGCCTATCACCTGATCCGGCCCGATCATTCGGGGATCACCCTGGTCAACATCGGGGTCGGTCCGTCGAACGCCAAGACGATCTGCGATCACCTGGCGGTGTTGCGTCCCGAAGCCTGGCTGATGATCGGCCACTGCGGGGGCCTACGCGATACCCAGAAGATCGGCGATTTCGTCCTCGCCCACGCCTATCTGCGCGACGATCACGTGCTCGACCCGGTGTTGCCGCCGGAAATCCCGATCCCGGCCATCGCCGAAGTCCAGATCGCCCTGGCCCAGGCCGCCGAAATGGTCAGCGGCGATGTCGGCGCCAACCTAAAGAAGCGGATGCGCACCGGCACCGTCGCCACCACCGACGACCGCAACTGGGAGCTGCGCTATACCCAGTCGGCCAAGCGCCTGAGCCAGAGCCGGGCGATCGGCATCGACATGGAAAGCGCGACCATCGCCGCGCAGGGTTACCGGTTCCGCGTGCCTTACGGGACGCTGCTGTGCGTCTCGGACAAGCCGCTTCACGGCGAGATCAAGCTGCCCGGCCAGGCCAACCGCTTTTACGAGGAAACGATCGCCTCGCACCTGCTGATCGGCACCACCACGGTCGAACTACTCCGCGCCCAGGGCGCCCGCCTGCACAGCCGCAAACTGCGCGCCTTCAACGAGCCTCCGTTCCGGTAAGACTTGATCCTCTCCATTTTTGGCGAATGCCACAAATGGGGAGGTGGCAGCGGCGTCAGCCGCTGACGGAGGGGTATCGGCCCCGTCGCAATACCCCTCCGTCAGCCGCCTTCGGCGTCTGCCACCTCCCCAGATGTGCTACGCAAATCTGGAGAGGATCTAGGCGGTAAGGAAATCCCGGATCGCCGCGCCCAGTTCGGGCCGGGTCACACAGCCCATGTGAGTGCCTGGAATGACCATGTGGACCGCGTCGGGCAGCGCCGCCGCCAGTGCTGCGGGATCGCCGTTGTCGCGGTCCTCGTCGCCGCAGATGACGGCGGTCGGCATGGTCAGCGCCGCCAGCGCCTCGGGCGGCGTGTCGGCGAAGGTCTGCAGCAGCAGCCGTGCGGCAGTCCGGTCGATCTTCATGCTCTTCATGAACTGGACCGCATAATAGGCGGGATCGCCGTGCTTTACCTCGGCAAAGCGGTCGATCGCGTCGATGAAGAAGGTTTGCCTGCCGGTCCACCCGGCGAGCCCTTCCAGCCCCATCCCGCCCAGCACCAGACGCTGCGGCTTGAGCCCGCCGACCACGGCGCGGACCGAGGTGCGCGAACCCAGCGAAAACCCGCAGAGGTCGAAGTCGGTGAGGCCGAGCTTTGCCACCAGCGCCTTGAGATCGCGCGCCAGCACGTCGTCGGGATAGGCCGCCGGATCGTGCGGCGCGGCGCTGTGCCCGTGGGCGCGCAGATCGGGCATCAGGCACTCGAACCCGGCCTCGGCCAGCACGGCGGCGTGGCCCCATTTGATCCAGTTCATCTCGGCATTGGAGAACAGCCCGTGGAGCAGGATCAAGGGCCGCCCCGCACCCATCCGGTGCAGTGCCAAGCGGGTTCCGCCGTGGCCGTCGTACCAGTCGAGCGTGGCGCTCATTCGGGCACTTCCAGCCCGGCAGCGCGCCACTGTGCGGCAACGCTGGGGGTGTCGGCGCTGGCGTGGCGCGGCAGGGCCGCGGTATCGAGCCACGCTTCGTGCAGCGCCTCAACCCCGAAATGGGCGGTGGGATGGAAGGCGCCTGGCTGATCGAGCGAGCCGAGCGTCACGTCCGAGCCCTTGCCGTTCTTGAAGCGGAAGCCCAGCGGCGTGCCGCATTCTTTGCAGAACGGGCGTTCGGCAATCGGCGAGGATTGGTACAGGTCGGGCGAACTCAGCCATTCGATCCGCTCGTTCGCCACCTGGACGAAGGCGGCGGCAAAGCCCCCGGTGGCGCGCTGGCACATCCGGCAATGGCACAGATAGGCCTCGGGCGCGTCGAGCGTGATCCGGTAACGGACCCGGCCGCACTGGCAGCCGCCGGTATAAGCCTGGGTCATTGCAGGGGCTCCGGACTTAGAATTGCAATCCATCCTGCAGCGTCGGACGGCTGGGTATCCATGACGATGGCATTTTCGGGAATGACGACCCACGGCTGCTTGCTCTGCACCCACAGATGCGCCGCGGGGATCATACCCGGACTGGAATCCAGAGTTCCCGCCCGCAGGTTGACGATGCCGGGCCGCGTGCTGTTGTCAGTATAGATACGGGTCAGGCACGCCTTGCACGCATAGATACCAGCGACGGCCCCGCTTGGCTGAACATGCTCTCCGCGCAGCATTTCGCCGTCGACCGACAGGTCGGTGCTGAGTACCGACAATTGAATGCCGAAGGCGCTGCCCGAGCGGCGCTGGCAATCGCTGCAATGGCATGCATAGGCTTGGAACCGCATCGACAGGTTTGCCGAATACCGCACCTTGCCACACAGGCACCCACCATTCAGTACCTCCGCCATCGCCCTAACCCTTCTTCAGGTGCCGCCGCCCCAGCAGTTCGGCGATCTGCACCGCGTTGAGCGCCGCGCCCTTGCGCAGGTTGTCCGAGACGCACCACAGCGACAGGCCGCTTTCCACGGTCGGATCCTCGCGCACGCGGCTGACATAGGTGGCACCGTCGCCGACGCATTCGATCGGGGTGACGTATCCGCCGTCCTCGCGCTTGTCGATCAGCATGATCCCCGGCGCCTCGCGCAGAATGTCCTGGGCCTGTTCGGCGCTGATCTCGTCCGCGAACTCGATGTTGATCGATTCGCTGTGGCCGACGAACACCGGCACGCGCACGCAGGTGGCGGTCACCTTGATCTTGGGATCGAGGATCTTCTTGGTTTCGACCACCATCTTCCATTCTTCCTTGGTCGATCCATCATCGAGGAAGCTGTCGATGTGCGGGATCACGTTGAAGGCGATCTGCTTGGTGAACTTCACCGGCACACTGGGATCGCCGACGAAGATGTTGCGGCTCTGCTCGAACAGTTCGTCCATGCCCTGCTTGCCAGCGCCGGAAACGGACTGATAGGTGCTGACGACGACGCGCTTGATCCGCGCCGCATCGTGCAGCGGCTTGAGCGCGACGACCATCTGCGCGGTCGAGCAGTTGGGGTTGGCGATGATGTTCTTCTTCGCATAGCCGTCGATCGCATCGGGGTTCACCTCGGGCACGATCAGCGGCACGTCGGGATCCATGCGGTAGAACGACGAGTTGTCGATCACCACGCAGCCCGCCGCCGCGGCCTTGGGAGCATAGGTCTTGGCGATGTCCGATCCGGCGGCGAACAGGGCGATGTCCCACCCGGCAAAGTCGAAATGTTCGATATTGCGAACCTTGAGCATCTTGCCGCTCTCGCCGAAGTCGATCTCGCTGCCCTGCGAGCGCGACGAGGCGACCGCGGCGACCTCGTCACAGGGAAATTCGCGTTCGACCAGCACGTTGAGCATTTCGCGCCCGACATTGCCCGTCGCGCCGACCACAACCACCCGGTAACCCATGTTTCACTCCAAATGCCAAAAGGGCCCGTTCGTCCTGAGGAGCCATTGAGCTTGTCGAAATGGCGTCTAGAAGGGCCGTGCGCAAGCATGGTTCGAGACGGGGTCTTCGACAGGCTCAGCCCCCTCCTCACCACGAACGGATCAGGATATGACTGATCCCTAGCCCCTCACTGCGGCGGCGTCACCCCATGGCGGGCCATGAAGGCCAGGATCGTCTCCCACAGGTGCGTGCTGACCTTGGGGCCGGAAACGCGGTGGGTATAGCCGGGGTAGAGCATCATCTCGAACGGCACGTTCTGCGCCTGCATCCGCGCGATCAGGGCCGAGGAGTTTTCGAACACCACGTTGTCGTCGGCCATGCCGTGGACCACCAGCAGCGGATCCTTGATCTTCCCGACATCGGCCAGCGCGTCAGACCTTTCGTAGACCTTCGGCTCCTTGTTCGGGTCGCCCAGATAGCGCTCGGTATAGGTGGTGTCGTAGAGCTCCCACTTGGTCACCGGCGCGCCGGCGATGCCCGCGGCATAGAGCCCCTGATCGGCCTGCAGCATCTTCAGCGTCATGTAGCCGCCATAGGACCAGCCATAGATCGCGATCTTGCCGGGATCGACGAAGGGCAGCGTCTTCAGATAGAGCGCCCCGGCCTTCTGGTCCTCCACCTCGACGCTGCCCATCGCCCGCCAGATCTGGCTGGCGAACTGGACCCCGCGGTTTTCCGACCCACGGTTATCGATGTCGAAGACAATGAAGCCCTTGTCGACCTGCGCCTGGGTCAGCGCTCCGCCCCAGCCGCGCGTCACCTGCTGCGCGGTCGGCCCGCCATAGTGCTGGAAGAACACCGGATAGCGTTTGCCCGGCTGCAGTACCGGGGTGATCATCCGCCAGTGCAGATCACTGCCGTCCGCCGTCTTGATCGTGCCGAACTGCGCGGGCCGGTGGCCGGCGAGGAACGGCGTATAGGGATGCTTGGCGTCGAGCCGGTTTTCCTCGACCCACGCGATCCGCTTGCCCGTCTGGTCGGCCAGATAGACCTGCGGCGGCTGGGCATCGGCCGAGCGGCTGACCAGCAGCGTCTGACCCTGCTTGTCCATCGTCGCGCTGTTGGTCCAGCCCAGTTCGCTCAGCCGCTCGATTTTGCCCGGGTTCGCCAGGCTCAGCGCATAGACCTGCTGGCTGATCGCCTCGTCCTTGTTGGCGGTGAAGAACAGGCGGCCCTTCTTCTGGTCCAGCCCGACCAGGCCGCTGACCACCCACGGGCCCTTGGTCAGCTGCACCCACTTGCCGCTCTTGAAGTGCCACAGATGGCCATAGCCATCGCGTTCCGACCACCAGACCAGACTGCCGTCATCGAGGAAGCGGTAATCGTTCGACAGGTTGATCCAGCTCTTCGCCGCGGCCATTTCAGTGAACAGCACGCTGGACTTGCCGGTGGCCGGATCGACCTGAAGCATATCGAGCCGGGTCTGCTCGCGGTTCATCCGCTGGACGTAGAGCGTCTTGGCGCCCGGCGCCCAGTTGACCCGGGCGAGATAGATGTCGCGGTCCGCCCCCAGGTCGACCTCGACCCGCGCGCTGCCATCGGGCTTCATCACATAGAGCGAGACCAGCGAATTGGGCGTGCCCGCCGCGGGATAGCGCTGCTGGAAGGTCTTGGTTCCTTCGGCACCGATCGCCGCGCGAGTGACGATCCCGACCGGTGCGTCATCGAAGCGCTGCACCGCGATGCGGCTGTCGTCGGGCGCCCACCAGTAGCCGGTGAAGCGGGCCATTTCTTCCTGCGCAACAAACTCCGCCTCGCCCCAGTGGACGGTCTCGGAGGCCTCTGCGGGGGTGATCGCCTGCGCTACGCCGCCGGTCTTGCCGACCCACAGCCGCCGCTCGCGCACAAACGACAGGTAGCCGCCCTTTTCGCTGAGCGCGGGGTTGAGCTCGTCCTCCTTGCTGTCGGTCAGCTTCTGCACGCTCCCGTCGAGCCGGGCGAGGAACAGGTCGCCGTCAAGCGGGACGAGGATGCCCGTGCCGTCGGCCGACCAGCCATAGCTGACGATGCCCTTGACGTCGCCGACCCGCATCCGCTCACGCTGCATCTTCTCGGCTTCGGACAGGTCCCTGCCCGATCCCAGCTTCAACGAGTCCACGAGCATGGTCCAGGTGTTCGTCGTGCGATCGAAGCCCCACAGATCCCAGCGTTCGCGGTCGTCGGCGCGGTTCCTGAGCATGGTCAGGAAGCGGCCGTCGGGCGACAGTTTAACCCCGCGCGGTACCGGGCCGGACAGGCCGGGGCTGGCAAAGACCCGCTCGATCGGCAGCGCCGGGGCGGCGGCCTGTGTGCTGGCAGAGGCGGTCACGGGCGCGTCCTGCGCAAGGGCCGCCGGCGCGGCGACAAGGGAGCTGGCAGCAAGAAGGACGGGCAGCAGACGCATGACAAGGGTGGATCCTTTTTGGATGGCACGGAAAAAGGGCGCCCCGGCCGGTGCCGGGACGCCCTTCTTAATTGGCTTTGGCTGTCGCGCCAGTGCCGTTGGTCGACTGACCTCGGGCTTCGGCCAGACTTACGCCTCGCTGCGAACGTCGCGGCGTTCGGCGATGCGCGCGCGCTTGCCGGTCCGGCCGCGCAGGTAATAGAGCTTCGCCCGGCGCACCACGCCCTTGCGGACGACGGTGATGCTGTCGATGTTCGGCGAATAGAGCGGGAACACACGCTCCACGCCTTCGCCGAAGCTCATCTTGCGGACGGTGAAGTTGCTGCCGATGCCCTTGTTGGCGCGGGCGATGCACACGCCTTCATAGGCCTGAACGCGGCTGCGCTCGCCTTCGATCACCTTCACGCCGACGCGGACGGTGTCACCGG
>JBJTLX010000167.1:0-4225 GCA_046063245.1 Novosphingobium sp.
AACGCCAAGGTCGGCAATCGCCACAATCTGGTGACCCGCTGGCAAGCGGTCGAATATGTCACCGCGCAGAACCTCGAGCGCCGCGCGCTGGCCCGGTTCGACGCGATCATGGTGGTGCCCGGCGCGGTCGGCGCCTGGCGCCGCGCCGCGCTCGACAGCGTCGGCGGCTATCCGGTCGATACCCTGGCCGAGGACCAGGACCTGACCATCGCGATCCAGCGCCAGGGCTGGCAGATCGGCTACGACGTCGATGCAGTGGCCTGGACCGAGGCCCCCGAAACATTCCGCGCGCTAGCCAAGCAGCGTTTCCGCTGGGCCTTCGGCACGCTTCAGTGCCTGTGGAAGCACCGCTCGATCCTGCGCAGCGGCAAGCCCGAGGGGCTGGCCTGGATCGGCATTCCGCAGGCCTGGCTGTTCCAGATCGGCTTTGCCGCGGTGTCTCCGCTGATCGACCTGGCGCTGCTGGTCAGCCTGGTATCGACCTGGCGCAACGTCAGCGATCACGGCTGGGCCCAGACCCAGAGCGACGTGCTGCGCATGGGCCTGTACTGGATCGCCTTCACCGCGATCGACATCCTCTGCGGCTGGGTCGCCTACCGCCTGGAGAAGCGCGAGGCGCGCTACCCCGCGCTGCTGCTGGTCGCCCAGCGCTTCGTCTATCGCCAGTTGATGTACGGCGTGGTGATCCGCGCGCTGGTCAACGCGCTGCGCGGGCCGTGGGTCGGCTGGGGCAAGCTGGAGCGCAGCGGCCGGGTCGATGCCGGCGCGCCGGCATCCCTAGGCTAGATCGCGCTAAGGGCCAGACCCGCCGCCGCACAGAGCGCCAGCACCCGGATCACGTTCCACTTGAAGCGGAACACCAGCAGTGCGGCCGCGACGGCGATGATCGCCGCGCGCCAATCGAGGCTGGCCGGATCGGGCAGCGCCACCGACCCGACCGTCATCGTCCGCGCGAACAGTACGTGGACCGCGAACCACACCGACAGGTTGGCGATCACCCCGACCACCGCCGCGGTGATCCCGGCCAGCGCGCCTTTCAGCCGCGGGGCGCGTTCCAGCCGCTCCATCCACGGGGCCAGCGCAAAGATCCACATGAAGCACGGCACAAAGGTGACCCAGGTGGTCAGCAGGGCACCGAGCAGCCCGCCGACCAGCGGCGAGAACGGTGCCGCTGCGCGCAGGCCGGCCAGATAGCCGACGAACTGGGTGACCATGATCAGCGGCCCCGGCGTCGTTTCGGCCAAGCCCAGCCCGTCGGCCATCTCGCCCGGGGCGAGCCAGGCGTAGTGATCAACCGCCTGCTGCGCCATGTAGGCGAGCACGGCATAGGCCCCGCCGAAGGTCACCACCGCCAGCTTGGAAAAGAACAGCCCGATCTGCCACAGCACATGATCCGGGCCGAGCGTCACCAGGATCAGCGCCAATGGCGCGGCCCAGGCGGCGGCGCCGACCAGCACCGCGCGCAAGGTAGCGCCCCACGGCCGGGGCAAGTTCGCATCGAGCGGTGCGACCGGCTTCAGCTTGAGCAGGTCCGGCCGCCGCGCCGCCGCCACCGCGCCGGCTATCGCGGCGAGCAGCAGCACCAGCGGGAACGGCAGGGCCAGCACGAACAGTCCGGCAAAGGCCGCCACGGCAATGCCCAGCTTGAACCGCGTGTCGAGCGCGCGCCCGGCGACCCGCAACAGCGCCTGGACCACGATCGCCAGCACCGCCGCCTTGATCCCCAGGAATATCGCCGCGAACCAGGCCAGCCCGGCGGCAAGGCCGTAGAGCACCGACAAGGCCAGCATGACCAGCGCCCCGGGGATCACGAACAGGCTGCCGGCCAGCAGCCCGCCCCTGGCACCGTGCAGCTTCCACCCGATCCAGATCGCCAGTTGCTGCGCCTCGGGCCCGGGCAGCAGGTGGCACAGGTTGAGCGCGTGGAGGAACTGGTCTTCGTCGACCCAGCCGCGTTCCTCGACGATTTCGCGGTGCATCAGCGCGATCTGCCCGGCGGGGCCGCCAAAGCTGAGGCAGCCGATGCGCAGCGAAACGCGGAACAGATCGCCGATCGAGGGGGAAGAAGAAGAAATTGCAGGCGCAGCACTCTGCACAGACCATGACCTTTCCGTCCGCACAAGGCCGGACCGACGGAAAGGCAACGCTTGGGCTGGCGCCTGACCGGGAGGTTGCCGTGATCCCGATGTGACGACGATGTAACCGCTTGGCCGCGCCGCGCAAGGGGGTTTGCGCATGGCCCAGCCGTCCTATTTGCGTAATACAGCTTGCGCAAAGCCCGCGTCTGCCCCATTTATGCCGGACACTTGCAAATACGGGAAAGTTCCATGGCCACCACGCCGACCACGACCGAAACCGCTGCCCCGACCATCACGCTGACCCCGCCCGATCCGGTGCCGGTGGTCGCGCCCGAAGCCGCGATCGGGCTGGTCCCGGTTTCGGACGCGAACAAGTCGAAGCTCGAGGCCAAGGTCGACGCCTTCGTTGCCGATCTGGTCGCCTCGGATTCGAACTCGCCCGAATTCGGCAAGAAGGTCGATCAGATCACCAATATGGGGCGCAAGGAGATCATGACCGCGGCGGCGATGTCGAACCGCTTCCTCGATCGCCCGGTGCGCGCGATGGACAAGGATTCGGGGGTCGGCGCCAATCTGGCCGAACTGCGCCGCACGGTCGAGGAACTCGATCCGGGCAAGGCCGGAAAGCTGTCCACGGGCCGCAAGATCCTGGGGATCATCCCCTTCGGCAACACGGTGAAGCGCTATTTCACCTCCTACCAGTCGGCTCAGGGCCACATCCAGTCGATCCTGACCCACCTGTCGTCGGGCAAGGACGAGCTGCTGATGGACAATGCCGCGATCGACGTCGAGCGGCAGAAGCTGTGGGAGGCGATGGGCAGCCTCGAGCAGATGGTCCACATCTCCAAGACGCTCGACACCAAGCTTGAAGAAAAGGCCGCCGATCTTGACGCGACCGATCCGGCCAAGGCCAAGGCGATCCGCGAGAGCGCGCTGTTCTATGTCCGCCAGCGCACCCAGGATCTGCTCACCCAGATGGCGGTATCGGTCCAGGGCTATCTCGCGCTCGACCTGGTCAAGAAGAACAACGGCGAACTGGTCAAAGGGGTCGACCGCGCCAGCACCACCACCGTCGGTGCGCTGCGTACCGCGGTGACCGTGGCCCAGGCGATGACCAATCAGCGGCTGGTGCTGCAGCAGATCACGTCGCTCAACACCACCACCGCCAATCTGATCGATTCGACCAGCACCCTGCTGCGCGACCAGACCGGCAAGATCCACGAACAGGCCGCATCGAGCACGATCCCGATCGAGACGCTGCAGCGCGCTTTCCAGAACATCTATGACACGATGGACAACATCGACACCTTCAAGGTCAAGGCGCTGGAAAACATGAAGCAGACCGTGACCACGTTGTCGGCCGAGGTCGAGAAGTCCAAGGGCTATATCGCCCGCGCCGAAGGCGCTGCCCAGGCGGCCAAGGCCGCAGACGCCCCCAGCCTGCTGACGGCCGAGTAAGCGTGCGCGCGACCGCCTACAGGTCCTCTCCAGATTTGCGCAGCACATCTGGGGAGGTGGCACCGCGAAGCGGTGACGGAGGGGTCTCTGCCCTTGCGCCATTACCCCTCCGTCAGCGGCTTACGCCGCTGCCACCACCCCATTTGTGGCATTCGCCAAAAATGGAGAGGATCTGATCGTGGCTGATACCCCCTCTCACAATTCCGACCTGATTCTGCGCCAGGCCAGGCAAAGCCTTGTCAACAACCGCGACTTCGGCGGGCGGCGCGTGGTCTCGATCGGGCGGCGCTCGGCCGCGATCAAGCGCGATCACCTGTTCAGGAAGCTGGTCCGCGCGATGCTTGCCCTGGGCGGGGTGGTCATCGCGGCGACCGTGGCCGGGCTGGTGCTCGACGGGATCGGCTGGACCGGAATCATCGTCACCATGCTGGCGATGATCGGCGCGGTCGCCTTTTTCGCGATCTTCCCGCGGATCAAGGTGCCGACGATCGAATCGCTGGGCACCGGCGACACAAAGACGCTGGTCGGACGGACCGAACTGTGGCTCGAACGCCAGCGCCCGGCCCTGCCCGCGCCCGCTGTGCAGATCGTCGACCAGATCGGCGGGCAGCTGGATGCGCTGGGCCTTCAGCTTGACGGGCTTGACGGCAACACCCCGGCAGCGCGCGATGTGCGCAAGCTGGTTGGCG
>JBJTLX010000168.1:0-8086 GCA_046063245.1 Novosphingobium sp.
ATCGGCCGACCTGACCGGATCGAACCTGACCAAGACCAAGTCGACCCCGAACTTCAGCGCCACCGACTATGCCGGCAGCCACATCCACTACGGCATCCGCGAATTCGGCATGGCCGCGGCGATGAACGGCATGGCGCTGCACGGCGGGGTGATCCCCTATGGCGGGACTTTCCTGGTCTTCGCCGACTATTGCCGCAACGCGATCCGGATGTCGGCGATCCAGCACGCCCGGGTGATCTATGTCCTGACCCATGACAGCATCGGGCTGGGCGAGGATGGGCCGACCCACCAGCCGGTCGAGCACGTGATGAGCCTGCGGACCATCCCCGGCCTGCTGGTGTTCCGCCCGGCCGACGCGATCGAAACCGCCGAGGCCTGGACCATGGCGATGTCCCGCACCAGCCAGCCTTCGGTACTGGCCTTGTCCCGCCAGAATCTTCCAGCTGTTCGCTTCGATACCAAGTTTCGCAGCGCGAAAGGTGCCTACCGGCTCAAGGCAGCAGAGGCTGCGCGGCAGGTCGTGCTGGTCGCGACCGGTTCGGAAGTCGAGATCGCCCTGGCCAGCGCCGCCGCGCTCGAAGCCGAAGGGATCGGCGCCGACGTGGTCTCCGCGCCGTGCCTCGAACTGTTCGACGAGCAGGATGCAGCCTACCGCGCCGATCTGCTGCCGGCGGACGTGCTCAAGGTCTCGATCGAGGCCGGGGTGACGCTGGGCTGGCAGAAGTACGTCGGCGATGGCCTGACCATCGGCATCGACCGCTTCGGCGCCTCGGCCCCCGCCGATCAGCTCTACGACTATTTCGGCCTCACCGCAGGCAAGATTGTTCCCCGGATCAAGGCCCGGCTGGGCCGCTAAACCAAGCAGGAGTTTCGACCATGGCAATCAAGGTTGCGATCAACGGTTTCGGGCGCATCGGGCGCAATGTGGCGCGGGCGATTCTGTCGCGCAGCGACCATGACCTCGAACTGGTCTCGATCAACGATCTCGCCTCGGCCAAGGCCAATGCCATGCTGTTCCAGCGCGACAGCGTCCACGGCGCGTTCGACGGGACGGTCGAAGTCGATGGCAACGATCTGATCATCAATGGCAAGCGCATCCACGTGTCGGCCGAGCGCGATCCCGCCAACCTGCCGCATGCCGCCAACGGCATCGACATCGCGCTGGAATGCACCGGCTTCTTCACCGACCGCGCGAGCTGCGAAAAGCACATCGCCGCGGGTGCGAAGAAGGTGCTGATTTCGGCCCCGGGCAAGAACGTCGATCTGACGGTGGTCTACGGCGTCAATCACGACAAGCTCGAAGCCGGGCACACCATCGTTTCCAACGCCAGCTGCACGACCAACTGCCTCGCGCCGTTCGCCCAGGTGCTCAACGACGCAATCGGGATCGAGCGCGGGCTGATGACCACGATCCACGCCTATACCAACGATCAGAAGATCCTCGACCAGATCCACGACGATCCGCGCCGCGCCCGTGCCGCGGGCATGTCGATGATCCCGACCACCACCGGCGCCGCCCGCGCGGTGGGGGAAGTGCTCCCCGAACTCAAGGGCAAGCTCGACGGCTCGGCGATCCGTGTCCCGACCCCCAACGTGTCGGTGGTCGACCTGACCTTCACGCCCAAGCGCGACACCACCAAGGAAGAGGTCAACCAGCTGCTGCAGGACGCCGCGAATGGCGCACTGAAGGGCGTGCTGGGTTATTCGGACGAGCCGCTGGTCTCGATCGATTACAACGGCTGCGCCAATTCGAGCACCATCGACAGCCTCGAAACCGCGGTGATCGATGGCAAGCTGGTCCGCGTGCTCAGCTGGTACGACAACGAATGGGGCTTCTCCAACCGCATGGTCGACACCGCCGGCGCGATGGGCAAGCTGGTTTAGTCCAATTTGACATCCGTTCGTGTCGAGCGAAGTCGAGACACGGGCGCGCGGCTTCTCGACTTCGCTCGAAGCGAACGGAGTATGGTGGTGAGCAAGTTCAAGACCCTCGACGATCTCCCCGCCGATCTCAGCGGCAAGGTCGTACTGGTCCGCGTCGACCTCAACCTGCCGATGCAGGACGGCGCGGTCACCGACGAAACCCGCGTCCGCGCCGCCGCCCCGACCATCCTCGAGCTGGCGGGCAAGGGCGCGAAAGTGCTGCTGCTCGCCCACTTCGGGCGGCCCAAGGGCGAGCGGGTCTCGACCATGTCGGTGTCGATGACCCTCGATGCGGTGCAGGACGTGCTGCACGAAGAGGTCATGTTCATCCCCGAGATCGCCGGCCCGGTGGTCGCGCAGGCAGTCGGCATCCTTCAGCCTGGCGACATTGCGATGCTGGAAAATACCCGCTTCTGGAAGGGCGAGGAAGCCAACGACCCGGACTTTGCCCAGGCGATTGCCGCCAACGGCGACATCTATGTCAACGATGCCTTTTCCGCGGCGCACCGCGCCCATGCCAGCACCGAGGGCCTCGCCCACCTGCTCCCCGCCTATGCCGGGCGCTCGATGGAAGCCGAACTGATCGCGCTCGACAAGGCGCTGGGCAATCCGGTCAAGCCGGTCGCGGCGGTGGTCGGCGGGGCCAAGGTTTCGTCCAAGCTCGACGTGCTCACCCATCTGGTCACGCAGGTCGATCACCTGATCATCGGCGGGGGCATGGCCAACACCTTCCTCGCGGCGCGCGGCGTCAATGTCGGCAAGTCGCTGTGCGAGCACGACCTGACCGGCACCGCCGAAGAGATTATGGCCGCAGCGGATGCGTCCGGCTGCACCGTGCACTTGCCCTATGACGTGGTGGTGGCGAAGGAATTCGCCGCCAATCCCCCCAGCTTGCGCACCTGCAACGTCCACGAGGTCGCCGCCGACGAGATGATCCTCGACATTGGCCCGCAGGCGGTCGAGGCGCTGGCCGATGTGCTCAAGACCTGCCGCACGCTGGTCTGGAACGGCCCGCTCGGCGCGTTCGAGATGGCCCCGTTCGATGCGGCGACCGTGGCGCTGGCGCGCAGCGCGGCGGCGCTGACCGCGGAAGGCGCGCTGGTTTCGGTGGCCGGGGGCGGGGACACCGTCTCGGCACTCAACCATGCCGGTGTGGCGGACGATTTCTCATACATTTCAACGGCTGGCGGCGCTTTCCTCGAATGGATGGAAGGCAAGGAACTGCCCGGCGTGGTCGCGCTCGAAAAGGCCTGACGCAGGCCCTTGCCGCGTCACGCAGAGACGGCTAAGGGCCCGCATCACATACGTATGCAGCGACAGGGACCTCTGCCATGAACACCGCCGAAATGACCGCCAAGATGGCCGCCGGGAACGGCTTTATCGCCGCGCTGGACCAGTCGGGCGGATCGACCCCCAAGGCGCTGGCGGGCTACGGCATTGCGGCCGATGCGTGGTCCTCCGAAGCGGAGATGTACGGCCTGATCCATGCGATGCGCAGCCGGATCATCCGCTCGGCCGCGTTCACCGGCGACAAGGTGATCGGCGCGATCCTGTTCGAGCGGACGATGGAAGGCATGGTTGACGGGCAGACCGTTCCCGCCGCGCTGATCGCCAAGGGCATCGTCCCCTTCATCAAGATCGACAAGGGGCTGGAAGACGAAGCGAACGGCGTCCAGCTGATGAAGCCGATGCCCGAGCTCGATGCCCTGCTGACCCGCAGCAAGGCGCTCGGCGTTTATGGCACCAAGGAACGCTCGGTGATCAATTCGGCCGATGCCGCCGGGATCGCCGCGATTGTCGCCCAGCAGTTCGCGGTTGGCGCGCAGGTCCTGGCCCACGGCATGATGCCGATCATCGAGCCCGAAGTGAACATCAAGAGCGCGACCCGCGCCCAGTGCGACATCATCCTGCGCGATGAAATCCTGAAGGCGCTGGACGCCGTGCCGCAGGGCCAGCAGGTGATGCTCAAGCTCTCGCTGCCGGTGGTTCCGGGCACGTTCGATGCATTGGTCGCGCATCCCAGGGTGCTGCGCGTGGTCGCGCTGTCGGGCGGCTTTGCCCGGCCCGAAGCCTGCGCCGAACTGGCCAAGAACCAGGGCATCATCGCCAGCTTCAGCCGCGCCCTGCTGGAAGACCTGCGCTTTCAGATGAGCGACGCCGAGTTCGACGCGGCGCTGGGCGATGCGATCGACGCGATCTACACCGGATCGACGGTCAAGACCTCCTGAGCGCTCACAAGCCCCCGGCGAACTTGAAGCCGAAGCGATATTCGTCGGGGTAAGTGGTCTGGTTGGCTTTCTTTTCGGGCAGCACCTCGACCAGGGTCAGGCTGCCGTCGGCGACCGGTTGCGCCTCGCCCAGGGCCATTTCGCGGGTCTCGCTGCCCGGCCCGGTTTCGATCCGCACGCTGACCCTGACCCGGCCGGCCCAGACGCACTGCGTACCCACCGGGCAGCGGCTGTCTTCCAGTACCTTGAGCGGGGTCACCTTGGGACCACCGACAGTGCCGCTCTCGTCGATCCGCAGCCGGGTGATCCCGTCGCTGTGGTTGTGATAGGTGATGCAGCCCGACAGGGCGAGCGCGGCGAGGGGGGCAAGAAGCAGCGGTTTCATGGCTTCCATAACCAACATTGCGCCTGAACGGTTGCGGAACGCTTGGCGAAGCGGCGAAGCGCCGATAGAGCGCAGATCATGTCCGATTGCCAGCTCTACCTGATTTCGCCGCTCGACGTGAGCGGCAGCTTCCCCGAGCGGCTGACCCGCGCGCTCGACGCCGGTTCGGTCGCGGCGTTCCAGTTCCGGGTCAAGGGCCTGGACGAACACCAGGCGGCACGCTTGGCCGAACCGCTCCAGCGTATCTGCGCCGACCGAGCGGTGGCCTTCATCGTCAACGATTCGATCGGCCTGGCCAAGCGTCTTGGCGCTGACGGGGTCCACCTGGGGCAGGGCGACGGGGATCTGGCCGATGCCCGCCAGCGGCTGGGGCGCGAGGCGCAGATCGGCGTGACCTGCCACAACAGCCGTCACCTGGCGATGGAAGCCGGCGATGCCGGTGCCGATTACGTCGCCTTCGGGGCGTTCTTTCCGACCCTGACCAAGCAGACCGACTATGTCGCCGGGCCCGAGCTGCTGACCTGGTGGCAGGGCCTGATGGAAATCCCCTGCGTCGCGATCGGCGGGATCACGCCCGGCAATTGCGCCCCGCTGGTGGCGGCAGGGGCCGATTTTCTGGCGGTGTCGGGCGCGGTCTGGGGCGGGGACGAGGTGGCCGCGGTGCAGGCCTTTGCCACGGTGCTGGCGGCGGCCTGATCGCCCGCCTGGCAGAGCAAAACCCGCCCAAACCAGTTGACGCCTTCGCCCGCTTGGGCTTGGAATGCGCGCAATCACCCGGATCGGGATGGAAGGGACCGCACATGACCGACAATCAAACTCCGCCGCAGGTCGACGTTACCAAGGCCTGGGCCGCAACCCAGGACCAGAAAGGCAAGGCCAAGAGCCTGCGGATCTATGCCGCGCTGTGCTGGCTGGTGGCGATCGGCACCGAGATTGCCGGGATCGTCCTGCTCAAGCAGGGCAAGTTCCAATCGGGCAACCTGGCGCTGCTGATCGGCCTGCTGGTGGTCATCGCGGTGTTCGCGATCGGCGGCAGCCTGTTGTGGAAGGCCGCCAACAAGCACGATCCGGCCAGCCGCGCCGACGGCTTCCGCTTCTTCGTCCAGAACCAGTTGGGCGCGATCATCACGGTGATCGCCTTCCTGCCGCTGCTGGCGCTGATCTTCCTCGACAAGGACATGGATCCCAAGAACAAGAAGATCGCCGGCGGTGTCGGCGTGGCGCTGGCCCTCCTCGCCACGGTGCTGGGGATCGATTTCAAGCCGCCCTCGGTCGAGCAGTACACCGAGGACATGAATCTCTGCGCCAGCCAGATCAAGTCGGGCCAACCGACCACTGCCTGTTCGCCCGAAGTGGCGAGCCAGGCCCAGGACATTGCGCGCGATTCTGCTGCGGTGGCCGATGCGACCAAGTCCGACGCCAACCCGGGCGGGATCGACAAGGTGTACTGGATCGCATCGGACAAGGCTGGCGAAAAGGCCGATACCGAACACGTGTTCCACCTGTGCGACAACGTTTCGACGCTGCGCGGCAAGCAGGTCCAGAGCGGCTCGGTTACCGAAGCCTACAAGGAAAATGCCACCCGCATCACCAAGCAGATCGCGATGGAACAGAAGCAGTGCGGCTTTGCCGGGGCCAGCACGGCGGCGGCAGCGGCTGCACCGGCTGCGCCAGCGCAATAGGCCGGGGTTGAGGGGATTCGGCCTGTTCGGGGGCCGAACTCCACCCGCCGGTGCCCGCGCAACAGGTAGGCGAGTGCCTGCCGGGTCAGCCCTGGCGTGGGTCCTGTTCCTCTTCCGATTGCGACAGCATCAGCTTTTCCTTCTGCGCCGTGCGTGATGTCGCGATAACGTGATCGACCCCTTCGATTGTGATCGCCAAGGTGCCTTCGCCCGTGGTGGCGATGAGGCCTTTTTCCTTCAGATACCACAGGTGGAAATCGAACAGGTCGTCGGGGCAGTTGATCACTTCCTGGACGTAATAGCGCCCGATCCCCGGATCCTGAGCGTTCTCACGGCGGCGGCGATAGAGGTACTGGAGGATGCGGGCATGCGCCTCGGCATCGGACAGGGCCGCGCCATCCTCGCCTGGCGCTTCGTCCGCCGAGGCAAAGACGAAGCCGGTCATCGCGGCGTAGTGCACATCGTATTCGCGCCGCTCATCGGGATTGCGCAGCGCCTTGTAGGCGTCGATCACTTCGGTCAGTTTGGCGACGTCGGCACTGTCGCCGTGGTCGGGATGGTACAGCTTGGCGAGGGTGTGATAGGCGGTTTCGAGCTTGCGTGCGCTGCAATCGGGATCGACCCGCAGCACGCTGTAATAGTCAACAAATGCCTCGCCATCCGCCATCTGTACTTTGCCCCGCTGCGCGTTGAACCGTTCCCCCTACCGGGCAACCGGCATTTCTCCAAACGGAAGTCCGGCCTCTGTGCCCCGAACGGTGGCAGCGCGTCCTTGGCGCGGCGATCTTTTTTTCTTCCCATGGCGGTGTGAAATGTGGGAACCAGTTCAGCTTGGCATCAACGAACATGAATGAGGGCGTCCGATGAGCATAGTGCCGATCCCCCGGGAGCTGACTGTCCGCGGCGTCGTGCTGGGCGCGATCCTGACGGTCGTGTTCACCGCGGCCAACGTCTATCTGGGGCTGCGGGTCGGCTTGACCTTCGCCACCTCGATCCCCGCGGCGGTGATCTCGATGGCGATCCTGCGGTTCTTTTCGGGCGCGACGATCCAGGAAAACAACATCGTCCAGACCATCGCCAGCGCGGCGGGGACGTTGTCGGCCATCGTCTTCGTCCTGCCCGGCCTGATCATGGTCGGGTGGTGGACCGGGTTTCCCTATTGGCAATCGGTCGCGGTGATCGCCATCGGCGGCATCCTGGGGGTGATGTATTCGGTCCCGCTGCGCCGCGCGCTCGTCACCGGCTCGGACCTGCCCTATCCCGAAGGCGTCGCCGCAGCCGAAGTGCTGAAAGTCGGCGCGGGCGTGGGCGGGGCGGAAGAGAACCGCCGCGGCCTTGCCGCCGTGGTGCTCGGCACCGGCATCGCCGCGCTCTATCCCTTGCTGGCCAAGATGAAGCTGGTCGCAGAGGGGGCCAATACCACCTTCCGGCTGGGCGCGGGCAGCACCTTTGCCTCGGCATCGCTGTCGCTGGCGCTGGTCGGGGTAGGGCACCTGGTGGGCCTGGCCGTGGGTATCGCCATGCTGGTCGGCATCGTGCTCAGCTTCGTGATCATCCTGCCGCAACTGACTGCTGGCGGCCCGCCGGCGGGCGCCGAACTGGCCGATTTCGTCGCCACCGTGTTCCGCCAGAAGGTGCGCTTCATCGGCGCGGGGGCGATTGGCGTGGCGGCGATCTGGACGCTGCTGAAAGTCATCGGCCCGATCGCGAAGGGGATCGCCGGCGCGCTCGCTGCCGACCGTGCGCGCAAGGCCGCGGGTGACATGAACAGCCTTGAACTGACCGAGCGCGACCTGCCGATCGGCATCGTCGGCGGCACCATCCTGGCGCTGATGGTGCCCACCGCGCTGCTGCTGGCAGACTTTGCC
>JBJTLX010000169.1:0-2608 GCA_046063245.1 Novosphingobium sp.
CCTCGGTCGGGTCGAAGTCGATCTGCGGCAGGACAATCAGGATCTTGGCCATGTCAGCCTCCGAGCGCGCGGAACAGCATCAAGGTGCGTTCCTTGGCGAGGTCGGCGCTTTCGGGGTGCCAGTCCTTGCGGCGATCGGAATTGAACCCGTGTCCCGCCTCGTAGACAAAGATCTGCGCGGTAGGGTGATCCTTGGCGATCAGCGCCTCGACCGGCTCGATCGGCACCATCGAATCATAGCGGCCAAAGTGGCAGATCGTCGCGCATTTGGGCGGATCGTCCGCGAAGCGGGTAGCGATATAGCCGCCATAGTAGCAACTCGCCGCGTCGAGATCGTCCGACAATTGCGCCATGCGCCAGGCGACCGAGCCGCCGAAGCAATAGCCGACGATGAACACCGGTCCGCCCTTGGCTTTCAACCATGCGATGCAGCGCGCAGAATCGTCGAGGCCCTGCTCCCAGTCGTGCTCGCCGCGCGCGATCTGCACAGCGCGCTCCCAGTCCGCCCCCGAATAGCCAAGCTCGCAGCCCGGTTGCTGGCGGTCGAACAGCCCGGGGCTGATCACTTCGTAGCCGTCGGCGGCGTATTCGTCGCAGAGCTCGCGGATATGGTCGGTTACCCCGAAGATTTCCTGCACCAGCACCAGCCCGCCGCGGCGCTCGCCTTCGGGCTGCGCATGATAGCACGGCATCCGGTGCCCGTACGACATCTCGAGATGGATCGTTTCGCCCATATTTGCTGCAGCCTCCGCCAAGCCTTCGGGAAGTTCCTTGCCCCACCTTGCATCGCAGCACAATCATGGCTATGCGCGCCCCCGTCCCCCGGGTCCGCCGTGCTTTTGTGCATGGCATCTGCCCCGACAACGCACCCGATGCAAGGAACCGACGCGCGTGGAGAATTCCGGCGGCATTACCGCAAGTTTGCAGGGGCGCTACGCCTCTGCTCTGTATGATTTGGCAAGCGAGGCAGGCAAGGTCAGCTCGGTCGAAAGCGACCTTGAGACCCTTGGCCAGGCGCTCTCGGCTTCGCCCGATCTTGCCGCACTGATTCGCAACCCGCGGCTGACCCGCGAAAGCGCGCTCGCGGCGATGAAGGGTCTTGGCGATCACCTGAAGCTTTCGCCTCTGACCCAGCAGTTCCTCGGCGTGCTCGCGCAGAACCGCCGGCTGTCGCAGCTGCCACAGGTGGTTTCGGCCTTCGCCGGGATCGCCGCCGCCGCTCGCGGCGAGGTTGCCGCCACGGTGACCAGCGCGCACCCGCTCGATGCCAAGCAGATTTCCGCCATCGCCGCCAAATTGAAGGCGCGCGAAGGCAAGGACGTGAAACTCACCGCCACGGTCGACCCCGAGATTCTCGGCGGCCTGATCGTCCGGATCGGTTCGACCCAGATCGACAACTCGATCCGCACCCGTTTGAACACCCTCGCTAACGCGATGAAAGGCTGAACATGGATATCCGCGCCGCAGAAATTTCGAAGGTCATCAAGGACCAGATCGCCAGCTTCGGCACCGAGGCACAAGTCTCGGAAGTCGGCTCGGTGCTGTCGGTGGGTGACGGTATCGCCCGTATCCACGGCCTCGATCAGGTTCAGGCCGGTGAAATGGTCGAATTCTCGAACGGGGTGAAGGGCATGGCGCTCAACCTCGAAGCTGACAACGTCGGTGTCGTGATCTTTGGCTCGGACGCCGAGATCAAGGAAGGCGACGTCGTCAAGCGGACCGGCACCATTGTGGACGTTCCCGTCGGCAAGGGCCTGCTCGGCCGCGTGGTCGATGCGCTCGGCAACCCGATCGACGGCAAGGGCCCGATTGTGGCCGCCAGCCGCCAGCGCGTCGAAGTGAAGGCCCCGGGCATCATCCCGCGGCAATCGGTGAATGAGCCGGTGCAGACCGGGCTCAAGGCGATTGACGCGCTCGTTCCGGTCGGCCGCGGCCAGCGCGAACTGATCATTGGTGACCGTCAGACCGGCAAGACCGCCGTGGCGATCGACACCTTCATCAACCAGAAGGCCGCCAACGCCGGCGACGACGAAAAGAAGAAGCTCTACTGCATCTACGTCGCGGTCGGCCAGAAGCGCTCGACCGTCGCGCAGATCGTGCGCAGCCTCGAAGAAAACGGCGCGATGGAATATTCGATCGTCATCGCCGCAACCGCTTCGGAGCCCGCCCCGCTGCAGTACCTTGCGCCCTACACCGGCGCGACCATGGGCGAATTCTTCCGCGACAACGGCATGCACGCCGTGATCGTCTATGACGACCTTTCCAAGCAGGCCGTCGCTTATCGCCAGATGTCGCTGCTGCTGCGCCGCCCGCCGGGCCGCGAAGCCTATCCGGGCGACGTGTTCTATCTGCACAGCCGTCTGCTCGAACGCGCCGCCAAGATGAACGACAGCCAGGGCGGCGGTTCGCTCACCGCGCTGCCGATCATCGAAACCCAGGCGGGCGACGTTTCGGCCTACATCCCGACCAACGTGATCTCGATCACCGACGGCCAGATCTTCCTTGAAACCGGCCTGTTCTACCAGGGCGTCCGCCCGGCGATCAACGTCGGCCTGTCGGTCAGCCGCGTCGGCGGTGCCGCGCAAACCAAGGCGATGAAGAAGGTTTC
>JBJTLX010000170.1:0-7944 GCA_046063245.1 Novosphingobium sp.
GTGTATTCATCCTTGCCCAGCTCGTGGACCAGGATCTTGATCCGCGCCTTGTACTTGTTATCGCGCCGTCCATATCGGTTATAAACCCGCAGGCAAGCTTCCGAATAGGTTATCAACTGATCGAGCGGGACGAATTCGCGGATCAGCGGGGCGATCATCGGGGTGCGGCCCATGCCCCCGCCGACATAGAACGCCGCGCCAATCTCTCCCGCTGCGTTCCGGACGATGCGGATGCCGATGTCGTGCAGCTTCATCGCCGCGCGGTCGGTCTCGCTGGCGATCACCGCGATCTTGAACTTGCGCGGCAGCACCAGGAATTCGGGGTGGAAGCTCGACCACTGGCGCAGCAGCTCGGCATAGGGGCGCGGATCGACCAGCTCGTCGGCGGCGGCCCCGGCGTACTGGTCCGAACTGATGTTGCGGATGCAATTGCCGCTGGTCTGGATCGCGTGCATCTCGACCGCCGCGAGCTCGGCGAGCAGATCGGGGGTCTGGTCAAGCTGGATCCAGTTGTACTGGATGTTCTGGCGGGTGGTGAAGTGGCCGTAACCGCGGTCAAATTTCTCGGCGATGTCGCCCAGCGCGCGCATCTGGGCGCTGCTCAGCGTGCCATAGGGAATGGCGACGCGCAGCATATAGGCGTGGAGCTGAAGGTAGAGCCCGTTCTGCAGCCGCAGCGGCTTGAAGTGATCCTCGGACAAGTGCCCCTCGATCCGGCGCTTCACCTGATCGCGGAATTCCTCGACGCGGGTATCGACCATCGCCTGGTCGTAATTGTCGTACTTGTACATCAGATCACCCATTCGCGCGCGTCGGCGTCGGCTGGCTTGAGGGTCAGGTCAGGGCGCACGGTCGGGCCGAGCGCGCGGATGCGGTCCTTGATGTGCGCCGGGCGCACCCCGCCGTCGGCGTCCCTGACCGCGTCGATGGCATAGCCGGCATTGACCCGCCGCGCCGCCTCTTCGCGGGCGAGGATCGTGTCGGCATGTTCGCCGACGTCGACCGCATCAGCGACATGGAGCGACCATTGCACCCCGTCCCACCAGGTGACGGCGCCGGACTTGAGGTCGTTTCCGGTCAGGATTTTCATGCCTGTGCCTCCAGCGCCAGGGCGCGCAGTGTTTCGGTTTCGGGCGCCGCGGCGACCGCGCCGATGATGATGATTGCCGGGCTCTTGACCTTGGCCGAGGCGACCAGATCGGGCAGGCCGGCCAGCGAAGCGCGCAGGACGCGCATCGCCGGGCGGGTGGCATTCTCTATCACCGCCACCGGCATGTCGGGCGAAAGCCCGTCGGCGATCAGCTTTTCGGCAATCGCTTCGGCCGTGGCGACGCCCATGTAGATCACCAGGGTGCGGCCGACGCCGGCCAGCCCGGCCCAGTTCTGGTCGGACAGGCCCTTGCATTGGCCCGCGACGAAGCTGACCACGGAGGCGGCGTTGCGGTGGGTCAGCGGCATTTGCGCCGCGGCGCCAGCGCCGATTGCTGCGCTGATCCCGGGAACCACCTCAACCGGCACGCCGGCAGCGCGGCAGGCTTCGGCTTCTTCGCCGCCGCGGCCGAAAATGAACGGGTCGCCACCCTTGAGGCGGATCACCTCGCGCCCGGCCAGCGCCTCACGCACCAGCAGCGCGTTGATCTCGCCTTGCTGCATGGTGTGGCGCGCGCGGTGCTTGGCGACCGAGATCATCCGCGCCGACGGCGGGGCCATGGCGAGGATCGCGGGATCGACCAGGCCATCGTGGACGATCAGGCCGGCGCGCATGATCAGCCGCGCGGCGCGCAGGGTCAGCAGGTCGGGATCGCCGGGGCCGGCGCCGACCAGCCAGACCTTTCCGGGATTTGGGCCGGGACTGGGAGGGAGAGTACTGCTCATGCTGCGGACTTGGGCAAACCGGCGGCCAAATGCCAGCGACAATGCCTTTGCTGCCGCCTAGGCCAGCTTTAGGCCGCGTCCCACGCCGCCAGCCCGCGGGCCAGATCGGCCTGCAAATCGGCCGGATCCTCCAGCCCGATCGACAGGCGCACGCCATAGCGGTCGGCACTGTCCATGCCGGGCAGTGGCCACGGCGTCGCGGTGCGCAGCTTGGCCGGATCGACCGGGGTGACCAGGCTTTCGAACCCGCCCCACGAATAGCCGATGCCGAACAGGCCAAGACCGTCGATGAAGGCATCGCGCGCCTTGCCGTCCTTGCCCTTGAATACGATCGAGAACAGCCCGCAGCCGCCGCTGAAATCGCGCGCCCACAGCGCGTGTCCGGGCGATCCGGGCAGCATCGGGCACAGCACCCGCGCCACCTGAGGCTGTTGTTCCAGCCACTTGGCCAGCGCCAGCGCACTCGCCGTCTCGCGCTCCAGCCGCACGCCCATTGTCCGCAAGCCCCGCAGCGCGAGCGCGGCATCGTCGGGTGAGACCACCAGCCCCAGCCCTTGCGCGGTGCGGCGCAATTTTGCGTAGAACGCCTCGCCCGCGCTGGCGCTGCCCAGCATCAGGTCGGAATGGCCGCCGACGTGCTTGGTCAGGCTCATCACGGCAATGTCCGCGCCGTGCTCAAGCGCGGCAAAGCCCAGCGGCCCGGCCCAGGTGTTGTCCAGCACCACTGCCAGTCCGCGGGCGCGCGCGGCGGCGGCCAGCGCGGGGACGTCCTGCACTTCCAGCGTCAGGCTGCCCGGGCTTTCCAGCAGCACCGCTTTGCACCGTTCATCGATCGCCGCGGTGAACGCGGCGGGGTCCTGCGGATCGAACCAGCGGGTCTCGATCCCGAAATCCCTGAGCAGCCCGCGGCCGAGGCTGCGGGACGGCTCATAGGCGTTGTCGGTCATCAGCAGCACGTCGCCGGGGCGCAGCACCGCCATCAGCGCGCCGGCCAGCGCCGACACGCCCGAGGGATAGAGCACCGTGCCCGCCGCACCCGGCTCCAGCGCGGTCAGCGCGTCGGCCAGGGCCCACTGGGTCGGCGATCCGCGGCGGCCGTAATAGAAATGGCCGTCTTCGTTGGGCTTGCCGGCGTTGAGCGCGCCAATGTCGGGATAGAGGTGAGTCGAGGCGCGCCAGACCGGCGGACTGACGACGGCGCCCGGCTCGGACGGCGTGCCGGTCCAGTCCGCCCGCCGCCCACCGGTGACCAGCCTCGTCGCCGGAGAATGGTCGTCGCTGTCGGCCCCTGCCACCTTACGCCGCCGCGCCGGTTTCCTTGGGGGTATCGGCATCGGCGCCCCATTCGCTCCAGCTGCCGTCGTAAAGCGCGGTGTCGTCCTTGCCCAACAGGTGCATGGCGAACAGCACGACCGAGGCGGTCACCCCGCTGCCGCAGGTGGTGACGACCGGCTTGGCCAGATCGACCCCGGCCTCGGCAAAGACCGCCTTAAGCGCGTCCTTGCTCTTGAAGGTGCCGTCGGCGTTGTAGAGCGCAGTGTAGGGCACGTTGCGCGAACCGGGGATGTGGCCCGCGGCGATGCCGGGACGGGGATCGGCATCCTCGCCGGTAAAGCGCGCCGCGCCGCGCGCGTCGACCACTTGCTCTGCCTTGCTGTGCAGGTTGGCGAGCATGTCGGCCTTGGTCCGGACGTCCTTGTCGTCCTGCCAGGCGGTGAAGTGGCGGTGGCGCAGCACTTCCTTGCCCTGGGTCAGCGGACGCCCTTCGGCCTTCCACTTGGCAATCCCGCCGTCGAGGATCGCGACATCGTGCGCGCCGAACATCTTGAGCATGAACCAGGCGCGCGCCGCGGTCTTCACCGCACTGTCATCGTAGAGCACGATCCGGCTGCCATCGCCCAGGCCCAGCGTCTGCATCCGGCTGGCGAACTTTTCCGCCGGGGGCAGCATGTTCTCGACCGGGTTGGCGGTATCGGTCAGGTCCGACAGGTCCATGAAGACCGCGCCGGGGATGTGCCCGCCTTCATATTCGGCCAGGGCATCGCGGCCGGTCCCGGCCAGGTGCTTGGTGCAGTCGACGATCCTGAGGTCGCTGGCGCCCATCTCATTGGCCAGCCACTCGGTCGAAACTAGACTTTCCATTGTATCGCGTCCTCCTCGCGTTCCTGCCGTGCAGGATGTGTGTCCGGCAACGCTCCTCTCGCTGCACTTGCGAAAAGGGTAGCGGGCCGGACGCGCGGCGTCGAGGGGGGAATCCGGGTTTAGCTGACCGCGCGCTGGCCGATCCGCGAATAGGTCCGCGGACCCAGGTCGAGCCGGAACGGACGCAGCGCCGCGCCGGGGTTTTCGGGCAGTTCGCCGACCACGAAGGTCTGGACGCTGACCAGCGGACTGCCCGCCGCCGTGCTCGCTTCGACCCGCAGCCGGGCGAGCGGAACGAAGTAGGCGGCTTCCCCGGCGCGAATCGGCGTGACCGCGGTCAGCGGCAGGCGGAAATTGCCGGTGAACTCGGCGCTTTCGCCCGGAGCCAGTGCAACCAGCGCATGGCGCAGCTCGAGCCGGTGGGCGTCGCTGGCGATCTGCTGCTCGGGCGGGAGCGAGGAATGGGCCGAGACCATGTCCCCCTCGACCGCCAGCGCCGACAGCGGCTGGCCCCCGCGATTGGTCACGGTCAGCCGGTAGGACAGCGTAGTGGCCATCAGCGACGCGCTCATCCGGGTGGCGACCAGCGCGATGTCGAGCCCGTTAGACTGGGCGAAGGCCGGCGTGGGAACGGGTGCTGGCGCGGCATCGGGGGCCGGGGGCGCGATCGGATCGGCGCGCGGCTCTCGCAGGATCGGCGGTTCGAAGACCACCTCGGGTGCGCGTGCGGAACGCCCGCGCCACCACCACAGCGCCATAAACAGCGCCGCCAGCACCGCCATGCCCCCGGCGATCAAGGGCCAGATGCCCGGGCCGGGCGCGGCAGAAGGCGCTGGCGCAGTCTCGGCCGCCGCTTCGCTCGGCAGGGCCAAGCCGGGGGAGGGCAGGTCGGTTGCCGCAGCTGTCGGCAGAGCCGCGGCCGGCACGCTTGCCGGAGCGGAAGCTGCAGGGGCCGGGGTGCCACTCCCCGCTGTCGCATCGGGCCGCACGGCCCGCGGCGTGGCAACCGCAGGACGCGGCGCAGTTGATGTCCGCGCCGGTGCAACGTCATCGACCACGGGCGAAGGGGTGATCGTCGGCGCTGCAATGGGCTGGGCGCTGGGCTGCGCTGCCGTCGGCGTGGACCTGCGCACCACCGGCGCATCGGGATCGACCGGGCCCTGGGCCTTGGGATCGGGGGTCGACGTCGCGCCGGGCAGGCGGTAGTCGCTGACCGATTGGGCCGCAGCTGGCGCGGCAAGCGCGGCAAGGCCCAGCCCCGCCGCACACCCTGCCGCCTTCAATCTGCCCCCCCAGCGCTGCATCGAACCATCAATCCCCGTCATCGGTCGCGCGCGTTGGCGCTGCACGCCGTGAATAGGAAGTGAACTGCCGCGTTCCAACCGGCGACTTGTGCCCGGCGCACGATGGAGGCATGGCGCGTTGCATGGCAGACACACTTCCCCCCGGCGCGGCGCAGCCGCTGCACCTTGGCCAGGCCAGCACGCTTCCCGCTTCTCCGCAGGACGCGGTGCTCGATTATGTGCCCAATCCGCGCCCCGGCGCGCTTTTTCTGGTCCGCTTTGCCGCGCCCGAGTTCACCTCGCTCTGTCCGGTCACCGGCCAGCCCGATTTCGCCCACCTGGTGATCGACTATGCCCCCGGCGCGACGATCGTCGAATCGAAAAGCCTCAAGCTGTTCCTCGGCAGCTTCCGCAATCACAGCGGCTTTCACGAGGACGTGACCGTGGGCATCGGCCAGCGCCTGGTCGCCGAGATGCAGCCGCAATGGCTGCGGATCGGCGGCTACTGGTATCCGCGCGGCGGCATTCCGATCGACGTGTTCTGGCAAAGCGGGCCCGCCCCCGCGGACCTGTGGGTGCCCGATCAGGGCGTCGCGGGCTATCGCGGCCGCGGCTGAGCGTTCTGCGCTCCGGACACCACGCGCTGCACTGCGGCAATGTGGCAACAGGTGTGTCGCAATACACCGCTGCACGCGGGCTTGGCCTTGGCCGCGCGCTGCGGCTCGACTAGCTGCATCGGCACCCAATTCCCCCAAATCCGGTCGAATGGAGCCAAGCCATGACCCTTACCGCACTTCTTCGCCAGTCAAGCGCCATGGCGGCGCTGGCCCTGTCCGCCGTCGCTGCCCCGGCCTTCGCCCAATCGGCCGACGATGATGGCCTGCAGGAAATCATCGTCACCGCGCAGCGCGTGTCGGAAAATCAGAAGGATGTGCCGGTTTCGGTCGCGACGATCAGCGGCGATGCCCTGGCCGCGGCGACCGGCGGCGGTGCGGATATCCGCGCGCTAGCCGGGCGCGTGCCCAGCCTCAACATCGAAAGCTCGTTCGGCCGCACCTTCCCGCGTTTCTACATTCGCGGCCTTGGCAATACCGACTTCGACCTCAACGCCTCGCAGCCGGTCAGCCTGGTCTATGACGACGTGGTCCTGGAAAACCCGATCCTCAAGGGCTTTCCCGTGTTCGACGTCAACCAGGTCGAAGTGCTGCGCGGGCCGCAGGGCACCCTGTTCGGCCGCAACACCCCGGCCGGCATCGTCAAGTTCGACAGCGTCCGCCCCGATGCGGTCGGCAAGAACTATGTCAAGGCCAGCTATGGCAGTTTCAGCACGATCAATGCCGAAGCCGGCGTGGGCAGCGGCGATGCCAGCGACGTGATCTCGGCGCGCGTTTCGGCGCTGTACCAGCACCGCGACAACTGGGTCGACAACCTCGATGCGCCCGGCGACAAGAACCTTGAAGGCTTTGACGATTTCGCCGCGCGCTTCCAGATCCAGGCCAAGCCGTCTGACGCCTTGACCCTGCGCGGGACCTTCCAGGTTCGCCTGTTCGATGGAACCGCCCGCCTGTTTCGCGCCAACGCCTTTGCCACGGGCAGCAACAAGCTGATCGGGCTGACCGGGCCGACCTCGGCCTTCGATCGCCGCCAGACCCGCGCCGACGGCCTCAACTTCCAGAAGTTGAAGAACTACAACGCCGCCCTTACCGCCGAATACGATGCGGGGCCGGTAACGATCACGTCGGTCACCAGCCTGTGGAACGGCAACCTGCAAAGCCGCGGCGATATCGACGGCGGGTTCGGCAACCAGTTCGCGCCGAGCATGGGCCCGGGCTTCATCCCGTTTTCGGCCCAGTCGCGCGACGACGTGCCCAGCCTTGACCAGTTCACGCAGGAGCTGCGCATCGCCTCGAACAACGACGGCGGGCTCGGTTATCAGCTCGGCGTGTTCTACTTCAACGAAAAGCTCGACATCGCCAGCTACGATTACGGCAACCCGACCGATCTGACCCCGGCGGCGGTCGGTCTGCAGCGCCAGGACAGCGATGCGCTGGGCGTGTTCGGATCGCTCAACTACAAGTTCGATTCGGGCCTCAAGCTGCAGGCCGGCGCGCGATACAACCACGACAAGCGCACGCTGACCGCTTCGCGTCCGGTCGATACCCGTCCGGGCTTTCTCGGCTTTGGCGGCCCCGTCACCCCGCAGAATGCCAATGTCGGCGATGATGTGCTGACCTGGGATCTGGCCGCGACCATGCCGGTCAGCGAACAGGTCAACCTGTTCGCCCGCGTTGCCAAGGGCTATCGCGCCCCGTCGATCCAGGGTCGCCTGGTCTTCGGGCGCACGCTGTCGGTGGCCGACAGCGAGACCACGATGAGCTATGAAGGCGGCCTCAAGTCGTCCTTCGCCGGCGGCAGGGCGCGCTTCAACCTGACCGGCTTCTACTTCACCACCGACAACATGCAGCTGACCGCGGTAGGCGGCGCGTCGAACTTCACGACGCTGATCAATGCCAAGAAGGTCGACGGCTATGGCTTCGAGGCCGAGCTCGAGGCCCGTCCCGTCCGCGGCCTGACCCTGACCGCCGGGGTCTCGTACAACCACAACGAGGTCAAGGATCCGAACCTTTACGTGGCGGGTTGCGGC
>JBJTLX010000171.1:0-5342 GCA_046063245.1 Novosphingobium sp.
CGCGCCAACCGGCGCGGGCAGCCTTGGCCAGCCGTTCAAGACTGGCATTGTCCACCGGCAGGCGAGGCGGAGCATGGGCGGCGGTGAACCACTGCTCGTAAAGCCCGTTGGCGCAGACCAGCCGCCCGGCGCGGTCGGTAATCGCCATCGCTGCGTCGCTGCGATCGATCGCAGCAACGGTGACCGACCAGTCGGGCAAGGCGGTCTCTGCCTCCAGCGCCGCGGCCTTGGTCCGGGTCAAGGTCCAGATCACCGCGCCCAGCGCCAGCAGGCCCGCACCGAAAGCGGCGACGGTCAGCAGTGCATCCGTGGCAAGCCAGACAATCACCAGGCTGAGCGCCAGCGCCAGTGCCAGCACCAGCCCTTCGCTGCCGCGCGGCGCTCTGGCGCGGGCCGCCACGCTCAACCCGCGGGCTCCGCGATCCGGGCCTGGGCCAACCGGGCGCGGCGGCGTCGCGCGACCATAAGGCGCCAGACCAGCCCCGATGCCAGGTATCCCGCAGCGGCGAGCACAGTCGCCATGACGAACAGGCCGAACGCGGTTTCCAGGCCGGTGCCGGTCAGCCTTTGCAACAGGTGATCGGTCTGGGTGTGCTGCATCGTCTCGCTGATTGGCGCGACCCCGGTCATCCGGTCAAGGTGCAGCAGGGTCTTGCCGATTTCGTAGGCGGCCGGAAAAATGATCACCCAGGTCGCGGGATTGCTGACCCAGGTCGCCACAATCGCCACGGGCACATTGGCGCGCACGAACACCGCCGTCAGCGCCGCCACGGCGCTGTGCGCGAACGGCACCATGATCCCCACGAACAGGCCCAGCGCGATCCCGCGCGGCACCGAACGGCGGTTGAAGCGCCACAGATCGGACCGCAGAACGCGGTGCGCGAAGGGGCGGATGAAGCGGTTCGATTCGAGCGCTTCGCGCGTCGGTGCGCGGCGCTGCAACCAGGCCATGGCATCGGCCGCGCGGCTCATGCGCCGTGCCCGCGCTGCTTCGCGCGGCGCTTGTTGCCGACCCACCAGCGCCACACCCAGCCCGACAGCAAGTAGCCCAGCGAGGCCGAAACCACCGCGACAATGACCAGGCCCAGCGCGAGCGACTTGCCCTCGGCGGTCAGCCACTCGATCGCGCTCCATATATCGGTCAGCTTGAACAGCCGGTCGATTGCCCCGCCGGCCTCGTTGTCGATATGCAGCACCAGGTTGCCGATCTGATAGGCCCCGGCCCAGATCAGCGGTGTGGTGAAGGGATTGGTGACGAAAGTGGTGGCCGAGGCAATCGGCACATTGGCCCGCACCGGCAGGCTGAGGATCGCCGCGAAGATGATCTGCGCGAAGGGCAGCAGGATTCCGACCAGCAGCCCCAGCGCCACCGCGCGCGGCACCGAACGGCGGGTAAAGCGCCACAGTTCGGTGCGCAGCACCGACTTGGGCACCCAGCGGCTGCGCTCCATCTGTTCGCGGGTGGGCATGTTGCGCTGCCCCCATTCGCGGATCCGGGCGACGATGGTGGTCATTTGTATTCCCGCATGATCCGCGCCTGATCCCGCTTCCAGTCGCGTTCCTTCATGGTCGCGCGCTTGTCGGCAGCGTTCTTGCCCTTGGCCAAGGCAAGCTCGACCTTGGCCCGGCCGCGGCCGTTGAAATAGATCGACAGCGGGACCAGCGTCATCCCCTTGCGCTCGACCGCGCCGTGGAACTTGGCGATCTCGCGCTCTTTCAGCAGCAGCTTGCGCAGCCGCTTGGGCTGGTGGTTGAAGCGGTTGCCGTGGCTGAATTCGGGCACGTTAGAATTGACCAGCCAGACCTCGCCGTTCTTGACCTCGGCATAGCTCTCGGCGATCGAACCTTCGCCAAAGCGCAGGCTTTTGACCTCGGTCCCGGTCAGCGCGATGCCGGCCTCGAACACTTCCTCGATATAATAGTCGAACCGCGCGCGCCGGTTTTCGGCGACGACCTTCTTCTTGTCGAACTCTGCGGTGGTCGGGCGGGCCATGGTCTGGCGGCATGTAGGTGGTGGGAGGCGAAAAGGGAACGGGTCAAAATGGAAATCCTCCCTGTTGCGAAGCAATGGGGAGGTGGCAGGCCGCAGGCCTGACGGAGGGGTCAATCGACCCTGCAACAGAGCGCAATGATCGCCTCGGCCGCATCGACAACGGACTTGAGCACCTCGCTTGCCGGAATCCGCACAATTCGCACGCCTTGATCGGCCAACCAGCGATCCCTTGCCCTATCGCTTGCCGGACGATTGCCCAGGTCATGCGCCACACCGTCTACCTCGATGCCAACCCGCGCAGACGGGCAATAGAAATCGATAACGTAGTTTCCCACGGGATGCTGACGGCGAAATTTCACGCCCTGTGGTCTCTTGCGAAGGTAGTTCCACAGCAGGACTTCGGGCAAAGACATGGTCGCACGAAGCTGGCGTGCCTTGGCATAGTCATGTTGCGGCACGGCACCCCTCCGTCATTCGCTGCGCGAATGCCACCTCCCCATCGCTGCGCGACAGGGAGGATTACCTAAGCCAACCCGGCGTGTGCCAGCCCCGCATCGACCGCGGTGCGGCTCGTCGCGCTGCACGGCACCAGCGGCAGGCGCACCTCCTCGCCGATCCAGCCCAGCACCTTGGCCATGGCGTACTTGATCGGCGCGGGCGAGGCGTCGGTGAACAGCGCCTGGTGGAGCGGGAACAGCCGTTCATTGAGCGCATGGGCAGTCGTCATGTCCCCGGCCAGGCTGGCCGCCTGAAAATCGGCGCACAGCTTGGGCGCGACGTTGGCGGTGACCGAGATGCAGCCCACCCCGCCCCCGGCGTTGTAGTGCAGCGCCATGTCGTCGTTGCCGCAGATCTGGGCAAAGGTGCTGCCCAGCGCCATGCGGTGCGCGGTCAGGCGGGTCATGTCGCCGCTGGCGTCCTTGATCCCGACGATCCGCTCGGGAAAGCGCCGGGCCAGTTCGATCGTGGTTTCAGGCGCGATGTCGGTCACGGTGCGCCCCGGCACGTTGTAAAGCACCATCGGCAGGTCGACGTTTTCCGCCAGATAGCTGAAATGGGCGAGCAGCCCGGCCTGGCTGGGGCGGTTGTAATAGGGCGCGACCATCAGCGCGGCCTGGCAGCCCAGATCGCGGGCGACCTGCATGTGCCACCTGGCGGTCTGGGTATCGTTCGATCCGCAGCCGGCGATCACCGGCACGCGCCCTGCCGCCTGCTCGACGCAGACCGCGAACAGGCGGTGTTGTTCTTCGCTGGTGATGGTCGGCGCTTCGCCGGTGGTGCCGCAGGGGACCAGCGCGCTGGAACCCTGTTCGATCTGCCAGTCGACCAGGCGGCGGAAGGCCGCGTCATCGATCGCGCCGCCGGAAAACGGCGTGACCAGAGCCGGAATCGAGCCGGAAAACATGGACTTTACCCCTGATCTTGCCCCATAGGGCGGGCCTTGCGGCCCCCACCACGCGGGGCTGTTTTCATTCAGCGCCTGATAAGGAGCAAATTTCCAAAATGTCCAGCATGGCGCGCCTGACCTTTCCCCTAGTCCTCGCGATTTTCGTCCTGCTGCCGGGCTGCGCCAAGGCCCAGGACGGTGCCGAATGGGATCAGGCGCGGCTCGTCCTGCGGTCCGGCTCGGTCGGCGCGATGCAGCAGGCGGTCGATCGCTGGAAGCAGCTCAACGCCTCCGACCAATTCGGTTTTGCCGACTATGCCGGCTTCCTGATGAGCTATCCCGGCTTTCCCGAGGCGGCGAAGTTCCGCGTCAATGCCGAGCGCGCGCTGGAGCGTGAAAGCGCCGATCCGGCGCGGATCGTTTCCTTCTTCGACCGCTATCCCCCCGTCACCAACCAGGCCCGCGCCACCTATGCCCTGGCGCTGAGCGCACAGCGCCGCAGCGAGGCGCTGACCGTGGCGCGCGAGGCATGGCGCGGCGGGCTGATGAGCGACACGGCCGAGGCGGCGCTGTTCCAGCTCCTCGCCGCCAGTCTGACGCCGGACGACCATGACGTGCGAATGGATGCGCTGCTGTGGGCCAATGCCGCGCCCCAGGCCGAACGGCAGCTGGTCTACGTCTCACCGGGGCGGCGCGATCCGTTCCTGGCGCGGCTGGCGCTGGTCAAGAACCTTGAGCCGGCGGCGGGCGGTGCGATCGTCTCGCCCGACGCGCTCAAGGATGCGGGCTATGTCTACAACCGCTCGCGCATGCTGCGCAGCACCGGACAGGGCGCCAGCGCCGCCTATACCCTGGCCGACCGTCCCCGGCTCTCCGCCCCGGCGCGCGACCAGCGCAAATGGGTGGCCGAACTGCTCGCCGCGGCGCGCGCCGGCGATGCGTCGAGCGCGGTCCAGATCGCCGGCGGAATCGACGACGGCTTTGCCCCCGGCACCGACATCTCGCGGCTCTCGTTCCAGATCCGCGACGATTACACCTCGCTGATGTGGCTGGGCGGGACCAAGGCGCTGTGGAGCCTGGGCAACGGCACCCAGGCCGCGCCGCTATTTGCCCGCTATGCCACTGCCGCGCGCACCCCGCAGACCCGTTCCAAGGGGTTCTACTGGGCGGGCCGGGCGATGGCCCGCGCCGGCAACACGGCAGAGGCCAATCGCTATTTCACGCTAGCCGCGGCCTATGCCGACCAGTTCTATGGCATGCTGGCGCTGGAGCGGTTGGCGATGCCGCTGCCGGCCTTCAACAAGATGCCGATGGTCGCGGCCACCGCCGATCAGCGCAACGCCTTCAACGCCCGCCCGATCACCATGGCGGTGCGCGAGGTTGCGCGCGAGAGCGACTGGCCGACCGCGGTGCGTTTCTTCCGCGAGATCAGCGACCAGGCCGAGAGCGAGATCGATCATATCATGGTCGCCGATCTGGCGCGCGAGCTGGGCCGCCGCGACCTGGGGGTGATCCTGGGCCAGTCGGCCCACGCCGACGGCTATGGCGATTTCCAGAAGATTTCCTTTCCGCTGATCCCGATCCCCGCCGGGTCGGACTGGACCATGATCCACGCGATCAGCCGCCAGGAAAGCCAGTTCGCGATGAACGCGATCAGCCACGCCGGGGCGCGCGGGCTGATGCAGCTGATGCCGGGCACCGCGCGCGAACAGGCGGGCAAGATGGGCTATGACTACGATCCATCGGCGCTGACCCGCGATGCCGGCTACAACCTGATGCTGGGCAACGGTTATTACGCGCGGATGATGGACTATTTCGGCGGGTCCTTTCCGCTCGCCGTCGCAGCCTATAACGCCGGGCCGGGCAACGTGAACAAATTGCTGCGCGCCAACGGCGATCCGCGCAACGGCTCGTTCGACTGGATCGACTGGATCGAGAAGATCCCGCTGTCGGAAACCCGCA
>JBJTLX010000172.1:0-6482 GCA_046063245.1 Novosphingobium sp.
CGCACCTGTCCGACGCCTATCGCGGCGGCATGACCTTCAATTTCGTGCTGTCGAGCATGTCGATCGTCGGCGGGATTTCCTATCTGCCCTTCGTCGGGCCCGAGCACAAATGGCTGTTCGCGCTGGCCGAACTGCTGCTGCTGTGCGGGGTGCTGCTGGTCACCCTGATCGGCCAGCGCCGCCACTTCCACACCCGCTGGTTCGAAACCCGCCGCGTCGCCGAATATTTCCGCCATGCCCCGCTGCTGATCATCCTGGGGGTGTCGCGCCCGGCCGGACGCTGGCCCCACGGCGCCGATGCCAGCTGGCCCGAATTCTATGCCCGCCAGGTGCTGCGCGGGGTGGGCCTGCCGCGGGTGGCGATCACCCAGGATTACTTGCGCGGGGTGCTGACCGGACCACTGGCCGATCACGTCCGCAGCCAGCGCGACTACCACTTCGGCAAGGCGCACCGGCTGGCGACGGTGCATCACAAGCTCGATACGCTGTCCGAAGGGCTGTTCCAGCTCGCGGTGCTGACGGTCACGACCTACCTGGTGCTGCGCGCGTTCGAGAACGCCGGCTTCGTTGCGGTCGAAACGGTCGAATACCTGTCCAAGTACTTCACCGTGCTGGGCGTGATGTTCCCGACCTTCGGCGCGGGTGTCGCCGGGGTCCGCTACTTCGGGGACTTCGAACGGTTCGGCGAGATTTCGGAAGTGACCGCCGAAAAGCTCGACCACATCTCGCGCCGGATCGACATTCTAGCCAGCGCGCCAGCAGGGGCGATCGGCTACGGCGATGTCGCCGAACTGGCCCATGCCACCGACGATGTCGTGGTTGCCGAAATCGAAAGCTGGCAGGCTGTGTTCGGCGGCAAGCAGATCGCCGTGCCGGTCTAGTACGACCGCGGCAGGCCGAGCACGTGTTCGGCCAGGTAGCTCAGGATCAGGTTGGTGCTGATCGGGGCAACGGTATAGAGCCGCGCCTCGCGGAACTTGCGCTCGACATCGTATTCCTCGGCAAAGCCGAAGCCGCCGTGGGTCTGCACGCACATGTCGGCGGCGGCCCAGCTCGCTTCGCTGGCGAGCAGCTTGGCCATATTGGCCTCTTCCCCGGCATTGCCGCCCTGATCATAGACCTGCGCGGCGTGGTGGACCATCAGCTCGGCCGCGCGCATCTGGGCATAGCAGCGCGCGATCGGGAACTGGACCCCCTGGTTCTGCCCGATCGGACGGGCGAAGACGTTGCGATCCTTGGCATAGTCAGTCGCCTTGCGGATGAACCACTTGGCATCGCCGACGCATTCGGCCGCGATCAGCACGCGTTCGGCGTTCATGCCCGACAGGATATAGCGAAAGCCCTTCCCCTCCTCGCCGATCAGGCTGGCGGCGGGAATGCGCAGGTCGTCGAAGAACACTTCGGTGGTCGAATGGTTCATCATCGTGCGGATCGGCTTGATCGTCAGGCCGTTCCCCACCGCCTTGCGCATATCGACGAGGAAGATCGACAGCCCTTCGGTCTTGCTCTTGACCGCCTCGCGCGGCGTCGTGCGGGCCAATAGCAGCATCAGGTCGGAATGTTCGGCCCGGCTGGTCCAGATCTTCTGGCCGTTGACCACATAGTCGTCGCCGTCACGCACTGCGACCGTGCGCAGGCTCAGCGTATCGGTGCCGCTGGTCGGTTCGGACACGCCGAACGCCTGCAAACGCAGCGAGCCGTCGGCGATCCCGGGTAGATAGGCCGCCTTCTGCTCGGCGCTGCCATAGCGCAGCAGCGTGTTCATGATGTACATCTGCGCGTGGGCACTGGCACCGTTGCAGCCGGAGGACTGGATTTCCTCCATGATCACCGCCGCGGCATCGAGCTTGAGCCCCGATCCGCCGAACTCCTCGGGAATCAGCGCGGCCAGGAACCCAGCCGTGGTCAAGGCATCGACGAATTCCGCCGGATAGGCCCGCTCGCGGTCCTTCTCGCGCCAGTACTCGCCCGGAAACTCCGCGCAGAGCGCCTGCACCGCGCGGCGGATTTCCGCAATGTCATCGCTTTCAGTCATCCGGCGGGGTTACGCCGGGATCTGGTTGAACGGAACACCCTTGTCCGGGCGATAGTCCTGCGGCAGCCCCAGCACCTTTTCGGCGATGGTGTTGAGCAGCACTTCGTCAGAACCCCCAGCAATCCGCCCGGTCGGGGCGTTGAGCCAGCTGGTTCCCCAGTCGGTCTTGACGTAGGCATGGGGATCGAAGGCGAAGCTTTCGTTGCCCTTGAGGTCCATCGCCATTTCCGACAGCTTCTGCCGGCTGCGCACCGCGACCAGCTTCTGCAAGCTGCCCTCGGGCCCCGGCTGCATCCCCGCCTGCATCATCAGGAAGGCGCGCTTGGTGATCGAATCGAGCCCGGCGCGCATCGCGTGGTTGCGGGCAATGGCCGAACGGATCCGCCCATCCTTGATTGCCGGGCTGCCGTTGAGGTCGGTTTCCTGCGCCAGCTTGACGAACTCGTCGAGATGCGGCCCGAAACCGGCGCTGTCGGTGGCGATGTAGCGTTCGATCATCAGCGTGTGCAGCGCCACGCCGAACCCGCCGCCGACCGCACCAAGGCGCTGTTCGTCCTCCAGCCGGACGTCGTCGAAGAACACTTCGTTGACGTGGCTGTCGCCGCCAGCCAGCTTGATCGGGCGCACTTCGACGCCCTTGGCGCGCATGTCGATCCAGAAGTAGGTCAGCCCCTTGTGCTTCTCCACCGTTGGGTCGCTGCGGGTGACGATCACGCCGTAGTCGCAGTACTGCGCCCAGCTGGTCCAGATCTTCTGACCGTTCATGCGCCAGCCGTTGCCATCGGGCTCGACCTTGGTGCGCAGCGCCGCAAGGTCGGAGCCGCCAGACGGTTCGGAGAACATCTGGCACCAGATTTCCTCGCCGCGCAGCGCCTTCTTGACGCGCTCCTTCACGAAGTCCTTGTCCTGGCAATAGGCGATCAGGATCGGTACCGGCATGCCCAGCGAAATGCCGAAGAACTGCACCGGCATGCCGTACTGCATCTCTTCGGCATCGAAGGCGATCTTGTGCATGTTGGACAGGCCCTGCCCGCCGACATCGGGCGACCAGTTGATCCCGCCGAACCCGGCGTCATAGCGCGCCGCCATGTATTCGCGGCCCAGCGCCAGATCCTGCTCGACCGTGTTGCCCTGCCGCGCGGCGCGGGCATATTTCGGGGCCATGCTATCAAGGAAGGTGCGCGCCTTGGCGCGGAAGGCTTCGATCTCGCTCATGCCTTGTCTCCGGTAAGCTCATTGACCAGCAGGTCTTCCCAAAACAGCAGGTTGCCCTGTTCCGCCGCCAGGCTGCGCGCGCGGCGCATGTGGAGGTGGAGCCCCAGTTCCCACGTCACCCCGATCCCGCCGTGGATCTGCATGCAGTCGCGGGCATTGGTATCATAGGCTTCGGTCGCTGAAATCCGCGCGTCGGCGGCGGCGATGAGGAAGTCCGCCGCGCCCTCGCTCGCCGCAGCATGGATGCAGTTGGCCCGGGCGATCTCGACCAGGCCGTACATCTCGGCGATGCGGTGCTTGATCGACTGGAACGCGCCGATCGACTGGCCAAAGGCCTTGCGGGTGATCGAATAGTCGCGCGCGATGGTCAGCAGTGCCTCGGCCCCGCCGACCTGTTCGTGCGCGGTGACCACGGCCATGCGGGCCAGCACGTCGAGCGCCAGGGCATGGGCCGCGTCGCCTTCGGCCAGAACCTGTGCCGGGGTGCCGGCGAAGGTCAGGTCGGCGTGGAGCCGAGTGTTGTCATAGCTGTCGACCGCCTGACGGGTCGCCCCGGCAAGCTCCGCTACGGCCAGCACCGGCCCGGCCTTGCCCTGTGCCCAGACCAGCGCGACATCGGCGCTGGCCCCGCCGACCACCGCCGGTTTGGTCCCCGACAGTACGCCATCGGCATAGGTCACGGCGGAACGCTGCGGCAGGATCGCGGTACCTTCGGCAAAGGCCACCGCCGCGGTGATCTCGCCCGCGGCCAGGCGCGCAAGCCAGACCTGCTGCAGATCGGCCTTGCCGCTGCCAAGCAGCGCGCTCGACAGGCCATAGCCGCTGGTCAGGAACGGCGCGCCAGAGGTTGCGGCACCCGCGGCCTGTGCCACCAGCCCCAGCTCGACCAGGCCCAGGCCCAGTCCGCCGAATGCTTCGGGGATCGCCAGCGCGGTCCAGCCCTGTTCGACCGCGGTGTCCCAGAACGGCTGATCGGCCTGGCCGACCTGCTCGAGCAGTTTGAGCAGACGCTCCTTGGCCATGCGCGCATCGAGCACGCGGCGCGATTCGGTGGCGATGGCTTGCTGGCCTTCGTCATAGAGGATCGACATGGATGATTCTCTCCCTTTGTCCCACCCGTTTAACCGTTCGATTAAAAATCGCAATGCGGCATTGCGCAAGCGGTTGACCCCGCGCGGCGGCGTGGCATGGTAGCGCATCGCCGTAAGCAACAGCGCGGCACAGGAGGGATGCGGGACATGAATGCACGCATATGGGCGGCAGCGTTGTTGCTGGCGGGAACGGCGCTGGCGGGCTGCGACAAGGTCGGCAACGCGCTGGACGGCGGCAAAGCGGTCGATGTGCCCGAGGCGGCCTATCCCGAACGGGTCTATTGGGGCGACCTGCACCTGCACACCGCCAATTCGGTCGACGCGTTCGGCTTCGGCAACCGGCTCGGCCCGGAAGAGGCGCTGCGCTTTGCCCGGGGCGAGGAAGTCACCAGTTCGACCGGGATCAAGGCCAAGCTCGCCCGCCCGCTCGACTTCCTGGTGATCACCGATCACGCCGAGGGCATGGGCGCGACCCTGGCGCTGTACAACGCGCCGCGGCTGCTGATCCGCGACCCGCAGGTGCTGCGCTGGTACGACATGATGCACGAAGGCCCCGAGCAGTCGGTGGCTGCAATGGGCGAGATCCTGGCGGCGCGGGCCAAGGGCACCCTGCCGCCGATGTTCAGCGATCCCAAGGCTTCGGCCGAGCGCACTCACAACGTCTGGAACAGTTCGATCGACACGGTCGAACGCTACAACCAGCCGGGCAAGTTCACCGCGATGCTGGGTTTCGAATATACCCTGATGCAGGGCGGCAACAACCTGCACCGCAACGTCATCTTCCGCGACGGCAAGGACAAGGTCGGCCAGATCGATCCGCTCGATCCGACCAACGAGCTGACCCCCGACAAGCTGTGGGACTACATGGATGCTTATCAGGCCAAGACCGGGGGCAAGGTGCTGGCGATCCCGCACAATTCCAACGTCTCCAACGGCCTGATGTTCATGATGACCGACGGCAGCGGCAAGCCGATGACCGCGGCCTGGGCCAAACGCCGCGCCGATCACGAGCCGGTGGTCGAGGTTACCCAGATCAAGGGCGACAGCGAGGCGCATCCGTTCCTTTCGCCCAACGACGAGTTTGCCGGTTACGGCACCGCCGGGTGGGACATCGGCAACCTGATGCTGACCGAGGCCAAGCGGCCCGACATGTATGCGGCGGAATATGTCCGCGAGGCGCTGAAACGCGGGCTGGCGCTGGAACAGAAGCTGGGGGTCAACCCCTACAAGTTCGGGATGATCGGATCGACCGACAGCCACACCTCGCTGGCGACGGGGGACGAAGACAACTTCTTCGGCAAGCATTCGGGCAACGAGCCGAGCGCGCGCCGGGCGATGTCCTCGCAGCGCCTGGGGACCTCGCTCGGCCGGTTCGGCTGGCAGTACCTGGCCGGCGGCTATGCCGGGGTCTGGGCCAAGGCCAACACCCGCGCCGCGATCTGGGACGCGCTGGCCCGGCGCGAGGTCTATGCCACCACCGGCCCGCGCATGACCGTGCGCTTTTTCGGCGGGTGGGATTTCAAGGGCAGCGACCTCAAGAGCGACTGGGTCAAGGCCGGTTATAGCCGCGGGGTGCCGATGGGCGGCAGCCTGCCCGCGGGCAAGCAGGGCAAGCCCAGCTTCATCATTTCGGCGCTGAAGGACCCCGATGGGGCCAACCTCGACCGGGTCCAGGTGGTCAAGGGCTGGGTCGATGCTGGCGGCTCCCTGCACGAAAAGGTCTTCGACGTGGTGTGGAGCGACATGGACAAGCGCAAGGCGGCAGGCGGCAAGGTCCCGGCGGTGGGCGACACGGTCGACGTCGCCAGGGCGAGCTACACCAACACCATCGGCGCGCCGACGCTGTCGACAGTGTGGTCCGATCCGGAGTTCGATCCCAAGGTCCGGGCCTTCTATTACCTGCGCGTGCTGGAAATCCCGACGCCGAGCTGGCCGGCCTATGACGCCCTGCGCTTCAAGATCCAGCTGGGGCCCGAGGTGCGGGTCAAGGCGCAGGAACGCGCCTACAGCTCGCCGATCTGGTATACGCCGCCCGGCACCTGACTCCTTCAATCCGTTCGTGTCGAGGGGAGGTAGGAAAAAGGGAGCAGGTGTTTCTACGCTGCTCGAAACGAAAGAAGACAGGGATGAATTTTCCACGC
>JBJTLX010000173.1:0-13731 GCA_046063245.1 Novosphingobium sp.
ACGCCCGGACACGCGGCGGCGGGCTGTGGTGGCCCGAAGGCGGATTCGGCGCGCTGGCCGCCGCGCTGCAAGAGCGGTTCGCACAGCTGGGCGGAACCATGCGGCTGGGCGATCCGGTGTGCCGGATCCACACGCTGGGCAACCGCGCGCACGAGGTCGAGACCCAAAGCGGCTGGCGCGGCCGGTTCGACGCCGTGGCCAGTACCGCTGACCGCGACCACACCTGGCGCGACCTGCTGTCCGGCACCCGGCGCGGCGACGAGATGGCCGCGCGCACCCGCCGCCAGCCTCACGCGCCGGGCCTGTTCACCGTGCACTTTGCGCTGGAGGGGACCTGGCCGGGCATTCCCCATGCCATGGTCCTGTTCGGGCCGCGGTTTGGCGAACTGATCGCCGACATCACCGTCCATGGGGTCTTGCCGCAGGACCAGCTGATCTGGCTGTGCCATCCCAGCCTGACCGATCCCAGCCTGGCCCCGCCGGGCAAGAGCGTGTGCCGCGCTCAGGTTCCGGTGGCCAACCTGGCCAAGCTGCCGATCGACTGGGAAGCGATCGGCCCGCTGCTGGAACAGCGCGTGCTGGCCGAGATCGGGCGGCGGCTGGTGCCCGACATCGCCGACCGGCTGATCGCGGCGCATCACGTCACCCCGCGCGACCTGGCGCTGGAGTTCAACGCCGCGCAGGGCAGCGGCTTCGGACTGGCGGCGCAGCCGCTGTGGCACGCCCGCGCGTTTCATCCGCCGCGTGACAAAGGGCTGCTCAACCTCTATTTCGCCGGCGCTGCCGCCGCACCGGGGGGCGGCCTGGCCGGCGCCCTGGCCAGTGCCAAGGCAGCCGCCGCGACGATTCTGACGGAGTAGCCCAGTGATCCTTATCCGCCTGATGGCTGCCCTGGTGGCGCTCGGTCTGCCGATCCTGGCTCAGGCCAAACCGGTCCTGGTGTTCGAGACGCCGGGACATACCCGCTACCTGATCGACGATGCCTCTGCCGTCGAACTGCGCCTGCGCGAAGGCACGGTGGTAATGGCCCGGGTGATGACGCAAAGCGCGCCCGATCCGCGGTTGATTTCGGGACAGGTCGCCGCCGACGGGCTGATGCAGTTCCGCTGCGATCAGACCAGCTATCGCCAGTGGAACGTCTTCTCGATCGGCAAGGACGGCAGCCGCAACCAGGTGGTCGCGCCGAGCGCCGCCCGCGCATTTACCGCCACCCGCCCCGGCAGTTTCGAGCGCAAGCTGCTGATGGCCGCCTGCGCCTTGAAGCGGAGGACCCCATGAAGCGTCTGGCCGTCTATTGCGGCTCTGCCACCCCGGCCGATCCGCGCTATGTCGACCTGGCCCGCGAGGTCGGGGCCGAGCTGGCTCGGCGCGGCATCGGCGTGGTCTATGGCGGCGGACGCCTGGGCCTGATGGGCGCGGTGGCCAGCGGCGCGCTGGACGCCGGGGGCGAAGTTATCGGGGTGATCCCCGAAGCGCTGGTCGCCGGCGAAGTCGCCAACCACGATTGCACCGAGCTGCGCGTGGTCAGGGACATGCACGAGCGCAAGGCCGCCTTCACCGCGCTGTCCGACGGCTTCGTGACCATCCCCGGCGGGGTCGGGACGATGGACGAGCTGTGGGAGGCGGTCAGCTGGGCGCAGCTGGGTTATCACGCCAAGCCGGTCGGGCTGCTCAACGCCTTCTGTTTCTTTGACCACCTGATCGCATTCAACGCGCACATGATCGCGGTGGGCTTCATTCGCCCGGCGCATCAGGGGATCATCCTGCACGAGTCCGAACTTGACCTGCTGCTGGCCCGGATGGCCGCGCACGAACCGCATCAGCCGATCTTCGGGATGGACGCGGGCACGCTGTAACCCCGGCGAAACCGCCATTGGCGACGATTGCAAAAATGTCACAATAGGTTGCAATTCGAGATACGAAATGGCTGCGCGCCTTGCCTTTGCGCAATGAAGCAATAGCGTCTTTGCCCAGCACGACCGGCGGGGGGAGTTTTCGCCGGCGATGCCCCAAGAAACCATAAGACGGAGCATATTCATGCGATCATCCGCCATCCGGCGCGGGCGTAGTGCCGCACTTGCCGCCACTGCCACCGCCACCGCCATGTCCTTCTTCCTTGCCACGCCGGCCTTCGCGCAAGACGCGGCGAGCGACGAAGCAACCTCGGACGAACCTCAGATCGTGGTCATCGGCACCCGCCGTACCGACCGCTCGTCGACCAATTCGGCCTCGCCGGTCGATGTGATCGGCACCCAGGAACTCGGCACCCAGGCGGCGTCGAACCTGCTCGACGCGGTCAAGAACATTGTGCCGTCGCTGTACGTGGCGCAAAACGCGATTTCGGACGCCTCAAGCTTCGTCCACTCGCCCTCGCTGCGCGGCCTCCCGGCCGACAACGTGCTGGTCATGATCGGCGGCAAGCGGCTCAACCGCTCGGCCCTGGTCCAGGTCTACTCGGGCGGCGATACCGGCCTCGGCTATGGTTCGCAGGGCGCCGACATCGGCTCGATCCCCTCGATCGCCATCAGCAACCTGCAGGTCCTGCGCGACGGCGCGACCGCCCAGTACGGCTCCGACGCGATCGCCGGGGTGATGAACTACGGCGTGCGCAACGACAAGGGCATCGAAGTGCAGGGCCGCTATGGCCAGTACTTCCGTCATGGCGACGGCAAGAGCTACCAGATCGCTGCCAATGCCGGGTTCGGTCTGGGCGAACGGGCATTCATCAACGTTTCGGGCGAATATTACGACGACGGCCAGACCAGCCGCGGCGTGACCCGGCCGACCGCGCTGGCCTATGCCACAAACAACCCGTCGAATGCCGGTCAGCTGCCGTTCTATCCTCTGCCCGCACAGATCTGGGGCAATTCGCCCAGCCGCGGCTGGAAGATCCTGTTCAACAGCGAGCTGGAACTTTCGGACAGCGCCAAGTTCTACGTGATCGGCAACGCCTCGCACAGCAAGACCAGCGAAAGCTTCAACTATCGCGCATCGACCGCGGCGATCCTCGATTCGACCGGATCGACGCTGCACGCCACGGTCCAACCGGGCGACATCGTGCTGTGCCCGCGCAACTTCCTGAACTACAACCCGGTTGCGGGCCCGGATGCCAATGGCTGCGCCACCACGCAGGATCCCTATTTCCGCAACCTCTATCCCGCCGGTTTCACTCCGATCTTCGTCGGTGTGGTCAACCAGCTGTGGGGCGTGGCCGGAATCAAGGGCGAAATGGGCGAACTGACCTACGACGTCTCGGTATCGAGCAGCCGCAACGCGCTCGATCTGAGCATGTACAACTCGCTCAACACCGCGTTCAGCCCGAACAACCCGGCTTCGGCAGCGCCCTACAATACGGCGACCCAGACCAGCTTTAATTTCGGCCGGCAGGCGCAGAAGGAAACCAATGCCAACCTCGACCTGACCTATCCGGTCGAAGTCGGCTTTGCCAAGCCGGTGACCCTGTCGGCGGGTTTCGAATACCGCAAGGAAACCTACCAGCTGACCGTGTCTGACTTCCAGGGCTATGCCCAGGGCGGCGCGTCGGGTTACGGCGGCGTCAGCCCGGCCCAGGCCGGAACCTGGAGCCAGAGCAACGTGGCGTTCTATGGTGGCGCAGAAACCGACATCCTGGACAACTGGACCGTTGGCATTGCCGGCCGGTACGAGCACTACAACACGTTCGGTTCGGCCACAGTTGGCAAGATCAACACCCGGTTCGAATTCGCCCCGGGCTATGCGATCCGCGCCACGGTCGGAACGGGCTTCCACGCCCCGTCGCCCGGCCAGCAGCACAACTCGACGCTGACGACCAACTTCATCGCCGGCAACTCGATCCAGACTGGGACCTTCCCGGTCGACAGCCCGATTTCGCAGCTTTACGGCGCAAAGCCGCTGACGCCTGAGAAATCGACCAACTTCGGCGTCGGCTTTACCGCCGAACCGATGCGCGGGCTGACCTTCACGGTCGATTATTACAACATCAAGGTCCGCGACAAGATTTTCATCTCGCAGGCCTTCCCGATTGCCGACGCCCTCCATCCGGACGGCACGATCACGGCTGCCGACATTCTGGCAAACCCGATCCTGTCGGCAGTGGGTGTCGGCGGCCAGGTTGGTTACTTCACCAACGGTCTCACAACGCGGACCCAGGGTGTTGACGTTGTGGCGACCTACAACACCGATGCGTTCGGCGGTAAGCTGAACCTGTCGCTGGCCTACAACCACAACGACAACAAGGTCATCAAGTCCAATGCCAACGTGATCAGCGGTGCGCAGATCGCCAATATCAAGAACCTGGCACCGCACGATGTCGCGCACTTCACCGCGAGCTACTCGAACGGGGCTTTCAGCCTGACCGCGCGCGAGAACTATTATGGCTCGTGGGTCAACGCGACAGACTATGGCAACAGCGCAGGCACCGCCGGTTCCAATGGCGGGCCGCTGCAGCACTTCGGTGCCAAGGCGACCACCGACCTCGACCTGACCTACAACCTGTCGAAGGAACTGGCGATCTCGGTGGGGGCGAACAATGTGTTCAACTCCTTCCCGGACAAGCTGAACAACAATTCGGTCCAGCTGTTCCCGGTGGTTGGCGGCAGTGCCGACGGCCAGGTCTATCCGCGTAACGGCGGTCCGTTCGGCATGAATGGCGGGCTGTGGTACGCCAAGATCAAGGTCAACTACTGATCGCGGCCTGACAGCCCGAGACAGTTCGGGGCGGGGAGGCGAAAGGCTTCCCCGCCCCTTTCTTTTGTGCCACTGCCATCCCTGAAGGATCGAGGGGACGATGACGATGAAGGCGCTGCGCTGCGGACTTGGCTTGCTGGTTTCGGTGGCCCTGACCGCCACCCCGATCCTCGCCGCTTCGCCCCAGCCGGCGGCTTCGCGCAGCGGGATGGTGGTAAGCGCGCACCGCCTCGCCACCGACGCCGGGCTGGCGGTGCTGAAGCGCGGCGGCAATGCCGTCGATGCCGCGGTGACCGTGGCCTATGCCCTGGCGGTGACCTATCCCGAGGCCGGCAATATCGGCGGCGGCGGCTTCATGACCGTGCGCATGACCGATGGCCGCACCGCCTTCATCGATTTTCGCGAGACCGCCCCGTCGGCGGCCACCGCCACGATGTACCAGGATGCCAGCGGCAAGCTGATCCCCGAGAAGAGCACCCGCGGCCATCTTGCCGCCGGAATCCCGGGCACGGTTGCCGGGCTGGAACTGGCGCTGGGCAAGTACGGCACCCGCCCGCGCGGCGAGCTGATGGCCCCGGCAATTGACCTGGCGGCCAAGGGCTTCGTGCTCGACGCCAACGACGCCGCCTTCCTCTCCGAAGGGGCCGCCGATTTTGCCAAGGACCCGGCCAGCGCGGCGATCTTCCTCAATCGCGGCAAGCCGTGGCAGGCCGGGCAGCGGCTGGTCCAGGCCGATCTGGGCCGCACCCTGGCCGCGGTTGCCAAGGGCGGGTCCGCGGCCTTCTACAAGGGACCGCTGGCCGCGCGGATCGCCGCCGCCAACCGCGCCGGCGGCGGGATCATGCAAGCACGGGACTTTGCCGCTTACAAGGCCGTCGCGCGCAAGCCGATCGAATGCGACTATCGTGGCTATCATGTGATCTCGGCCCCGCCGCCCAGCTCGGGCGGGGTGGTGCTGTGCGAAACCTTGAACGTGCTCGAAGGCTATGACCTGGGCGCGATGGGCTTCCATTCGTCCGCCGCGGTCCACGTTACGACCGAGGCGCTGCGCCGCGCCTATCGCGACCGCAACCTCAACCTCGGCGATCCCGATTTCGTGCCCTTCGATACCAGCCGCTTCACCAGCAAGGCCTATGCCCAGGAACTGCGCGCCGGGATCAGCCTGGACCGCGCCACGCCATCGGACAGCCTGCGCGCGCCGGGCGCCGGGACCGAGGGCAAGTCGACCACCCATTTCTCGATCGTCGACAAGGCCGGCAACGCCGTCTCGCTGACCTATACCCTCAACGACTGGTTCGGGGCGCGGGTCACCGCGGCGGGGACCGGGATCCTGCTCAACGACGAGATGGACGATTTCGCCGCCAAGCCGGGCGAACCCAACATGTACGGGCTGATCGAAGGCCCCAACAACGCGGTCGCCCCGGGCAAGCGCCCGCTCTCGTCAATGACCCCGACCATCGTGACCAGGGACGGCAAGCTGTTCATGGTCGTCGGCACGCCGGGCGGCAGCCATATCCCGACCGGGGTGCTGCAGGTGATGGTCAATGTCATCGACCACAAGATGCAGCTCAGCGATGCGGTCAACGCGCCGCGGATCCACGCCCAGTGGCTGCCCGACGTGATCTTCCATGAAGGCGATGCGCTGTCCGCCGATACCCGCGCCGCGCTGGTCGCCAAGGGCCACAAGCTGGAACAGATGGATTACTGGAACCAGATCGCGGTGATCCTGGTCGGCACCCCCGGGGTTGGGGCCAAGCCGATCGGCAAGGCGACGCTCTATGGCGCGATCGACCCGCGCCTGCCGACCGGAACCGCGCAAGGGTTCTGACCATGGCGCTGACTCACCGCCTGGCAACCGAAGAAGACTTGCCCGCATTGAATGCGCTGATGACCCGCGCGATCGAGCATTTGCAGGACGGCTTCCTCAGCCCCGAACAGGTCCGCGCCAGCCACAAGGTGATGGGGCTCGACACCCAGCTGGTCAAGGACCGGACCTATTTCCTGGTCGAGGAAGACGGCCAGCTGGCCGGCTGCGGCGGCTGGTCTTACCGCGCCACGCTCTACGGCGGCGACGACAGCGTCGTCGCGCGCGAGCCGGCGCGGCTGAATCCTGCCACCGATGCGGCCAAGGTCCGCGCGATGTATACCGACCCGGCCTTCGTGCGGCGCGGGATCGGCAAGCTGGTGCTCAGCCTGTGCGAAGGTGCGGCGAAGGGCGCCGGGTTCGCCCGGGTCGAGCTGATGGGCACCATGGCCGGGGTGCCGCTGTACCAGGCGGCGGGCTATGTCGGGGTGGAAGAGGTGCTCTCCGCCCCGATCGACGGGGTCCAGGTGCCGTTGCTGCGCATGGAAAAGCCGCTATAGGCCGCGTGGAAACAGGACCGATCATGCATTCCTACCCCGCCCCCGCGCTCGCCCGTGTCGAGCAGATGGTTGCCGCCGCCGCCGCCGATCCCGCCCGCGCGATCAGCTTTCAGGGCGCGCCGGGCTGCAACGGCCACTGCGCCGCGCAGGAATGGGACGCGGCCTGCCTGCCGCTGCCGTGCTTCAGCTTCGAAGACGCGCTCGACGCGGTCAAGGACGGGCGCGCCGCGCGGGCGGTGATCCCGATCGAGAATTCGCAGCATGGGCGCGTCGCCGACATCCACTTCCTGCTCCCCGAAAGCGGGCTGCACATCGTCGGCGAGCATTTCATGCCGATCCGCCACGCGCTGATGGCGCTTGGCGAGGGCCCGTTCACCGCGGCCTATTCGCATCCCCAGGCGCTGGGCCAGTCGCGGCTGTTCCTGCGCCAGCGCGGGATCGTCCCGCTGGCCTATGCCGACACCGCCGGGGCGGCAGCCTTCGTCGCCGAAAGCGGGGACACGACAATTGCGGCGATCGCCCCCAGGATCGCGGCCGAGCTCTATGGCCTGAAGATCGTCGCGGACAATGTCGAGGACGCCGCCGACAACATGACCCGCTTTGTCGTGCTGGCGCGCGAGCCGCTCGATCCCGCCGCGCTGGCCGGCCAGCCGGCGATGACCACCTTCGTCTTCGAGGTGAAGAATATCCCCGCCGCGCTGTACAAGGCGATGGGCGGTTTCGCCACCAACGGGGTCAACATGACCAAGCTGGAAAGCTATCAGAAGGGCGCCAGCTTTGCCGCGACGACGTTTTACGCCGACATCCTCGGCGCCCCCGGCGATCCGGCGGTCGACCGCGCGATCGAGGAACTGGCGTTTCACAGCAAGGAACTGCGCGTACTCGGCACCTATCCGCAGGAACGCGCGCGCGGTTAGTGCTTTGTTCGTCATAACCGTTACTTGCGGGGCAAGGCCAGCCGTGCGATCAGATCGACCGTGATACTGACCGCCCCGGCCATTCAAGGTGCCCAAGCCGCCACGGATGCCGCGCGTGACTGGCAGGCGGTGCATTCCGATCCGACGATCCAGTACGCCCCGTTGCCGCCGCTGAATGTTCCGCCGCCGGAAATACCGGGCTGGCTCAAGTTCCTGCGCGATCTGCTCGAACCGGTCGGCAAGGCGCTCGGCATGTCATGGCCGGTGCTGCAATGGGTGCTGATCGGCCTTGCCGCGGCCCTGGTGCTCTATGTCGTCTGGCGGCTGAGCGAACCGCTGCGCGAACGGCTGGCCCAACCTGCCGCGGATGCGGCCGATCCCGGCTGGACGCCCGACCGCGATGCGGCGCTGGCGCTGCTCGATGATGCCGACCGGCTGGCGGCCGAGGGCCGCTATGACGAGGCGGCGCACCTGCTGCTGCAGCGCAGCGTCGGCCAGATCGCCAGCGCGCGGCCCGACTGGGTCCAGCGCGCCAGCACCGCGCGCGAGATCGCCGCGATCCCGGCCCTGCCCGGAGCGGCGCGGCAGGCCTTCGCGGTGATCGCCGGGCGGGTCGAGCGCAGCCTGTTCGCGCTGCGCAGCCTCGACCTGGGCGATTGGCAGGCGGCGCGCGCCGCCTATGCCGACTTCGCCCTGCAGCAATTGCCGCACGGAGCCGCGTCATGAGCGGCACCGGGCGCGCCGCCGGGCCGTTCTCGCCGCGCATGGCGCTGGCGCTGGTGGTCGGCGGGATCGCGCTGTTCGTCCTGGTGCTGTGGCTGATCGGTTCGGGGATGAGCGACCGCAAGGCCAACAACGGCGGGGCCCACGCCGCCGCCAAGGGGCTGACCGGCTATGCCGCCTTTGCCCAGTACATCGGCAAGCGCGGCTATCAGGTCAGCATGGCCAAGTCGCCCGGCGCGCTGCACCAGCCCGGCGCGCTGGTCTTGACCCCGCCGGCCTTTCTCGATGCTGACGAGCTGAGCCGCATCGTCCAGCGCCACCGTCCGTTCGGGCCGACCATCGTCGTGCTGCCCAAATGGGGCGCTTACCGCCTGCCGATGACCCGCCCCGACATCAAGGACGGTTGGGTTGAGCTGGGGCAGCCGCAGGTCGCCAACTGGAAGGGCTTCTACGACGACATTACCCTGTCGCTCGATCGCAAGCGGACCCGCCAGGCGACCACCGGGTGGAGCGGCGCCGGCCTGTCCGGCACCCTGCCCGCGCCGGGTGTGATCCTGTCAGGCAGCGGGCCCAGGCTGGCCCCGCTGGTCGAAACCGCCGACCAGGACCGCGTACTCGCCGCCTATGTCGCCGACGGCGGCGACTATCCACGGCTGCGCGACCTGTCGCCTTACGAAGAACCCGAGAGCGACGCGGACGAGGCGCACGGCGACTATCCGGTGGTCTTCGTGTTCGAACCCGACCTGATCGACAATTACGGCCTGTCGCGTGCCGAAAATGCCCTGCTGGGCGAGAAGATCCTGGCCGCGGCGCTGCCAGGCGGCGAACGGCGCGTGGTCTTCGACCTGACGCTCAACGGCCTGGGCCGTTCGCGCAGCCTGCTGACCCTGGCTTTCGAGCCGCCGTTTCTGGCCGCGACGCTGTGCCTGATGCTGGCTGCGCTGGTGCTGGGCTGGCGCGCCTTCAACCGCTTCGGCCCGCCCTTGCTGGGGACCCGGGCCTTGGCCTTCGGCAAGCGTGCGCTGGTTTCCAACGCCGCCGGCCTGATCCGCCGCACCCGGCGCATGCACCTGATCGGCGGGCCCTATGCCGATGCCGCGCGTGACCGCCTGATCCGCGCGCTGGCCCTGCCCGCGCGGCTCGGCGGAAGCGACGCCGAAGCCGCGATCGACCGCGCGCTGATAACCCGCGATCCGCAGGCGCCCGCCTTCTCTGCCACCGCCGCCGCGCTGCGCGCCGCGCGCCGACCGATCGACCTGCTGCGCGCCGCGCGCACCCTTCATTCGCTGGAAAGGACCCTGACCAAATGAGCGCTTCCGAAATGACCCTGGACCAGGTCGGCATGCTGGGCCAGGCGATCCGCGCCGAAGTGGGCAAGGCCGTGGTCGGCCAGACCGTGGTGATCGACGCGCTGCTGGTCGCGCTGTTCGCGCAGGGCCACGTCCTGCTCGAAGGCCCGCCGGGCACCGCCAAGACCTTTCTGGCGCAGTGCTTTGCCACCGCCGTCGGGCTCGATTTCGGGCGGATCCAGTTCACCCCGGACCTGATGCCGGGCGACATTCTGGGATCGAACCTGTTCAACTTCCAGACCAGCCAGTTCACGCTGAGCCGCGGGCCAATCTTCTGCGAGCTGCTGCTGGCCGACGAGATCAACCGCACCCCGCCCAAGACCCAGGCCGCGCTGCTCGAGGCGATGCAGGAACGCCGCGTCACGCTGGACGGTACCGCGCACGCCCTGCCCGCCAATTTCCTGGTGGTGGCAACCCAGAACCCGATCGAAAGCCAGGGGGTCTATCCCCTGCCCGAAGCCCAGCTCGACCGGTTCCTGTTCAAGGTCCTGGTCGCCTATCCCAGCCTCGAGGAAGAGGCGCGGATCGTCACCGCCTTCGGCCAGCGCGCCGGGCCGCAGCGCCCCGCCGACCTGGGCCTGGGCGCGGTCACCGATGCCGGAACGATCGCCGCGGCGGCCGCGGCGGTCAAGGGCGTGACCCTGGCCGGCAATGTCACCGACTATGTCGTGCGGCTGATCCGCGCCACACGCGACAGCGCCGATCTCGCTTCAGGAGCAAGCCCGCGCGCCGCGGTGCTGCTGGCCAATGCCGCCCGCGCCCGCGCCGCGCTTGACGGGCGCGACTTTGTCCTGCCCGACGATGTCAAGGCACTGGCCGGATCGGTCCTGCGCCACCGCCTGCTGCTCTCCCCCGCGGCCGAGATCGAGGGCAAGCAGGTCGAGGCGCTGGTCGCCGACCTGGTCGAAGCCACCGAAGCGCCGCGGTAAGCACCACCGATGGCCACCACCCCCACCCGCTTGCGCGCCCGCGTGGTGCCGACGGCCCGCGCCGCGGCGCTGGTCGTGGTGGCGGCGCCGGTGGCGGTGCTGATCGCGGCCTTGGCGCCCGAGGCGTGGGTGATCGCCCCGCTGATCGGCGCGGTGGTGCTGGGGCTGATCCTGCTCGACGCCGCGCTGGCCGGTCGCGCCATAGACCTGGCGGTGACCGCGCCGCGCGATGTCGAGGTCGGCCACGATGAGACCTTCCGCATCGATGCCGCCTTCGCCGGGGGTCGGCGCAGCAGCGTTTCCGCCGCGCTGGCCAGCGATGCCCGGCTGCTGCCCGGCGGGCGGGCCGAACGCGCGCTCGACCCGCTCGACCGCAATAGCTGGCAGGGCGCGCTGGCCTATGTCCCCAGCCGCCGCGGCACCGGCATGCTCGAGCATGTCTGGCTGCGCTGGGCCGGGCCGCTCGGCCTGGGCGCGCGGCAGGTGGCGCGGACGCTCGACCAGACGGTGCGGGTGCTGCCCAACCTCTCGCTGACCCGCTCGCCGACGCTGCAGGCCTTCCTCAGGGACGCGCAGTTCGGCCTGATCGCACGGCGCATCCGCGGCGAGGGCACGATGTTCGAGGCATTGGCCGAATACCAGCCGGGGATGGACCGCCGCCGGATCGACTGGAAGGCCAGCGCGCGCCACGCCCACCTCTATGCCAAGGAGATGGAGGCAGAACGCAACAACCAGATCGTCTTCGCCTTCGATTGCGGCCAGGCGATGTGCGAGCCTGTCGCCGGCATGGCGCGGATCGACCGCGCGGTTTCGGCCGCGCTGGCGGCCGCCTATGTCGCCTTGAAGGGCGGCGACCGGGTCGCGCTGTTCGGCTTTGCCGCGCGGCCCGAGGTGTTCACCCCGTTCGTGGCGGATGCGCGCGATTTCCACCGCCTGCAGGGCGCGGCGGCGGCGCTCGACTATCATGCCCAGGAACCCAATTTCACCCTGGCGCTGGCGACGCTGGCCGGGCGGCTGCAGCGGCGCAGCCTGATCGTGGTCTTCTCCGACTTCACCGATCCGACCAGCGCCCAGCTGATGATTGAATCGATCGGGCGGCTGACCCAGCGCCACCTGGTGCTGTTCGTCACCATGGCCGAAGCCGAGCTGGACGAGCTGGCGACCCGCCCCCCCGCCGACATGCAGAGCCTGGCCATGGCGACCACCGCCGATGCCCTGCTGCGCCAGCGCGCGCTGGTGCTGTCGCGGCTGCGCCAGCTGGGGGTCGACGTGATCGAGGCGCCGCACGAGCGGATCGGGATGCGGCTGATCGACGCCTATATGGCGATCAAGCGCAAGGGGGCGATTGGCTGATGGCGCTGTTCGGGATCTTCGGGGGCAAGCCCACCGCCGGCGACGCCGCGGTCGAGGCGGCGGCGCTGCGCTCCGACCGCTTCCGGCAGGAGCGCGAGGGCGACTGGACCCGGCTCGACGGCATCGTCCGGCGGATGGAGGCCGGGCGCATCCGGGGTCTGCCCGATGAAGATGTGCTGGCGCTGCCGGTGCTCTACCGCACCGTCGCCTCGAGCCTGTCGGTGGCGCGCGAGACCTCGCTCGACGCGGCGACGCTCGGCTATCTCGAAACGCTGGTCCAGCGTGCCTGGTTCCAGGTCTATGGCCCGCGGGTGACGCTGTGGGGCTGGCTGCGCCGCTTCTTCGGCGGCGAATGGAGCCGCGCGGTCCGCGGCCTGTGGCCCGAGGTGCTGGCCTCGCTGGTGCTGATGGTGGCCGGCGCGGTGGTCGGCTGGCTGCTCGTCGCCGCCGATCAGGACTGGTATTTCAGCCTGGTCCCCAGCGATTTCATGGACGTGCGCGTGCCCGGTGCGAGCCGCGAGGTGCTGCGCTCCACCCTGTTCGACGGATCGAAGCAGGACGGACTGACGGTCTTCGCCACCTTCCTGTTCAGCCACAACGCCGGGATCGCGATCCTGTGCTTTGCCCTGGGCTTCGCCTTCGGGGTGCCGCCGCTGCTGCTGCTGATCCAGAACACCGCGACGCTGGGGGCGATGCTGTGGCTGTTCCACAGCCAGGGGCTGACCTACGAATTCGTCGGCTGGCTCTCGATCCACGGCACCACCGAACTGCTGGCGATCCTGCTGTCGGGTGCGGCCGGGCTCCACGTCGGGCGCTCGATGGCCTTCCCCGGCCAGCGCTCGCTGCTCGAAGCCGCGGCCGAAGCCGGGCAGCGCGCCGCGGTGGTCATGGCCGGGGTGGTGCTGATGCTGGTCTGCGCCGGGCTGCTCGAAGGACTGGGCCGCCAGCTGATCGAAGTCACGCCGGTGCGCTATGCCATCGGCTATGGCATGCTGGCCTTCTGGCTGGTCTATTTCTTCGCCTTCCGCCGCGCCCCGCAAGGGAGTGACGCGGCATGAGCGGCGCGGCGATCGCGTCAGGCCGGGCCAAGCGCGCCGACCGCCGCCGCACCCTGGTGACGCCTGAAGGGATCGCGCTGCAGATCGTCCTGGCCAGCCGCGGTTCGCGCCTTGGCGCGCTGCTGATCGACCTGACGATCATCTTCGTCTCGATCATCGTCTCCTCGGTCGTGCTCGGGCTGATCGGGATCAACCTGTGGGGCGGCCAGGGCGGCGATGCCGGGGCGGCGCAATTCTTGATAATCCCGGGGCTGTTGGTCGTCTGGCTGACCCGTTACGCCTATTTCTTGGTCTTCGAGCTGGGCCCGCGCGGGGCCACCCCGGGCAAGCGGATGACCGGGATCCGCATCGC
>JBJTLX010000174.1:0-19136 GCA_046063245.1 Novosphingobium sp.
ACCGCTGAAAGCATCTAAGCGGGAAGCCTCCCTCAAGATTAGGTATCTTCGAGTCGTGATAGACCATCACGTTGATAGGCCGGATGTGGAAGCGCAGTAATGTGTGGAGCTAACCGGTCCTAATAACTCTGATCATGCTTGGGAATTCCACCATCAATGACAGCTTTGCTGCCGTGATGTGGGCGATTTTCAGCCAGATCGCGCCTTAAGAACGCACTACAATGCATCGATTAAAACCCGTATCCGCCTGCTTTATTGCTTGGTGGCCATAGCGTCAGTGACCCACCCGATCCCATCTCGAACTCGGCCGTGAAACCTGACAGCGCCGATGGTACTACCGCTCAAGCGTTGGAAGAGTAGGACGTCGCCAGGCATTGCAGCCGGCGGGTACGGAAACCCATTCACAAGTCAAAGGGCTGCCCTAACCGGCGGCCCTTTTGACGTTCCGGGCCTTGTTTCCGGTTCGTTTCGCCTTAAATGGCACCATGGTGACGCGGGGTGGAGCAGCCCGGTAGCTCGTCAGGCTCATAACCTGAAGGTCGTAGGTTCAAATCCTACCCCCGCAACCAACAAGGGCCTCGGCGCGAGCCGGGGCCCTTGTTGGTTTTGGGTGGTTCAGGGGTTTGTGCCTCGTTCAGCCGAAGCCGGGCGCAGCCCGGCGGAGACCACGGCCGAAGGCCGTAAATCCTACCCCCGCAACCACACAGAACCCCGCTTCGGCGGGGTTTTTTGTTGTCCGGGCTGCGCCGGTGCAGGGCCGGGCTAACGGCAGGTCGCAATCATCGCCGGGCGGTGCTAGCAGACGGCCATGGCGTTCCAGTCCATCCCCTTGGCGCAAGGCCCCGTGCTAGCAATCATCGCGATGACAGCGATCGTCGCCGTGCGCTATCTCGCGGTCAGCGGGCTGTTTGCGGCGATTGGCGCGCGGCTGGTGCCCGGCCTGCACGACGGTCTGGGCGGCCAGATTCGCCGTGAAATTGCCTGGTCGCTGGCCAGCGCGGCGATCTATGGTGCCCCCGCCGGGCTGGCGGCATGGGCCTGGCGCAGCCGCGGCATGACCCTGATCTACAGCGATGCCGCGCGATACCCGCTGTGGTGGATCCCGCTGTCGTTCGTCCTTGTGCTGCTGCTCCACGACACCTGGTTCTACTGGACCCACCGGCTGATGCACCGGCCGTGGTGGTTCCGCCGGATGCACGCGGTCCACCACGCCAGCCGCCCGCCGACGGCGTGGGCGGCGATGAGCTTTCATCCGTGGGAGGCGCTGACCGGGGCCTTCGTGATCCCGCTGCTGGTCTTCGTCCTGCCGCTCCATATCGGTGTGGTTGCGGCGGTGCTGACGGTGATGACGGTGATGGGGGTGACCAATCACATGGGCTGGGAGATGTTCCCGCGGGCGGTGGTGAACGGCCGGGTCGGCCAATGGATCATCACCGCCAGCCATCACCAGCGCCACCATGACCGCTACGACTGCAACTTCGGTCTCTATTTCCGCTTGTGGGACCGCTTGTGCGGTACCGATCGCGGGCTGGGCCATTTCGCGCAGGCGGCTGCACCGGCACGAGGCGCTGGCGTGACGACCTGAACCCTGCGGTTGCCGCGTCGCTGCGGCATGCCTATGTTGCTTCTTCCAGCCGCTGCCCCGCCCGAGGCGGGGCTTTTTGTTGCGCGAACCGGGACCGCAGTCGCTGCATGAGCAAGCCCAGAGCCAGACCGGGAACCTTGGCGGCGCTGCTGACGGCGCTGGTGGCCGCGCTGGGGATTGTGCTTGCCGCGGCGGTGGAGCGTCCTGCGGATCGCCTGGCCACGCCCGATATGCCGATCGCCGCGCTGCCCGGGCTTCCTGGCGAAGCGCCGGTGCTGGCCGCTCAGCCCGCGGTCGCGGCCGATGCGGCGCGGGCTCAGAACGCGGCCGATCCGTTCTTCGCCGGCAAGATCACGCCCGCCGTGCCGTTCCGCTTCGCCGGATCGCCGGACGATTTCAGCCGCGCCCGCGAATGCCTGGCGCTGGCCGCCATGGCCGAGGCTGGGCCATCCGACAGCGGCCAGCGCGCGGTGCTGCAAGTCATTCTCAACCGGGTGCGCCACCCGGCCTTTGCCAAGACCGTCTGCGGGGTGGTGTTCGAAGGGTCGAGCCGTGCCACCGGCTGCCAGTTCAGCTTTACCTGCGATGGCTCGCTGGCGCGCCAGTACGGCGATGCCGGCTGGGCGGCGGCGCGGCGGCGGGCGGAAGCGGCTTTGGCGGGCAGCGTCTTTGCCGCCGTGGGCAATGCCACGCATTATCACACCGACTGGGTCTATCCCTATTGGAGCCCGCGCCTGGTCAAGCTGGCGCAGGTCGAGACGCACCTGTTCTATCGCTGGCCGGGCTACTGGGGCACGCCGGGGGCGATGCGGATCGCCTATCGCGGGGGCGAGCCCGACATGACCGCGCTTGAGCCGGGCGAACCGGCGGCATCGGCGGCGCCCATGGCCAGCTTCGCACCCTTGCCGCCCGATACCCCCAAGGTCAGCGGGGGCGAGGTCAAGGTCCGCGATGTCAGTGGGCGCGGCAACTTCCTGCTGATCGGCAGCCGCGATACGGCGCAGGCCCTCGCCAATGCGCGCAAGCTGTGCGGCGCCACCGCCACCTGCCGCGTCCTGGGGTGGAGCGATGCTGCGGCGATTCCGGCGACTTTCCCGATCCCTGCTGCAGCGCGTGCTGCGCAGCAATTCAGCTATTCGCGCGATCCCGCGGGGACCGAAATCGTGCTCTACGGCTGCGACTGGTTCAAGGGTGTCGCGCCCGAACAATGCATCCCGCGCCCGCGCAACTGACGCGAATCCGGCGCGAAACGCGAAAGCTCAAGTTCAGTTGATGTTACGCTCACGCCCCTCCCAATAGGGCTCGCGCAAGGCCCGGCGCAGGATCTTGCCGCTGGGATTGCGGGGCAGGGCATCGATCACGTCGACGCTTTTGGGCACCTTGAATCCGGCCAGCCGTTCGCGCGCCCAGGCGATGATCGAATCCGCGTCGATGCTGCACCCCGGCTTGGCGACACAGACCGCCTTGACCGCTTCGCCCCACTTGGCATCGGGCACGCCGATCACCGCGACTTCGAGCACGTCGGGATGGCCGTAGATCCCGCTTTCGACCTCGGCCGGATAGACGTTCTCGCCGCCAGTGATGATCATGTCCTTGGCCCGGTCGTACATATAGACATAGCCGTCGGCGTCCTTGTAGCCGACATCGCCGGTGGCCACCCAGCCGCCCGCATCCATCGTGCTGGCGGTTGCCTCGGGTAGCTTCCAGTAACCGAGCATGTTGGAGGACGAGCGGGTGACGATCTCGCCGATTTCGCCGGTCGGCACCTCCTTGCCGTCAGGGCCGCGGATGATCAGCTCGACCCCCGGGAGCGGCTTGCCGGCGGAACGCATCCGCGGATTGCCCTCGGCCGTGTGGTCCTCCGGCGGGAGCACGCAGATCGTCCCGGTGGTTTCGGTCATGCCGTAATTCTGGACGAATTCCGCCCCGAACATCGCGATGCACTGGCGCAGCAGTTCCAGCGGGATCGGGCTCGCCCCGTACATGATGTACTTGATCCGGCTGAAATCGGTCTTGGCGCAATCGGGGTGGTTGAGCAGCATCTGCAGCGCCGCGGGGACGATGAAGAAGCGGGTCACGCCGCGGTTCTCGACCGCGTCGAACACCCGCACCGGATCGAATTCGGTCAGCACCACGCCGGGGAGTCCGGCGGCGAGCGCGACAATGCCCAGCCCGGTCCCGCCGATGTGGGCACAGGGCATGGCGACCAGCACCGCTTCGTCCTCGTCCCACAGCGAGTGGGGCGGCGGCGCGTCCATCCCGGCCTTGCGCAGCCCGAACAGGTTGCGGTTGGACAGCACCGCACCCTTGGGATTGCCGGTTGTGCCCGAGGTGTAGAGCTGCAGGATCGCTTCGTCCGGACCCGAGGCGGTGAAGGCACCGCGCGGGCCGGTCATGATGAAGTCCCGCGCCTGCTCGGCAGTCACGCAATGGCTGAGGCCCGGGCGCTTGCCCAGGGTTTGCACGCAGGCCTCGAACCCGTCGCCAAGGAACAGCACCTTGGCCTCGGCATTGTCGATGATGAAGGCGGCCTCGGGCTCGGCCAGGCGCCAGCCGATCGGGACCATGACAATCCCGGCGCGCGCCGCGCCATAGAACAGGGTGAAATAGGTCGCGCTGTTCTTGCCGAACCAGGCGATCCGGTCACCCTTGGCCACGCCCATGCCGTGCAGGGCGTGGATGACCCGCGTCGTCGCCTCCTCCAGCTCGGCATAGGTCAGGGTGAAATCGTCGCCCTCGATGGCGATGCGATCGGGCCGGTCCTTGGCCCAATGGGTCAGGAAATCGTCGAAGGTGAACAGGTCGCGCGTGCGCTGGGCCTTGGCCAACAGCCGGTCGTATGTAGCCTGATCCATGCAGCTCTCCTCGGCGGTCAGTTTAACCGCGCGATTAAGAAGGGCAAGGGCGCATTGCGATCAGTCCGCGTTCCCCGCCATCAGGCTGGCATTGCCGCCGGCTGCGGTGGTGTCGATGCAGGTTACCCGTTCGGTCGCGAAGCGCGCGACATAATGCGGGCCGCCGGCCTTGGGCCCGGTGCCGGACAGGCCTTCGCCGCCGAACGGCTGGCTGCCGACAACCGCACCGATCTGGTTGCGGTTGACGTAGAAGTTGCCGACCCGGGCGCGTTCCTGGACCCGGCGACGGGTGGCGTCGATCCGGCTGTGCAGGCCCAGGGTCAGGCCGAAGCCGGTGGCATTGATCGCATCGACAACCGCGTCGAGGTCATCGGCCCTGAACCGGGCGACATGGAGCACCGGGCCGAAATTCTCGCGCGCCAGATCGGCGATGCTGCCGATTTCGATGATCGCCGGGGCGACGAAGGTGCCCTTGGTGCTGCTCTCGGGCAAGTCGCGCTGCCACACCCGGCATCCGGCCTGCTGCATCGCGGCGATATGGCTGTCGAGTGCGGCCTTGGCCTCCCCATCGATCACCGGGCCGACATCGGTGGCCAGATCGGCCGGATCGCCGATCACCAGCGCGTCGAACGCGCCGCGGATCATCGCCAGCATATCGTCGGCGATGTCGTCCTGCAGATAGAGCACGCGCAGCGCCGAGCAGCGCTGGCCCGCGCTCTGGAAGGCGCTCGCGACGACATCGCGGGTGACCTGTTCGGGCAAGGCCGAACTGTCGACGATCATCGCGTTCTGCCCGCCGGTTTCGGCAACGAACTGCGCCAGCGGCCCGTCGCGCCCGGCCAGCGCGCGGTTGATTGCGCGGGCGGTGTCGGTCGATCCGGTGAAGGCGACCCCGGCAATGCGCGGATCGCCGGTCAGCATCGCCCCGACCGTGCCATCGCCCGGCACGAACTGGACGACATCGCGCGGTACCCCGGCCTGGTGGAACAGGTCGATGGCATAACCGGCGATCAAGGGGGTCTGCTCGGCCGGCTTGGCCAGCACGGTGTTGCCCGCGGCCAGCGGCCCGGCGACCAGCCCGGTGAAGATCGCCAGCGGGAAGTTCCACGGGCTGATCGCCACGAACGCCCCGCGCCCGTGCAGGGTCAGGCGGTTGCTCTCACCGGTCGGGCCGGGCAGCGCCGCGCCCTCGGGCGTGAACAGGCGGCGCGCCTCGGCGGCGTAATAGCGCAGGAAATCGACCGCCTCGCGCAGTTCGAGCATGGCATCGGTCAGGGTCTTGCCGGCCTCGCGCTGACAGACCGAGAGGAACAGGTCGCGGTTGTCTTCATAGAGGTCGGCGACGCGATCGAGCAGGTCGGCGCGCGCGGCCCCGCCAAGCGCATCCCAGGCCGGCTGGGCGGCGACAGCGGCAGCCACAGCGACATCGACGTCGGCCAGGGCGGCGTCGCGGCATTCACCGATGAGGGCGCTGTCTTGCGGCGAACGAACCTGATGCATCGGTGAAGTTGCGGTGACCAGCGTTGTCGGCCCGGCCGTCCAGCTATCGACCTTGGCCAGTTCTCCCAGCACCGTCAGCAAGGGTTCGCGCACCAGCGGGTCGGCCAGGTCGACCCCGGTGCTGTTGACCCGGCCCGGGAAGATCGCGCGCGGCAGCGGGATTGCCGGGTTGCGCCGCGGGGCAAGCGCAGCCAGCTCTGCCACCGGATCGCCGACCAGTTCGGCAACCGGCACTTCGGCGTCGGCCATGCGGTTGACGAAGCTGGAATTGGCGCCGTTTTCCAGCAGGCGGCGGACCAAGTAGGCGAGCAGCTCCTTGTGCCCGCCGACCGGGGCATAGATCCGCACCGGGGTGCGCGGCTGGCCGTGGTCGGCCTCGTACCGTGCCAGTTCGGCATAGACATCCTCGCCCATGCCGTGGAGCCGCTGGAATTCGATCTGCGCGCCGCCCGCCAGCGCCTTGATCGCGCCGATGGTATAGGCGTTGTGGGTGGCGAAGGCGGGATAGATCGCGTCAGGCGCGGCAAGCATTTTCGCGGCGCAGGCAAGGTAGGAGACGTCAGTCGCGACCTTGCGGGTGAACACCGGATAGTCGCCGTGCCCGCCGACCTGGCTGAGCTTGATTTCGCTGTCCCAATAGGCGCCCTTGACCAGCCGGACCATGATCCGCCGGCCATGGCGGCGGGCAAGCGCGGCGACCCAGTCGACCAAGGGAACGGCGCGCTTGGAATAGGCCTGCAGCGCCAGCCCGAAGCCCTGCCAGCCGCCGGCGAACAGATCCTCGTCGGCAACCAGCGCCGCGATAATGTCCAGCGACAGTTCGAGCCGTTCGGCCTCTTCGGCATCGATGGTGAAATGGACGTCGGCGTCGCGCGCCTTGAGCGCCAGGGCCTTGAGCATCGGCACCAGCGCCGCGGTCGCCGCCTCGGCATGATGGAAGTCGTAGCGCGGATAGAGCGCCGACAGCTTGACCGAGATCCCCGGTGAGCCGACCACGCCCGCGCCCGCTTCCTGGGCGATCCGCTCGAGCGCCTTGGCGTAGGACTGGCGATAGCGTTCGGCATCGGCGAAGGTCATTGCCGCTTCGCCCAGCATGTCGAAGCTGTGGGTCAGGCCCAGTTTGCGTTCGGGCGCGGCGCGCTCCAGCGCCTCATCGATGGTCCGCCCGAAGACGAACTGCCCGCCCAGGATCTTCATCGCCTGCAAGGTCGCCTGGCGGATCACCGGCTCGCCCAGCCGGCCGACCGCGCGCTTGAGCGAGGCGCCGAGCCCGCCTGCCGCCTCGCGCCGCTGGTCGAGCACCTGGCCGGTCAGCATCAGCGAAAATGTCGCGGCGTTGACGAAGGTCGATCCGCTTTCCCCCAGGTGATCGCCCCAGTCGATCCCCGCCAGCTTGTCGTGGATCAGCGCGTCGGCGGTGGCAGCATCGGGCACGCGCAGCAGCGCTTCGGCCAGGCACATCAGGGCAATGCCTTCGTCGGTGCCAAGGCCATAGGTCTGCAGGAAGGCGTCGAGCCCGCTGGCCTTGCGCGCCCGTGCACCTTCGACCAGCCGCGCTGCGATCGCGCTCGCCTCGGTGTGGACGGCCTGGGCGGGTGCCGCCTGGATCAGGCGTTCGGCAATGCAGGCCTCTTCCTCCATGCGATAGGCGCGGCGCAGGGCGGTGCGATCGGGCATGGCAGGCAAAGGGTCGCTCCTTGGCGTGGTCGGTACGCCAAAGGCCTAGCACTGGTTGCACACGAAACCAATTCGGGAAAGCGCCGCGGTCCGGCGCAGCCGATCAGAAGCGCAGCGCGTAGGTTGCGATGGTGCCCAGGCCGATCGCCAGGCCAAAGGGCAGATAGGTCGCCTGGCCCTTGCGCAGCGTGAAGGTCGGCTTGCCCTGAAACCTGCGTCCCACGGTCCAGGCCAGGACGAAGACCAGCCCGGCAAGGCAGATCATCGCAGCCAGCGCCAGCGCCTGTTGCAGCGGAAACCACGCGGCGCAGGCGGCATAGAACTTGCCGTCGCCCCCGCCCAGCCAGCGCACCGCGAACAGCGCCATGCCGATCAGCAGCGCCGCCCCGGCATGCGCGGCATGCCAGCCAAGGCCGCCAAGACCGGCCGTGTAATAGCCGAAGCCCAGCCCCGCCAGCAGCAGGACGGCGCAGAGCGAATTGGGGATGACGCGGCGCCGCGCATCCGATGCCATCGCGGCAATGCAGACCAATGCCAGAGTGCCGCCGAAGAAAACTTCGACGACACTCATGGCAAAGGCGTCCCGAGGGTGGGCCCTCTGTGACCTCGCATTATGGCCGTGCGGTCGGAATTGACGTGAACATGACGGTACGCGGCGTCGCCTTGTCCGGATCTGCTGCCGCCGGGGCTGTGGCCGGCTTGCCGACCGAAGCATCGAACGCCGCCTCAACCGACTGGACCTTGACCGCGGGCGCCGTCTTGTTGCGTGCGATCACCATCGCGGTGCGGACCGGGCCCTTGCTTGCCGCCGCGGGGGCGGCGGTCTGGATGAAGAACTGGTTGGCGCCCAGGCGCTGCAACTGCCCCGGCGCGGCGGCCTGGCGGGTGCGGGCTGCGGCCTGCTGCTGCTCGGCCTGGGCCATCAGCGCGCGGGTTTCGTCCGCTTCGTGGCGCCGGGCGAACAGCGGCGAGCGCATCAGCCGGGCCAGGTTGGCCTGATAGCGGCCATTGGCGGGATCGATCTGCGCGGCGCGCTCGAAATAGCGCTGGGCGAGGTCGAAGCGGCCGACCCGGGCATAGGCAACGCCGAGCCCGTTGAACGCCGGGGCGGGCGCTTCACCGCTGGTCACCGCGCGGCGGAAGGCTTCGATCGCGAGCCCGGTGCTGCCCTTGTCGAGCGCGGCGCGGCCGGCGTCGGTGAAGGCCGCGACCGCGGCGGGGGCGGCCTGCGCCGCATGCTCCGACGGGCTTGCGGTCTGGCTGGCCAGCTTGTTGGTCCCGAACAGGGCGCTGCACCCCGGCAGGGTCAGCGCGGCGGCGGCAAGGAGCGCGCAGGTTGAGAAGCGGACAGTCATCTTATCCTCCATTCAGGGCAGGAATCAGCAGCCGCACCACACGGACCGAGGCGGGCAACATCAGGGTTCCGATCATCACCGGCAGCATGAAGCAAACCAGCGGGATCGAGATCAGCACGGGCAGGCGGTGGGCCTTCTCCTCGGCCCGCATGCGCCGCCGTTCGCGCATTTCGGCGGCATAGACGCGCAGGGTGGTCGAGATCGAGGTGCCCAGCTTGTCCGACTGGATCAGCAGTGTGGCGAACGAGCGGATTTCGTCGACCCCGGCGTCGTCGGCCAGGCGGCGCAGCGCTTCCTCGCGGCTGGCCCCGGCGCGCAGGCGCAGCGTGGCGGTGGCCAGCATCGACGAAACCAGCGGGTGGCTCATGATCATTTCCTTCGACACCCGGTCGAGCGCGGATTCGAGACCCAGGCCCGCCTCGACGCAGACCAGCATCAGGTCGAGGCAGTCGGGAAAGCCGTTGATCACTTCCTCGCGCCGCCGGTCAGCCTTGGCGCGGACGAACAGTGCCGGCATGAACAGGCCAAACGCAGCGAAGATCGAGCCGAAGATGTAAAGCCGGACATAGGAAAGCTCGCTCCCGCTCCACAGCGAGAACACGACCAGCAGGGTCGGCAAGGCGATGACCAGCACCAGCCGCAGCAGGGTATAGAGCCGGGGCGCTGCCGGTGAGGTGTAGCCGGCCGCGCGCAACCGTTCGCGCAGCGCATCGCCCTTGGAATCGGACAGGTCGAGCCCGGCCTTTTCGATCCGGTCGACCAGCCGGATCCACGCCGAATCGTTGCGCGCGGTGAGCGATTCGCTCGTCGCGGTGTGAGTGCCGCTGCCATAGATCTCGCGCAGTTCGCCGCGCACCGTCATCCGCTTGGTGGCAAGGCTGGCCAGGGACCAGATGCCCAGCACGACCAGCGCAAACAGCGCGAGCAGCACCGAGATGCGGATGGCCGGGGTCGAGGCAATCAGATCGAGCATGCCATCACACCTTCAGATCGACGAGGCGGCGAATGATATAGACCCCGATGAAATACATCACGAACAGGATGCCGAAGCCGTAGATGAAGATCGGATCGGCGGCGACGTCGATGTAGAATTGCGGGCTGACCATGAACATCGAAATGAAGGTCAGCACCGGCAGCACGGTCAGCATCCACCCGCTCATCCGCCCTTCCGAGCTGAGCGCGCGGACCTTCATGTACATCGACGCGCGTTCGCGGATCACGGTCGAGAGGTTGCCGAGGATTTCGGCGAGGTTGCCGCCGGTTTCGCTTTGCAGCGACAGCGAGACGACGAACATCCGGATATCGTCGAGATCCCAGCGCTCGGCCAGTGCGCCCAGCGCCTCGGTCAGATTGGCGCCATAGGACACTTCATCCGCGACCAGGCCCATTTCGCTGCCGAGGGGATCTTCCATCTCGTTGGTCAGGAGGCTGATCGCCGATGCGACCGGGTGGCCGGCGCGCAGCGCGCGCACGAAGATGTCGAGCGCGACGGGAAACTGCTCCTCCATCCGCTTGCGGCGCTTTTCGGCGATGCGGCTGAGGATCATCAGCGGCAGCCCGAAGGCGATCGCCCCCGCTACCGCGACAACCAGTTCGACCACGCCCGAGGTGATCGTCAGCCGCGAAGACCAGGTCAGGAACAGGATCAGGCTGACCAGCGCGGCAAAGACCACGATGCACATGCCCAGCACGGTGCGCGGCTCGGCGTGGATCGCGGCCATCCGGACGAGGCGCTGGAAGCGGTAATAGGACCGTTCGAACAGCCCGGCATCCTCGCCCGGGCGCTCGATCAGGTCCTTGCGCATGATCGACGAGACCTGCTCGGTGCTCAGCCCCGAACGCAGCAGCTGCAGGCGGCGGTTGATCGCGCGGGTTTCCGCCCGGCGCCCCAGCACGAAGGTCAGGAAAAACTGCGACAGCAGAAAGATCGACGCGAACACCGCGACGAGGACGAACAGCCTGATGAACAGCCCCGTCATCCGCCGAGCTTCGCGCCGGGCCGGAATAGCGCCGGTTCAAGGTTGATGCCGTGGGCCTCCAGCGTGGCCATGAACTTGGGCCGGATCCCGGTCGCTTCGAACTGGCCCAGCACGTTGCCGTCGGCGTCGCGCCCGGTCATCTTGAAGCGCCAGATTTCCTGCATGGTGATGGTCTCGCCTTCCATCCCGGTCAGTTCCGACAGGCTCAGCATCTTGCGCTTGCCGTCGCTGAGGCGGCCGATCTGGACCACCACGTTGATCGCGGTGGCGATCTGGGCGCGGGCCGAGCGCGGCGAGACGTCGATCCCCGACATGCCGATCATCTGTTCGATACGGCTCATCGCGTCGCGCGGGCTATTGGCGTGAACCGTGGTCATCGACCCGTCGTGGCCGGTGTTCATCGCCTGGAGCATGTCGAAGGCTTCGCCCGAACGGCATTCGCCCAGGATGATCCGGTCAGGCCGCATGCGCAGCGCGTTCTTGACCAGATCGCGCTGGGTCACCTCGCCGCGGCCCTCGATGTTGGGCGGGCGGGTTTCGAGCCGGGCGGTGTGTTCCTGCTGCAGCTGGAGTTCGGCCGAATCCTCGATCGTGACGATCCGCTCACGCTCGTCGATATAGCTCGACAGCGCGTTGAGCAGCGTGGTCTTGCCCGATCCGGTGCCGCCCGAAATGATGATGTTGAGCCGGGCCTTGACGATCGCCTGCAGGATCGGCGCGACCTGGGCCGGCATCGATCCGAACTCGATCATCTTCTGCATCGAGATCGGCTTCTTGGAAAACTTGCGGATCGAGAGCAGCGATCCGTCGATCGCCAAAGGCGCGACGATGGCGTTGACGCGGCTGCCGTCGGCCAGACGCGCGTCGACGAAGGGCGAACTTTCATCGACCCGGCGGCCGACCGCGCTGACGATCTTCTGGATGATCCGCAGCAGGTGCTTCTCGTCCTGAAAGCGCGTCGCGACGCGTTCGAGCATGCCGTTGCGTTCGACAAAGACGGTATCGCAGCCATTGACCAGGATGTCGTTGATCGTCTCGTCCTGGAGCAGCGGCTCGAGCGGGCCGAGCCCGAGCAGTTCGTCGAGGACGTTCTCGACCAGCCGGGTCCGCTCGGCCTTGTTGAGCACTTCGCCGTCGGCCTCGAGCAGTTCGCCGACGACCTGGCTGATCTCGACCTCGATGCGGTCGCGCGGCATCTTGTCGAGCGCGCTGAGGTTGATCTTTTCGAGCAGCTGGCGGTGGACCCGCACTTTCAGATCAAGCAGGCGCGAGCCTTCGCCGCCGTGCTGGACTGCCGCCACATCGACCGGCGCCGTGCTGGCGACGGGTATGGCTTCGTCGCCGTGCGTGGGCGCGCGCTTGACCTGCCAGATGCTCATGCCGGGCCTCCCGCCGGGAAGCGCGCGGCCAGCGTGGCCGACAAGGCGCGGACATCGCTCTGGAACTTCGATTTACGGTTCAGCTGGTGAACCGTCATGCCCTGATCCTGCGCCGTGCTGAGCAGGGGATCTTCCAGCGTGACGCTGCCCAGCACCGGGCGGCCCAGCGTCTGTTCGGCATCGCCGACGTCGATCGTCTTGAACAGGCGGCGTTCGACGCGGTTGACGATCAGCTGGACCTCGTCGCCCTCGATCCCGACCGAGGAAAACAGGTCGAGCCGGCGCCGCGCCTGGCGCAGGCTGGCGACCGACAGTTCGACCACCATCAGCACCGAGCTGGCCGCGGTCAGCGCCGACAGCGACCAGCTGGTCCAGTTGGCCGGCAGGTCGAGCACGACATAGGCATAGTGCTGGCGGATCAGGTCGAGCATGTGGAGCAGGCGGTCGGTTTCGACCGATTCCAGCGGGGTGATCGCATCGGGGGCGGCAAAGACGCTGACATTGTCGGCACAGGGCCGCGCCACCGAGCGCAGCAGTTCCTCGTCCAGCCGCTCGTTCGCGCCGAGCAGGTCGGCGATCGAGCCGCGGCCGTCCGCCGCCAGATAATCGGCGACCGCGCCGAATTGCAGATCGAGATCGACGATCGCCACGCCGCGGCCGCTGGTATCGCTTTCGCCCAGCGCGCTGGCCAGGTGCGTCGCGATCGAGGTCGCGCCGCAGCCGCCGATCGAGCGGACCACCGCGAACAGCGGGGCCAGACGGACATCGCCGTGCCGCTTGCTGCGCTTCTGTGCCAGGACATCGGCGGCGGTTTCCAGCAGTTCCTCGAACTTGAAGGGCACCGAGACGACATCGTCGACCCCTTCGCGGACCAGCATGCGGACCAGCGCGACCGAGGCATCGGGCAGCGCGGCGACCACCGGCACATGGGGCAGGTTGCGCTTCAGTTCGCCCAGCCGGTCCATCGAGCGGCGGTTGTGCGGATCGATCTCCAGCACGATCAGCGAAGCGGCAGAGGCCGCCGCCAGCGGCACTTCGGCGGTGTTCTCGCAGGGCAGGACGACCAGCCCGGGCAGGGCATCGCTGCTTTCGCTCCAGTCGACCGCCTCGGCATGCTTGGGCGATGCCACGATCAAGACATTCGCGCAGACAAGCACGTCCGATTCCTTTAGGCTGAATTGCACATGTTCGTGGGTACTCATGGGGTATCCTTAACTCGACTCAGACCCGCTGCCGTCCTCCATCGGCAGCGAATAGGAGATAGCGGGAAGGTTGATGTTCGTTCTGAAAAGAAACGTGGTCATCGGCTTGAACTGCATGTTCTGGATCGTCACCTTGGTCAGCGGAGCGAGATCTGGGCCGTTGGGATCGCCGGAAAAGCCGATCCCCGACCAGTCGTAATCGACCGTGACATTGGCATAGTCGATGTCGGGATCGATCTGCTTCATCCGTTCCACCAGCTTCTGGAACGGCTTGTTGGTTGCGCTCTGGGTCAGGGTAAAACCGCTGGGCGCTGCCCCGCCGCCCTTCCAGGTGCAGGTTGCAGCGCTCGACGTGCCGGTGCAGACAATGCCCGGAAACGAACCGGCCGGCACGGTCGTCCCTTGCGGAATCGATCCCGAGGTGGCGAAGCTGTAGGTGCGCAGGCCATCGGGGATGGTGTCGGTGACCACCGCCCAGCGCGCGCCGACCTGCACCGCCTTGCCCAGTTCGTTAAGCTCCCAGGCGAACCGGCCGACATCGATGATGCCGAACAGGAACGCCACGACCAGCGGCAGAACCAGGGCATATTCCGCCGCGCTTGCCGCTTCTTGGTCGCGCAGGAAGGTACGAAGGTTCCTCATATGCCCATCACCGGGCTTTCGGCAGAGGCGCCGATCTTGAGCGACACGATGCGCAGGCCGAAGGCGCTGAACAGCGAGGTATAGGTCAACTTGGTCGAAACGGTCACCCGGGGGGCGTTGTTGCCAACCACGCCGTAAAGCCCGCCGGTGCCGGCGGTGCAGTTCAGCGCGACGGTCACGTCGCCATCGACCCAGCCGGCGACCTTGGCATCGCCGCCCGACAGTTGCCCGGTCCGCGCCAGGTTCTTGATCGGGGTGAGCACGGTGTTGTCGATCGTCGAGGGACAGGTGTACTTGCTGAAATCCTGACGCCCGGCATAGCGCGCCGCGTCGCGCACGCCCATCACCACCTTGTGCTCGCTCCAGGCATAGTTCGCCGCGTCGAACATGATGAAGGTCAGGGCCAGCAGCAGCGGCAGCACCAGCGCCAGCTCGACCGCTGCGGCACCCTGCTGATCGCGTGCAAAGAGGGTGAGCCGGCCCATCGTCAATGCACCAGGTACGGCACGTCGCGCCGGATCAGCTGGGCCGAAACGCCGCCGCCGCCCAGCCGCGATTCGCCGATCACTTCGACATAGACCTGATCGTCGGTGGTGCGCTTGTTGGCACCGTTGCCGCGGTTGTACGCCGGCTCGACCAGGAACACGTCGACCCATTTGAGGATCTCGACCGGCTTGTTGCCGGTGATCTTGGTCGCCTGGCTCTTGCAGTTGACCACCGCCATGGTGAAGACCCGGCGATCCGGCGCGGTCGCGGATGCGGCGGTGCGGCAGATCGGTTGCGCATAGGCCTTGTTCGAACCGTCGTTCTGAGGACCCATGCGCGTCGCCGGATCGGCAAGCTCCCACTTGTACACCTGATAGCGCGTCGCTGTGGCCGACAGTCCGGTCGCTGTCTGCCAGTCGGAGGCTGTCGCATAGCCATGGTTGACCTTGAAATAGGCATCGCGGTCCCACGCCTTGTCGCCAACCACCGATGGGGTCACGGTGTCGTAGGTGCAGGTCCCGTCGAAGCTGACTGCATGGCACATGTCGCGCGGGAAGCCCATCGTCGGAGGGTAATTGCTGGTGATCGGCGCCGCCGTGCTGGGCCGATAGGGCGTGGACGGTTCCTGCCAGCCCTGGGGCCCGGTGTCGCACTTCTTGTCGCGGACCAGATCCTTGCGCGAATTGCGCGCGGCGCTGCAGGTGCCGCTGCCGGGGCAGGTGTTGGCGCCGTTGGTATCGATGTCGAAGCGGGTGTTGAAGGCGTTGAAGACCACTTCCTTCTGCCCGGGATTGAGCCCGACCTGATCGATCTGCGCGCAGTCGCCCGGCACGCTGTCATAACCGATCTGCTTAGCCAGATCGCTGGTCGCGTTGCCGCCGTTGGCATCGAGGAAGCCGAAGTTGCCGGGCACCGTGGCCGATCCGGCCAGCAGCTTGATCCCCGCGCCGACCAGACTCGGCGTGTCGAAGTCCGCGCCGACCGTCTTTTCTTCGGCCGGATTGCACATGAACACCGGCGGCACCTTGCACACCGACGAACCGAGCCCGGCCATCGCGCCGGCGTGCAGCGTGCCATAGAGCAGGCCGGTCAGCGGGGTGAAGGCAAAGCGCGCCGACCGTTCGTCGACGTCCAGCTCGATGAACCGGGCGTTGGCGGTACTGGTCGCCGCGTCCTTCTTGTCCTTGTCCTTCCAGAACTTGATCGTGGCGGTGCTGACGCAGGTGGTGTCGTTTGTCGCATTTCCCGGCAGGGTCAGGGTGATCGAATGCGAGCTGGTGGCCAGGCGCGTGGTGTTGGTGACCAGATTGGCGGCGGCATTCTCGGCGCGCCCGCAGGCGCCCGACTTGCCGTCAAGCTGGGTCGCCCCGGCCAGCGCGGCCTGATCGGCGCCGTTCTGCAGCTCGGAATCCATCGCCATCATGCGCCCGTAATCGAACCCGACGCCGCCGATGATCACCAGCCCGGACAGGGCCAGGGCATAGGTTGCGGCAACCGCGCCGCGTTGGTCGGTCAGGAACGATGTGATGCGCTTCCTTGCCATGGCTCCAACTCGCTTGTCCTCAGGTCCCGCCGGTACCGCCGCCGCTGCCGACATTGGTCGTGCGGACCTTCTCGGGCCTCTTGACCTGATCCTTGTTGTAGCGATCGACCGACTTGGCGACCTTGTCGCCGCTGGTCGCGGGCAAGGCGGTGTCGTATTGCGGATCGGGATCGATGATCTGCGCCGCCATGGTCTGGCGGTTGGCTTCACCCCAGTTATCGGCCATCTTCATGCCGGCACCATCGGTGGCGCAGCCGGCCAGGGCCATGGCCGCGGCAGAGAGCGCGAAAAGGGTCATCCTAGTACGCATAGTCGCTCTCCTTGGTGGGCGGGGTGCCGGGTGCCTGCGGCGTCGCGGGCAATTCCTTGGCCTGGACTTCCGGTGCAGGCTTCGCGGCCGGAGTGCCGCCCGCGTCGAGGTTGCTCGGCCCGGCCGGGGGCAAGGCCTGGGGGTGATAGGCGTTGCCCATCAGGAAGGTCTCGGCCTCGTCCGGGTCGCGCACCAGGTCGGTAGGCAGGCGGACCTGATCGGCCCGGATCGGCGCAACCAGATGCGGGGTCACGACGATCAGCAGCTCGGTCTCGCCGCGCTTGAAATTGGTCGAGCGGAACAGCGCGCCCAGGATCGGGATCGAGCCAAGCAGCGGGACCTGGTCGACCGTGGTCTGGAAATCGCGGCTGAGCAGCCCGGCGATGGCGAAACTCTCGCCGTCGCGCAGTTCCAGCGTGGTGCTGGCGCGGCGGGTGCGCAGCCCCGGCACAGTGATGTTGCCGACCGAGAACGAGGCGCTGGGATCGATCGCGCTGACTTCGGGTTCGACGATCAGGTTGATGGTCTTGTCGCCCAGCACGGTCGGGGTGAAGCCCAGGCTGACCCCGAACTGCTTGAACTCGACCGTGATCGCCTGGGCCCCGCCGGCACCGCCGCCGCCGCTCGACTGGGCGACCGGCACGGGGAACTCGCCCCCGGCCAGGAACGAGGCCTTTTCGCCCGACAGCGCCATCAGCGAAGGCTGGGCCAGGGTCTTGGCCATGCCCTTGCTTTCAAGCCCGTTGATGATCGCGGTCAGGCCGACCCCGCCAATGGTGAAATTGTTGCGGAAGATGCCGAACTGGTCGCTCAGCGTGCTGAGCTGGAGCGGCGCGGTGGCGAGGGCCCCGGCGGTCGAGCTGGCGCCCTTGCCGATCACCCCGGTGAACTTGCCGACACTGTCGGCCGCGCCCAGGCCGACGCCGATTTCCTTGCCGACGCTGCGGCTGACTTCGGCGAACTTGACCTCGAGCATGACCTGCTGGCTCGACCCGACCGAGATCAGGTTGATGACCTTGTCACCGGCGAAGGACCTGGCCAGCTGGACCGCGTGGTCGACCGCGCCGGGGTTGTTGACCATCCCGGTCAGCACCACCGATTCGTTGGAGATCTTGGCCTCGATCGCCTCGCCCGGAACCAGGTCGGCGATCTGTTTGCGCAGGGTTTCGACATCGGGGCCAACGGCCACGTCCATCACCGAGATGACCCGGCCCGAGGCGTCGTACAGCGTCAGGCTGGTGGTCCCCATGGTCTTGCCCAGGACATAGATCGAACGATCCGAGATCGGCAGGATGTCGGCGATCTTGTCGTTGCCGATCATCGCCTTGGCGATCGGACGGTCGGCGTTGAGCACTTCGCTCTTGTTGAGCGGGACTTCGAGTGTTCCGGCGTGGATCGAGGGGCCGGCCTGGGCCGCGCCCGGCAGGGCCACGGCGGCGGTCAGCGCCGATCCGGCGAGGAGGGCGGCGGCACCCAGTGCGGCGCGCCACGTGCTGCGATCAGTAGCCACGGATGAACTCCTCCTGCGTAGCGCGCGTTCCGCGCACGACGGTCATACTGGGGCCGGCCGGCCGCGGCGGGGCCATGGCGGGGCCCGACGGGGCCGCCAGGCGGCGGGCTGCGCCGGCCATGGCCAGAGCCGATGCCGTGCCGGGATTGTTGACGTTGACCGGGCGGCTGCCACGCGCGGGCATGAAGAAGCGTCCGCCCAGATCGTTGCGGGTCACGGTCTTGCGCGCCCCGGTAACCTGGTCGGCGACGTTGCGCAGCGCCAGGCTCATCGTGCCCGACTGCATCGCCAGGGCCAGCTTCTGCGCGCCGAAGGTGTCGACCTGCACGGTGGCGGTCTTGCCGACCGCGGGCTGGGTGTTCTTTTCATCGGCAACCTGGTCGATCCCGAGCACCGGCACCGCTTCGAGCAGCACGTCGGTCATGCGATCGCCCGACTGGTTGCCTTCGCCCGGAATGACGCGAGTCAGCAGGATGTCGACGATGTCGCCGGGGCGGACGAAGCCGCCGACGCCGGAGACGTCGTTGACCGGAATGGCGAAGGCCAGCTGGCCCAGCGGGAGGTTGGCGGACAGGGTCGCGCGGCCATCAGTTCCTGACACCTTGGAGGCGAGGATCGGTTCACCCACCACGATCGGGCGCAGCGCGACGCGGTTGCGCGTGGCTTCCTCGATCGAGGTGAAGGCGCCCATCGGCACCGAATTGGCGGGATAGTTGGCGAAGCGCACGTTCTGCGGCGACAGCGCGGTGCCGAACGCCATTTCCTGCGAAGCGACGACAATGCGCGCCATGCGGTTCGCTTCGGCCGCCTTTTCCTGCTGCGTCTCGCGCGCGGAGAAATAGATGTTGGCCATGTAGACCGCGATCAGACCGATGAATACCGCCAGCGCAATCGCGATGATGTTCCGCTGCCCCATGATAGTCCCCCGAAATCAGAAAATGGCCGTGGCGGGATCATCCCGCCACAGCCGGTAACAGAGGTATTAGCAGATCGACGAACCGCTGCTGTAGGTGCCGCGCAAATCTTGTTGCCGGCGCCGGTGATGCCCTTGCTGACTTCTCCGCCAAGGTAGAAGGCAGCACCTGCAATGCCGGCACCGACGATCGCCAGGAT
>JBJTLX010000175.1:0-13582 GCA_046063245.1 Novosphingobium sp.
GAGCGGCTGGGCAGTGTCGCCTTCGCCCTTGCTTTCGAACCAGTCAGGCCAGCCGGCGCGGCGGTTCTGTTCGCGGGCGAGGGCGCGTTCCTCCGGCGTGGCCAGTTCGTTGTCCCAGCGCTTGAGCGCGGGCTTGATCACCAGTCCGTGCCACAGCGGCGGGACCAGCGCCGAAAAGAAGCACACGAACACGCTGGGCATCGGGATCCACTGCGTATCGGGCTTCAGTTCGTGGAACGCGGCAAAGCTGTTGGTGTGGTGATCGGCGTGGTTGGTGATCTCGAACCCCAGGGTGCGCGACAGCGGCTTGAGATGGTTCCAGACGTGGCGCCGGCCGATCGGCGCGCCATCGAGCCGGATCAGGCCATAGTGCTGGAAGTAGTTGAAGCTCTCCACCCAGAACCGCGCGCCGACCATGGCGGTCAGCGCCACCGCGACCGCGGTCCAGCCGCCGATGGCGAAGACCAGCGACTGGAAAATGATCTGCGCCAGGATCGCCTTCCAGATACGGTGGCCCAGGCTCCAGCGGCCCTTGCCCTGCTTTTCCAGGTTGTCGCTTTCCGAGCGCCATGATTCCCGGGTGCTGACCAGCACTGCCTTGGGGGTGAAGGTATAAAGCGAGGTGCCGCGCGGCGCGGTATCGCCATCCTTCGTGGTCGCGACGTGGATATGGTGCCCGACGACATGGGCGATCTCGCGCGTGCAATCGAGGTAGCAGACCTGGACGTAGCGCCCGATAAAGCGCCGCAGCTTGCCGCGCTGGTGGTACAGCTCGTGCGAGGCGGGGACCAGCGGGATGACGCTGAGCCAGGCGGTCGAGGCGATGACCCCGGCATATTCCCAGCCGCTGGCACCGGGGTTGCGCGCGGCCCACAGCGCGGCGAACAGATAGATCACCGGGCCCAGCAGCGAACACAGCCACACCGGCACGTCGGCCAGCGCCTTGTTGCCGATCCGGCGAACCGCGAAATCGTTGGGCAGCAGCGAATCGATCAGCCCGAACAGCGGCAGGCTGGCGATCCCGACATAGACCCACGGCCCGCCGACCACGAAGCTGGCGATCACCGCGAGTTGCAGCGCAACGCCCAGATAGTAGCGGCCGTAATCCATTGTCCGTCTCCCTTCGCCCAATTCGCTCATTGCGCGATTTTCGCGTTATCTATATACGCAAAAACGAATGATGACAATCGGGGAAATTTGCAGGCCGGGCGCGACAATGGCACAGCGCCGGCCTATGGGCACACCGACATGAAAATGCGCGAACTGGAAGCGAAGACCGGGGTCAACCGCGAAACCATCCGGGTCTATTTCCGCGAGGGTCTGCTGCCCGAGCCGGATCGCCCGGCACGCAACGTCGCCGATTACGGCGAGGAACACGTCCGCGCGATCGGCGCGGTGCGCAAGCTGCAACGCGAAAGCGGGATGACCCTGCCGCAGATCAAGGCCATGCTCAACGGCCATCGGCCCGACCGGGTGCTGGGGGCATCGGCCTTTCCGCATCTCGAAGAACTGGTGGCATCGCGGGTCGGGGTGCAGCAGGGGCTGATGTCGCTGGCCGCGCTGGTCGAGCGCACCCCCAAGGCCGAAATCGATGCCAAGGCGCTCGACCGGATCGGGATCATCGACCTGATCGACACGCCGCAAGGGGTGATGCTGACCATCACCGATGCCGGACTGGTCAATATCTGGGGCCGGATGCGCGCCGCCGGGTTCGACGAGGAGCGCGGCTTTCCGCCCGAAATCCTCGACTATTACGTCGAGGCCGCGGCCTATGTCGCGGGCAAGGAAGCGCAGCTGTTTCTCGACCGGGTCGAGGGGCGGATCGGCGAGGACGAGGCCGCCGCAATGCTCGAGTTCGCGCTGCCGGCGATGCTCGAATTCTTCGGGATCATCCGCCAGAAGACCTTCCTGCGCAATATCGGCGACCGGACGAAGAAAGGCAGCGACATCGCAGCGCCGCTGCCGGGCGGGCTAGCCGACTAGAGGCTTCGCCCGACCAGCTCCTTCATGATCTCGCTGGTCCCGCCGTAGATCCGCCGGACCCGCGCATCGCGCCACACCCGGGCGATCGGATATTCGTTCATGTACCCGGCCCCGCCGTGGAGCTGCAGTGCCGCGTCGCAGGCCTGCCACTGCATCTCGGTGTGCCAGTATTTGGCGGCGGCGGCCTCGTCCGCGGTCAGCTCGCCGCGCACGTGGCGGGCGATCGCCCAGTCGAGGTGCGCCCAGCCGACCTGCAGCTTGGCCTTGATGTCGGCCAGGGTGAAGCGGGTGTTCTGGAAATCGATCACCTTCTGGCCGAAGGCGGTGCGATCCCTGGTGAAGGCCACCGCCTCGTCGAAGGCGCGCTGCGCCGCGGCCTGGGCGGTGATCGAGATCGACAGCCGTTCCTGCGGCAGGTCGCTGACCAGGTAGATGAAGCCGCGGTTGACCTCGCCGATGACGTTGCCCGCCGGCACGCGGACGTCATTGTAGAACAGTTCCGAGGTATCGGCCGACCATTGCCCGACCTTGTCGAGATTGCGCCCGCGGGCAAAGCCGGGGCGATCGGCCTCGACCAGGATCAGCGAGGTGCCCTTGGCCCCCAGTTCGGGTTCGGTCTTGCACACCGTCAGCACGATGTCGGCGTTCTGGCCGTTGGTGATGTAGGTCTTGGCCCCGTTGATGACGTAGTCGTCACCCTCGCGCCGGGCACTGGTGCGCACCGCCTGCAGGTCCGATCCGGCGCCCGGTTCGGTCATCGCGATCGCCGCGATGACCTCGCCGCTCAGCAGCCCCGGCAGCCACCGTTCCTTGAGCGCGTCGCTGGCATAGCGCAGCAGGTAGGGCATGGTGATGTCGCTCTGCAGGGTGATGCTGTCCGACATCATCGCATAGGTGAACTCCTCGTTGAGGATCGCGTTGAAGGTGAAGTCGAGCTCCGGCCCGCCATAGGCCGCGGGCATCGTCGGGCAGAGCAGTCCGGCCGCGCCGGCCTTGAGCCAGAAATCGCGCGCGACCAGTCCCGCCTCTTCGAAATCGTCCAGGCGGGGGGAAAACTCCCGCGCGATGAAGCGTCGTACCGAGTCGCGAAACGCGCGGTGCTCTTCGCCGAACAGATGGCTGCCGTCGCGTTCAAGCATGATCCCTGCCATTCATCTTTGCGCTCCTCTTTTCCCGCCTTTTTCGGCCCATGCCAAGTCCGTCACGCCTGCGCAATATTTTACGTATGGACTTTACGCAATAGCCTGATAGCCTGCAGTAAAAGATACAATGGAGGATGCGATGGCGACTCAAGCCAAAATTGCGGCCAGCGATCTCGACGTCTCGCGCGCCGATCTGTGGGAACACAACGCATGGCGTCCCCAGTTCGAGAGATTGCGCGCAGAAGAGCCGGTAAGCTATTGCCCGGACAGCTTTTTCGGACCCTATTGGTCGATCGCCCGCTATGACGACATCGTCGCGGTCGAGGCCGATCCGCAGACCTTCTCGTCCTCGTGGGAACACGGCGGGATCGTCATCTTCGACATGCACGATACCGGCGTGCAGCTGCGCATGTTCATCGCCATGGACGATCCCGAACATGCCGAAAAGCGCAAGACCGTGGCCCCCGCGGTGACCCCGAGCGAGATCGCCAAGCTGACCGGGCCGCTGCGCCAGCGCACCGCCGACGTGCTCGATTCGCTCCCGGTGGGCGAGGAATTCGACTGGGTCCAGCAGGTCTCGATCCCGCTGACCACGGCGATGATCGCCACGCTGTTCGATTTCCCGTGGGAGGAACGGCACAAGCTGCCCGAATGGTCGGACTGGGCGGCCAAGATCGACATCGGTCCCGACCCGGTGCTCAATGCGGAGCGCGAGAGCCACGTCTTCGCGATGGCGGCGCGCTTCAAGCAGCTGTTCGACGAGCGCAAGGCGGCACCGCCACGCGGCGACCTCTTGTCGATGATGGCGCATTCGACCGCGATGGGCGACATGGACGAGCAGCGCTTCATCGGCGCGATCGCGCTGCTGCTGGTCGGCGGCAACGACACCACCCGCAATTCGATGTCCGGGCTGGTCGAACAGATCAACAAGTTCCCCGGCGACTGGGCCCGGGTCAAGGCCGACCCGGCCGGTCTGGCCGCGACCGCGGCCACCGAAACCATCCGCTTGCAGACCCCGATCGCGCACATGCGCCGCACCGCAACCCGCGATGTCGAGATCGGCGGCAAGACCATCGGCAAGGGCGACAAGGTGGTGCTGTGGTACAATTCGGGCAACCGTGATGAAGCCGTGTTCGCCGATGCCGAGCACTGGGATCCGACACGCGACAACTCGCGCCGCCACCTCTCGTTCGGCTATGGCATCCACCGCTGCCTGGGCGCGCGGCTGGCCGAACTGCAGCTGGCGACACTGATCGAGGAAATGGCCCGCCGCGAAATGGACGTGACGATCACCGGCGCGCTTGAGCGGCTACCCTCGTGCTTCACCAACGGGTTTCACCGGATGATGGTGACGATGAGCCGCGCCAATGGCTGAGCCGTTCCGCCGCTTCAAATGCCTCAACTGCGGCTATGTCTATGACGAGGCGCTAGGCTGGCCCGAGGACGGGATCGCCCCCGGCACGCGCTGGGCCGATGTCCCGGACGAGTGGATCTGCCCCGAATGCGGGTCGGAAAAGCGCGACTTCACCATGGTCGACTGGGAGTGATTGTCACACCAGGGTGTAGCCGCCGTCGATCTTGAGCACGGCCCCGGTCAGCGCCGGGTTGGTCATACAAGTCAGCACCAGCGCGGCCACGTCATCGGCCGAGCAGATCCGCCGCGCCGGCAATTTCTGCGCCGCGCCCGCGAAATAGGCGCTGCGCCGTTCCTCCGGCATGGCATGCCACAGCGGGGTATCGACCAGTCCGGGCGACACCGCGTTGACCCGGATCGGCCCGAGTTCGACCGCGAGCGCCCGGGCCAGCGCCTCAAGCGCCGCATTGGCGCAGCTTGCCGCGACCTGGCCGGCCGCGGGCCGTTCGGCAAAGACGCCTGAAACGAAGGTGATCGAGGCCTGCTCACTCAGCGGGGCGAGCGCGGCGACGCGCCAGGCCCCCCAGAACTTGGTCTCAAACCCGGCGGCCGCGTTTGCGGTACCCTGGCCGCGGAAGGCTGCCGGCCTGGCCCCGCCGGCCGACACGACCAGGTGATCGAACGGTGCCAGCCCGGCAAGGGCGGCAGCAACCTGGCTCTCGTCGGATATATCGAGCGCGAGATGCTGCGCGCCGCTGCGTTCAACCTGACGCCGCGACGCGGTTGTCACGTGCGCGCCATTGGCGCTGGCGGCCTGGGCCACTGCCGCGCCAATGCCCGAGGTTCCCCCCACTATCAGCACCCGTTTATCGGTCAGGCTCATCGATCGGTTCTCCCGGCGCAGGCGCGGTGTGCCCAAAAGGCGCGTTCAAGGCAACCTGCGGCCAGGGCCGCAATGTTCGACCGGTTTGCCCGACCTTCGCAGCGGTGCTAGGGCAATCCGGTGACCGCTTGTGATACCTGTGTCGTGCGCAACCGCGCAATCTGCTCTGCGCTCGATTCGGCCGAGCTGGAAGTGCTGAGCGCGATCGGCCGCCGCCGCACGATGAAGTCGGGCGAGGCGCTGATCTGGGAAGGCGACGATTCGGTCCTGGTGGCCAATGTCATCGAAGGCGTGCTCAAGCTGTCGACCGGGACCGAGGACGGACGCGAGCAGATCGTCGGGGTGGTCTATCCCTCGGACTTCATCGGCCGGCCGTTCGGCGCAACCACCGGGCACGGCGTCACCGCGCTGACCGACGCCCGGGTCTGCGTATTCTCGCGCCGCGATTTCGATGCCTTCGCCCGCCAGCATCCAGGGCTGGAACACAAGCTGTTGCAGCGCACCCTGGCCGAACTCGACCGGACGCGGCGCTGGATGCTGCTGCTCGGGCGCAAGTCGGCGGGGGAGAAGGTCGCCAGCTTCCTGCTCGACATGTCGGAGCGGCTGGCCGATTCCGGGTGTGAAGGGCCGCGCGAAATCACGCTGCAACGCTTTACGCTGCCCTTTTCGCGCCAGCAGATCGCCGATGTCCTGGGGCTGACCATCGAGACGGTCAGCCGTCAATTCACCCGCCTCAAAGCGCAAGGCACGATCGACCTGCCCTCGCGCCGCGAGGTCACCATCGTCGATCGCCAGGCGCTGACCGCCGAGGCCGGCTGACCGGCCCCGGCGGCGCTCCCCTCTCCAGGATCAGAACCGGTAGCTGACGCCGCCGCTGACCACCCACGGGTCGAGCTTGTGCTTGCTTTCGAGCACTTCGGTGGCTCCGGCATAGAACTTGGCGGTTGTCGGCACCCAGTACTTCTTGGCATCGAGGGTGAGGCCGAAGCCCGAATCGCCCAGTGCCACATCGACCCCGGCCTGAACCGCGACCCCGGCATTGCTGGTCAGCTTTGCCTCGGTCACGCCCAGCGCCGTGGCGGTCGCGCCGGGCTTTGAATCGAGCACGATGAACAGCGCCGGACCCGCACCGACGTAGGGTTTGATCGCGCCGAGCGGCAGGTGATACTTGACCGTCAGCGTGGCCGGGATGATCAGCACGTCGTTGACCAGGTTGGTCCCGGCAAGCGAGCCCGCACCGTTGACGTGGTGCTTGGTGGTGCAGCAGATCGTCTCGACGGAAACATTCGGCGTGAAGAAGTATTCGACCGCGATTGTCGGCACGACATTGTCGCTGGCATAGCTTTGCGGCGCGGCGAAGACCGGGTTGGTGGCCAGCGTCGGGTCGATCGAATTGACATTGGAGATCTTGCCGTCGGGCAGCACGCCGGTGGCCAGCAGCTTGATCTGCAGCTTGCCGTCCTTGTCGCCGGCCTGCGCCGGCGCGGCGATCAGCGTTGCAGCGGCCAGGGCGGCCGCGATCGTCAACGTTTTCATGGGTTCCCTCATCGTGCGCTGCAGTGGCCGCACCGCGCGGCCCAGGTATTTGCAGCGTCGCCGACAACTCTTCCGCGTTTTGCACTTGCGAACATTGATCGCGCGCAAATTTGCGGATTTTCGGTGCTTCATGCTGCACTGCGGCCGTTTTGATCGACATCAATGTCGCGCGCGATGGCCGCGCCCACAAGGTGCCCGATCGGCAGGACTGTGCCTGCCGGATTAACCCGAGCACGAGGGGTAGGGGCTGATGGAATCCTTGGTTGGACGCGCCGGCTTATGGCTGGTGGCGCTCTTCACCGCCGTCGTATTTTCCGCCAACGCGGTCGATACCGGGTTCGCGGTGCATATGGCGATTTTCGCACTGGCGGCGCTGGCCGGCCTGGTCATGGCGCTGACCAAGAGCAATTATCTGGCGCTGGCGACCGGGGTCAAACTGGCATCGGACCGGTCACGCTATGATGACGACCTGGTCCGGGCCGGGGTGATCCTGACCACCTTCTGGGGCTGCGTCGGCTTTCTCGCCGGGCTGTACATCGCACTGCAGCTGGCCTTCCCGGTGCTCAACCTGGGGTTCGAATACACCACCTTTGGGCGATTGCGGCCGCTCCACACCTCGGCGGTGATTTTCGCATTTGGCGGCACCGCGCTGATTTCGACCAGCTTCTATAGCGTCCAGCGCACCTGCCGCACCCGTCTGGCGCTGCCCGGACTGGCCCGCTTCGTGTTCTGGGGTTACCAGCTGTTCATCGTCCTGGCGGCGACCGGCTATGTTCTGGGGATCACCCAGGGCAAGGAATATGCCGAGCCCGAATGGTACGTCGACCTGTGGCTGACCGTGGTCTGGGTGGCCTATCTGGCGGTGTTCGTCGCCACGCTGATGCAGCGCCGCGAACCGCACATCTATGTCGCCAACTGGTTCTTCCTGTCGTTCATCCTGACGGTGGCGCTGCTGCACCTGGTCAACAACGCCAACCTGCCGGTCTCGCTGTTCGGATCGCACAGCATTGCGCTGTGGGCCGGGGTGCAAGGGGCGCTGGTGCAGTGGTGGTACGGCCACAACGCAGTCGGCTTCTTCCTCACCGCGGGCTTCCTCGCGATGATGTACTACTTCGTGCCCAAGCAGGCCGAACGGCCGATTTTCAGCTACCGCCTGTCGATCATCCACTTCTGGTCGCTGATCTTCCTCTACATCTGGGCCGGCCCGCACCACCTGCATTACACCGCGCTGCCCGACTGGGCGCAGACCCTGGGCATGGTGTTCAGCGTGATGCTGTGGATGCCCAGCTGGGGCGGGATGATCAACGGCCTGATGACGCTGAACGGCGCCTGGGACAAGGTCCGCACCGATCCGATCATCCGCCTGATGGTGTTCAGCCTGGCGTTTTACGGGATGAGCACCTTCGAAGGCCCGGTGATGTCGATCAAGTCGGTCAACAGCCTGTCGCACTATACCGACTGGACCATCGGCCACGTCCATTCGGGCGCGCTGGGGTGGAACGGGATGATCACCTTCGCCGCGATCTATTACCTCGCCCCGCGGCTGTGGCAGCGTGAGCGGATGTATTCGCTGCGGATGATCAACTGGCACTTCTGGCTGGCAACCATCGGCATCGTCTTCTACGCCTCGTCGATGTGGGTGGCGGGGATCACCCAGGGCCTGATGTGGCGCGAATACGGCGCCGACGGTTACCTGGTGAACAGCTTTGCCGAAACCGTCGCGGCGCTGCACCCGATGTTCCTGCTGCGCGCCTTCGGCGGCGTCCTCTACCTGATGGGCGCGCTGATCATGGCCTTCAACGTCTGGCAGACCATCGCCGGCAAGCAGCGCCAGGAACAACCCCTGCGCCAGCCCGCCTACGATCCGGCTGCCGACCGCCCGCTTCCCGCCGCCGTTCCGGCCGAATGAGGGATCCCAGACAATGACTTCCGAAACCACCACTGCCAACGCCGGCAAGGAACCCTGGGCCCGGCACAAGAAACTGGAACGCAACGTCGCATTGCTGGGGGTTGCCGCCTTTGCCGCGGTGATTGTCGGCGGCGTGGTCGAGATCGCCCCGCTGTTCTGGATCGACAACACGATCGAGAAGGTCGACGGGGTTCGCCCCTATACCCCGCTGGAACAGGCCGGGCGCGACATCTACATCCGCGAAGGCTGCTATACCTGCCACAGCCAGATGATCCGCCCGTTCCGCGACGAGGTCGAACGCTATGGCCATTACAGCCTGGCGGCGGAATCTATGTACGATCATCCGTTCCAGTGGGGCTCGAAGCGAACCGGGCCTGACCTCGCCCGGGTCGGCGCCAAGTATTCGGACGAATGGCACGTCCAGCACCTCAAGGACCCGCGCTCTGTGGTGCCCGAATCGGTGATGCCGCCCTATGCCTTCCTGGCTGCCAATGACCTCGATAGCGGGGACATGAAGGCCGAGCTGACGGCGCTGTACCGGGTCGGCGTGCCCTATTCGAAGACCGACGTTGAAAAGGCCAACGACGACCTGAAGAACCAGGCCGATCCCGCCGCCGACAACGCCGATCTGATCAAGCGCTATCCCAAGGCCCAGGCCCGCGACTTCGACGGCGATCCGGCCCGCCTGACCGAGATGGATGCGCTGGTCGCCTATCTGCAGGTGCTGGGGACCATGGTCGATGTGAACGGCGCCAAGGCGCAGGAAGTGCTGAGCAAGGAGAAGGGCCGGTGAACGGGCCTTCAACCTACGACGCGCTGCGGCATTTTGCCGACAGCTGGGGCCTGGCGGCGATGATGGTGGTCTTTGTGGTGCTGGTCGCCTGGCCGTTCCGGCCCGGTGCCAAGTGCATCAACGACCAGGCCGCGAACATGATCTTCAGGGGTGACGACGATGGCGAATAAGAAGATCGACGACGCGACCGGGGTCGAGACCGTCGGCCACGAGTGGGACGGGATCGAGGAGCTCAACAATCCGCTACCGCGCTGGTGGGTGATCCTGTTTGCGCTGTGCGTGGTGTTCTCACTGGGCTACGTCGTGGTCTATCCGGCGATCCCGCTGGCCAGTGCCGGCACGCAGGGGATCTGGGGCTGGTCGAGCCGCGGCCAACTGGATGCCGAGATGCAGGCCGCCAAGGCCTCGCGCGCCGCCAGCGATGCGCAGATTGCGGCGCTGCCGCTCGAGCAGATTGCCGCCAACAAGGACCTGCTGGGCAAGGCGCTGGCCGGCGGCCACGCCGCGTTCCAGCAGAACTGCGTCCAGTGCCACGGCACCGGCGCGGCGGGCAGCCTGGGCTATCCCAACCTCAACGACGACGACTGGCTGTGGGGCGGCAACGTGGCCGAAATCCACCAGACCCTGCTGCACGGCATCCGTCAGCCCGGCGACGGCGAAACCCGCACCAGCCAGATGCCCTCGTTCGGCAAAGATGCGATCCTGACCCCGGCGCAGGTCGGCAATGTCAGCGACTATGTCCTGACCCTGTCGGGTTCGGGGCCGGCGAACGGGTCAAGCCAGGCCGGCGCCGCACTGTTCGCGGCCAACTGCATCGCGTGCCACGGCAATGACGGCAAGGGGATGCGCCAGTTCGGCGCGCCCAACCTGACCGACAAGATCTGGCTCTATGGCGGGTCCAAGGCGCAGGTCGCTGCCAGTGTCACCACTGCCCATGCCGGGGTGATGCCGGCCTGGGGCGGGCGGCTCGATCCGGTGACGGTCAAGATGCTGGCGCTCTATGTCCACTCACTGGGCGGCGGCGAGGGTTTCGCGGCGGTGCCTGCTGCGCCTGCCGCAGCGGAAAGCGGACATGCGCAACCCTGAACCGGTTCCGAAGCGGACCAGCCTCTACGAAAAGCGCCAGGTCGTCTATCCCAAGGCCGTCGACGGCAGGTTCCGCCGCTTCAAGTGGCTGGTCATGGCGGTCACCCTGGCGATCTATTATGTGACGCCGTGGCTGCGCTGGGACCGGGGCCCCTATGCCCCGGACCAGGCGGTGCTGGTCGATCTGGCCCACCGCCGCTTCTTCATGTTCAGCATCGAGATCTGGCCGCAGGAGTTCTATTTCGTCGCCGGCCTGCTGATCATGGCCGGGATCGGCCTGTTCCTGGTGACCAGCGCGGTCGGCCGGGCGTGGTGCGGCTATGCCTGCCCGCAGACCGTTTGGACCGACCTGTTCCAGCATGTCGACCGCCTGATCGACGGCGATCGCAACGCGCAGATGCGGCTGGCCGCGGCGCCGTGGGGCCCGGCAAAGATCGCCCGCCGCGCGATGAAGTGGACGATCTATCTCGCCATCAGCTTCTGGACCGGCGGCGCCTGGATCATGTATTTCGCCGACGCGCCAACCCTGACCCGCGATTTCTGGAGCGGTTCGGCCGCGCCGGTTGCCTATGCCACGGTGGCGACGCTGACCGCGACGACCTTCGTGCTGGGCGGGTTCTTCCGCGAACAGATCTGCATCTACATGTGCCCGTGGCCGCGCATCCAGACGGCGATGCTCGACGAAAAGAGCCTGATTGTCACTTACAAGGACTGGCGCGGCGAACCGCGCGGCAGCGTCAAGCAATCGCTCAAGGAACCGGGCAAGGTCGGCGATTGCATCGACTGCAACGGCTGCGTCAACGTCTGCCCGACCGGCTACGACATCCGCAACGGGCCCGACATCCGCTGCATCACCTGCGCGCTGTGCATCGATGAATGCGACAAGGTCATGGCCCAGATCGGGCGGCCGCGCGGGCTGATCGACTATGCCACGCTGGAAGACTGCGCCAACGAACGCGCCGGGGGACAGCCGCGGCCGATCGTCAAGTCGCTGCTGCACGTCCGCACGCTGGTCTACCTGGGGGTGTGGGGGGCGCTGGGGGCGGGTCTGCTGTTCGCGCTCGGCACCCGCCAGCATATCGACATCGCGGTGCAGAAGGACCGCAACCCGCCGTTCATGCGGCTGTCGAGCGGCGAGATCCGCAACGCCTATACGGTCAAGCTGCGCAACATGGAATCGCGCCCGCGGCCGATGGAAGTGACGCTGAGCGGGCTGCCCGGCGGGGTGATGTGGACCGACGACAGCGCGCGTAGCAGCGCCGCGCGGATCCTGCGCCGCACCGTCGATGCCGATCAGGTCGCGCCGCTGCGGGTCTATGTCGCCGCGCCCGATGGCACCGCGCCGCAGCACTTCAGCTTCGCCTTGCGCGCGCTGGACCGGCAAGGCGGCGGGGACGTCAGCGAAGTGCGCTTCGATGCGCCCAGGGCCGAAACCGAGGAAGACGACGGAGACGAGCGATGAAGGTCCTTACCACCGGTCCGTTCACCGGCCGCCACGCCGCCGCGCTGCTGGTCGGCTTCTTCGCGGTGGTGATCGCGGTCAACGTGATCATGGCGCGCGATGCGATCAGCACGTTTGGCGGGGTGGTGGTCGAAAACAGCTATGTCGCCAGCCAGGAATACAACGGCTGGCTGCGCGAGGCGGCGAAGGAACGCGCGCTGGGCTGGTCGGTCAAGGCCGCGCGGCGCAGCGACGGGCGGCTGGTCGTGGCGCTGGCCGGCGCGCCTGACGATGCCGTGCTGAGCGGCGACGCCTGGCACCCGCTGGGCCGCCTGCCGGACCGCAGGCTCAGCTTTACCCGCGAGGCAAATGGGCAGTTCGTGTCCGACCAGGTCCTGCCCGCGGGCCGATGGATCGCGCGGTTCGAGGCGCGGGCCGGCAGCCGGCGCTGGCGCGGCCAGCAGGACGTGCTGTGACCGCCGCCGCCCGCCAGGCCGATACCGCGCCGCTGGAAACCACCGTGCTGGTCGTCCCGGCGATGCACTGCGCCGGCTGCATGGCCAAGGTCGAACGCGGGCTTGCTGCGGTTCCCGGGGTCGCGGCGGCGCGGGTCAACCTGACCGCGCGGCAAGTGCGGGTCGATCACACCGACGCCGTGACGACCCCGGCGCTGGTCGAGGCGCTCAGTGTGGCCGGTTTCGCCAGCCAGCCGCGCGGTGAGGACCTGGCATCGCCGCCGTCGGCGGTGCGCCCGCTGCTGGCGCCGCTGGCCGTGGCGGGCTTTGCCTGCATGAACGTCATGCTGCTGTCGGTCAGCGTCTGGTCGGGCGCCGACGGGGCGACCCGCGACCTGTTCCACTGGCTGTCGGCGGCAATCGGCGTTCCGGCGATCCTCTATGCCGGGCAGCCGTTCTTCCGTTCGGCGTGGCGCGCGCTCAAACGGCGCAGCACCAACATGGATGTGCCGATCTCGATCGGGGTGACCCTGGCGACCGGCCTCAGCCTTTACGAAACCGCCACACGCGGGCCCGAAGCCTGGTTCGACGGCACCTTGATGCTGCTGCTGTTCCTGCTCGCCGGGCGGACGCTCGACGCGGCGATGCGCGACCGCGCCCGCGCCGGGGTCGATGCCCTGCTGCGCCAGGCGGCACCGGGGGCGATGGTGGTGACGCGGGGCGGGGCGCCCCAATGGCTGCCTGCTGCCGACCTTGTCCCCGGCATGACACTGCGCGTCGCCGCGGGCGAACGGCTGGCTGCTGACGGCACGATCGTCGTGGGCGAGAGCCGTTTCGACCAGTCGCTGCTGACCGGCGAAAGCGCGCCGGTGGCGGCGGGCGCGGGGGATGCGGTGCTGGCCGGTACGCTCAACCTCGAATCGCAGGTCGATGTGCGCGTGACTGCGGCAGGGCAGGGGACGACGCTTGCCGAAATTGCCCGGTTGATGGACGCTGCCGG
>JBJTLX010000176.1:0-9614 GCA_046063245.1 Novosphingobium sp.
GACAACAGCTTGCCCGGATCGCCCGCCAGGGCCAGCGCGGTGCGGGCGCCGCGGCTGCCGCGGTCGGCGGCCAGCCGCATGATCCCGGTCATGATCTGGCGCTCGTCCTCCTCGATCACGCCCGAACGGGTCGCTTCGGCAAAGACCATCTGCAGTTCGTCGGCGGTCAGGGTGTGCTCACCGCCGTGAGTCAAGCCGGTCAGGCGCAGCAGCAGCGAGGATGAGCGGTCGAGCAGCCAGACCAGCGGCGCGGTCGCGCGGCTCAGCCCCTTCATCGCCGGCGCGGCGATGATCGCGATCGGCTCGGCCGCGCGCAGCGCGATCTGCTTGGGCACCAGTTCGCCCACCACCAGGCTGAAATAGGTCGTCGCGGCGATCGCGATGGTGAAGCCGGCCTCGGGCGCCCAGCGCTCGGGCAGGCCCAGCGCCTGCAAGCGCAGCCCGATCGGGCCGCCCAGGCTGGCCCCCGAATAGGCACCGGCGATGATCCCGATCAGGGTTATGCCGATCTGCGCGGTCGACAACAGCTTGCCCGGATCGCCCGCCAGGGCCAGCGCGGTGCGGGCGCCGCGGCTGCCGCGGTCGGCGGCCAGCCGCAGCCGCGCCGGGCGCGCCGAGACGATTGCCAGCTCGCTCATCGCGAACATGCCGTTGAGCAGGATCAGGCCTGCGATGATCAGAACGTCGGTCCAGGGAAAGGCGGTCACCGCGCTGGCCTAGCAGAAAGCGCAACAAAGGCGAAGCGTGCGCGTTGTGCGTCATGAAGTCGCAAATCTCGCCAGAGATTTACGTTCATCCTTGGTCAACCACGATTTCCCCACTAGGCTGACCACAACTGCACAATGGGAAGGATCCCGATCATGAAGAAATCTCGCTGGCTTATATCCGGTTTCGCCGCTTCGGCGCTGCTCGCCACCTCGGCCTGCGTCACCGATCCCAACACCGGTGAAAAGAAAGCCTCGCGCACGGCCATCGGCGGTGTCGGCGGCGCGCTGGCCGGGGCGCTGCTCGGCGGCCTGATCGGCGGCAAGACCGGCCGCATCATTGGCGCCGGCATCGGCGGCGTCGCCGGCGGCGTGGTCGGCTACAAGATGGATCAGCAGATCAAGGAACTGAAGGAACAGACCGCGGGTTCGGGCGTCGACGTCAGCGAAACCGACGGCGGCAACGCGATCCTGGTCAACCTGCCCGACGGCGTGACCTTTGCCACCGGCAGCTATTCGATCTCGCCCAGCTTCCAGGCCACGCTGGACAAGGTTGCGGCATCGATGGTGCAATATCCCAACAGCCTGATCGACGTCTACGGCCACACCGACACCGTCGGGTCGACCGCGTCGAACCAGGTCCTGTCGGAAAACCGCGCCCGCGCGGTCGCCAACTACCTGATCAGCCGCGGCGTGCCCTCGTCGCGGATCCGCTGGTACGGCTACGGCGAAACCCAGCTCAAGGTCCAGACCGGCGACGGCGTGAACGAACCGGCCAACCGCCGGGTCGAAATCAAGATCGTCCCGATCAGCCAGGAAGACGTCGCCGCGGCCAAGGCTGCGCAGTAAGCGGCGCTTCCCGACACGCAAACATGGTGAGGGCCGGTGGCGACACCGGCCCTCGCTGTTTGTGTCTGCGCCGCCTTACGCCGCGCAGGTGCAATTCTCGCCGCACTTGCAGTCCGGGCCGCAGCGGCAGGCCGCGGGCGCGGCCTGGGCCTTGCAGGTGCAGCTGGGCTGGCAGGTGCAGGGGTTGCACTGGCATTGCTTGGTCATGATGTACTCCTTCGTTGCTTGGTGGTGGCGTCTATCTGGCCGAAGCCGCGCCGCCTGGCTTGAACGCAGCGGCTAAACTTCAGGACGCGGACATTTCACCGCAAAGGCGCTAGACTGGCGCCATGCAGATCGCCGGGCGCGGACGGGTTTTTGTTTGGCAGGGCGCCAGCCTGTGGGTGCTTGCCGCGGACGGCAAGGATGCCGGCACTTCGGTGCATGCGCACCATGCCCATCAGGTAACCCTCTCGCTCGAGGGCGGGTTTGCGCTCACCGACGCAAACCGCACCTGCACCGGCCCGGTTTCGGCCGTGGCAGCGGATCATCCGCATGGCTTCTCCGCAACCGGCAAAGCGGCGCTGCTGTTCATCGAGCCGGAAAGCACGGCCGGGCGGGCGGTCTCGGCCCGCCTGCCGGTCGGCGCGGCAATGACCGATTTCGATCCGGCGCCGCTTGCCCCGGCCATGGCCGCGCTGCACGCCTGCTTCGTCGCCGAAAGCCCCGACGCCGATTTCATCGCCATCGGCCGCACTTTGGTGACGCTACTATGCGGCGAGACGCCAACCAAGGCGCTGGATACCAGAGTGCAGGCGATGATCGACCATGTCCGGGCACATCTGGACGGGCCGGTCGATCTGGCTTCGGCTGCCGGCAGTGCCTGCCTTTCGCCCAGCCGCGCCCGCCATCTCTTCGCGGCGGAAACCGGCCTGTCGTTCAAGGCGTTTGTCCTGTGGCAGCGGCTGGAGCGCGCGGTCGAGTGCTATGCCGAGGGACATTCGCTGACCGAGGCGGCGCATCTGGCCGGTTTTGCCGATTCGGCCCATCTCAGCCGGACGTTCCGCAAGACCTTCGGCATCCCTGCATCGCAGCTCGAGCTCAGCCGGCCCGGCTAGCCCGCCAGCTCGCGCGCGCGCCCGGCCAGCCGCTCGACCGCGGCGGCGTGGATCCCCGGTGCACTGACCAGCACCCCTAAGGCGCGCGGATCGCGCTTGTTGTAGTCCAGCGCCGCGCCGAAGGCATCGGTCACCACCGCGCCGGCTTCGCGCGCAATCAGCGCCGCCGCGCCGATGTCCCATTCGAACCCCCAGCGCAGGGTGGCGACCAGATCGGCCTCGTCCGCGGCGACCATCGCCATGCGCAGCGCGATCGAATTGGGCTGGTCGACCATGGTCAGGTCGCTGTCCGGCCTGGGCAGGGCCAGCGCCGGAACCCGCGCGCCGGGCAGGTCAAGGCGCGTGCTGGCGGCCAGCCGCTGTCCGTTGCGCCACGCTCCGCGGCCCGATTCGCCGTGCCAGAACTCACCGCGCGCCGGGGCCGCCAGCATGCCGAGCAGCGGCCGTCCGTTGCTGATCAGTGCGACCGAGACCGCCCAGCCGGGCCGGCCGCGAATGAAATCGCGGGTCCCGTCGACCGGATCGACCAGCCACAACAAGTCGCCCGCCAGCCGCTCGGGCGCGTCGACGGTTTCTTCCGAGAGCCACCCGGCCGCGGGCAGCAGCGCGGCGAGCTCGCGCTTGAGGAACGCGTCGACCGCCATGTCGGCTTCGCTGACCGGGTTGCCCGGCTGCTTTTCCCAGCTTTCCAGCGCGTGGCCGTGGCCCGGCCAGCGTGCCAGCGCGATCCGCCCTGCTTCGCGGACGATTCCATCGAGCCGGTCGCGGTCGATCACGGCGTGCCTGCCCTGGTTCCGGCAGCTGTTCTTGCAAACGATTCGCAACTGGCGTTCATATTTCTTCTGTCTGACACCTTTGGAGGACTTTTCAACCCCGCCGGGCTGTGCTTAGGCGCCGGGGCGCACCGGGCCGCTGCGGCCCGTCCTCCCCGCTAGGAGCCGATCGATGAACATCCATGAGTATCAGGGCAAGGAACTGCTCGCCAAGTTCGGCATCGCCATCCCCAAGGGGATCGCCGCGATGTCCGTCGCCGAAGCGGTCGAGGCGGCCAAGGCACTGCCTGGCCCGCTCTATGTGGTGAAGTCGCAGATCCACGCCGGCGGGCGCGGCAAGGGCACGTTCAAGGAACTTGCGCCGGGTTCCAAAGGCGGGGTGCGCCTGGCCAAGAGCCTTGAAGAGGTCGAGGCCCATGCCAAGGACATGCTCGGCAACACCCTGGTGACGATCCAGACCGGCGACGCCGGCAAGCAGGTCAACCGGCTCTACATCACCGACGGGGTCGACATCGGCAAGGAATACTACCTGTCGATGCTGGTCGACCGCGCGACCGGGCGGATCGCGATGATCGCCAGCACCGAAGGCGGGATGAGCATCGAGGACGTCGCTCACGACACCCCGGAAAAGATCGCCACGATCACCATCGATCCGGCCCAGGGTTTCATGCCGCACCACGGCCGCGCGCTGGCCTTCGGGCTCAAGCTCAAGGGCGATCTGGCCAAGCAGGCGCAGGTCCTTGGCAAGCAGCTTTACGACGCCTTCATGGCGCTCGACTGCGCGATGATCGAAATCAACCCCTTGGCCGAATGCGCCGGCCAGCTGCTGGTGCTCGACACCAAGATGAGCTTCGATTCGAACGCGCTCTACCGCCACCCCGATGTCGTCGCGCTGCGCGACGAGACCGAGGAAGACCCGGCCGAGATCGAAGCGAGCAAGTACGACCTTGCCTATATCAAGCTCGACGGCAACATCGGCTGCATGGTCAACGGCGCGGGCCTGGCCATGGCGACGATGGACATCATCAAATTGAACGGCGAGTTTCCGGCCAACTTCCTCGACGTCGGCGGCGGCGCAAACAAGGAAAAAGTCACCGCGGCGTTCAAGATCATCCTCAAGGACCCGGCGGTGAAGGGCATTCTGGTCAACATCTTCGGCGGGATCATGAAGTGCGACATCATCGCCGAGGGCATCGTTGCCGCGGCCAAGGAAGTGAACCTGTCGGTGCCGCTGGTGGTCCGGCTTGAAGGGACCAATGTCGATCTGGGCAAGCAGATCCTCGAAGGGTCGGGCCTGCCGATCGTCTCGGCCAGCGACCTTGGCGATGCCGCCCAGAAGATCGTCGCGGAAGTGCGCAAGGCGGCCTGACCTATTCGACACTTGACCGCCCAGGCATGCGGCGCAAAGGCGGAATCGCGCGGAACTTAACCGATCGCTTGAAGATGGGTTGACGTTTCCGTAAACGTAAACTAGGCGCGGCAGCGTCATTCATTGGGAAAGGCTTTGAGCACATGAAAGCCCTGGTCTGCGTCAAGCGCGTGATCGATTATAACGTCAAGCCGCGGGTCAAGTCCGATGGCAGCGGCGTCGATCTTGCCAACGTCAAGATGAGCATGAACCCGTTCGACGAAATCGCCGTCGAGGAAGCCATCCGCCTCAAGGAAAAGGGCGTGGTGACCGAGATTGTCGCGTTGTCGGTTGGTCCGGCCAAGGCCCAGGAAACGCTGCGCACCGCGCTGGCCATGGGCGCCGACCGCGCCGTGCTGGTCCAGGTCGACGACGGGGTCGAGGTTGAGCCGCTGGCCGTCGCCAAGATCGTCAAGGGCGTCGCCGAGGAAGAGGGCGTGCAGCTGATCATCACCGGCAAGCAGGCGATCGACGACGATTCGAACCAGGTCGGCCAGATGGTCGCCGCGCTGATGGGCCGCCCCCAGGGCACCTTCGCCAACGAAATCGCGGTCGAAGGCGACAGCGTGGTGGTCAAGCGCGAGATCGACGGCGGACTGGAAACGGTCAAGCTGGCGCTGCCGGCGGTGGTCACCACCGACCTGCGCCTCAACGAGCCGCGCTATGCCAGCCTGCCCAACATCATGAAGGCCAAGTCCAAGCCGCTCGCGACCAAGGCGCCGGGCGACTACGGGGTCGATGTCGCGCCGCGGCTCAAGACGCTGAAAGTCACCGAACCGCCGGTGCGCAGCGCCGGTATCAAGGTCGCCGATGTCGACGCGCTCGTCGCCAAGCTTAAAGAAATGGGAGTCGCCTGATGAAGACGCTCGTTTGGGTCGAACACGACAACGCCGCGGTCAAGGATGCCACGCTGGCCGTGGTCACCGCCGCTTCGCAGCTGGGCGAAGTCCATCTGCTGGTCGCGGGCAAAGGCTGCAAGGGCGTGGCCGATCAGGCCGCCAGGATCGCCGGCGTGGGCAAGGTCCACCTTGCCGACGACGCCGCCTATGAACATGCCCTCGCCGAAAACGTCGCCCCGCTGATCGCCGATCTGATGGGCCATCACGACGCCTTCCTGGCGCCCGCCACCACCACCGGCAAGAACGTCGCCCCGCGGGTCGCCGCGCTGCTCGACGTGATGCAGATCTCGGACATCCTCTCGGTCGAGGGGCCCAGGACCTTCACCCGCCCGATCTATGCCGGCAACGCCATTGCCACGGTCGAATCGAGCGATGCCAAGCTGGTCATCACCGTGCGCGGAACCGCCTTTGCCAAGGCCGCCGAAAGCGGCGGTTCGGGCACGGTCGAGGCGGTTTCGGGCCCGGGCGATGCCGGGACCAGCAGCTTCCTCGGTTCGGAAATCGCCAAGAGCGAGCGCCCCGAACTGACCAGCGCAAAGATCATCGTCTCGGGCGGCCGCGCGCTCAAGGATGCCGACACCTTCAAGGCGACAATCTTCCCGCTGGCCGACAAGCTCGGCGCGGCGATCGGCGCCAGCCGCGCCGCGGTCGACGCGGGCTATGTCCCCAACGATTATCAGGTCGGCCAGACCGGCAAGATCGTCGCCCCGCAGGTCTACATCGCGGTCGGCATCTCGGGCGCGATCCAGCACCTGGCGGGGATGAAGGATTCGAAGACCATCATCGCCATCAACAAGGACGAGGACGCCCCGATCTTCCAGGTCGCCGACATCGGCCTGGTCGCGGACCTGTTTAACGCGGTGCCGGAACTGACGGGGAAACTGTAAACGGCACAGCGCGCGCAGCAAAAAAAGCCCCGCTTCGGCGGGGCTTTTCATTTGGTAGGATTTGACGCAGTATCGACTCATTCTTGAACACAGGAGACTTTGAAGTGCGTAAGTTCGCATTTGTTCTTCTGACAATTCAAGCAATTTGCCATGGCGATAGCGTGGCTGCACGCGATCTGGTTTCGCTCAGCCCGAGCTCGAAATGGGTTGTAGACTGGGATGAGAACATCTGCAGCCTTCGCCGCCAATTTGGTGAAGGGCAGGATAAGCTGCTGGTCGAATTTCAGATGGATTCGATTTCACCTACTTTCGAGCTAAATCTTGCTGGTCAAAAGATCGCGAATAACCAAGCGACCTATCCATTGTTGATTTCCTTTGGGCCCGAAGGATTCCGGCCGGAGAAGAGGTACGCAATTTCGGTCGATACTCCGAGCGGCGTCCCAACATTAATGGTCGGCGCAGTTGGGATCGCCAGGAAAGATCTTTCGAAGCCTGCACCACAGGAGCGCATCACCTTCAACAAAGCCATAAAGGGGCCGGCAATTGCAGTGGAGCGTGCCGATTGGGACGCGATCGCAGCCAATGAACGGGCTGCAAACAGCATCGCCATTGAACAAATGAACGGCCTGCATGTGCGACTTCAAACGGGCTCGCTCGGCCCGCCAATGAAGGCGCTGCGCGAGTGTGTTTCATCTTTGTGGAAGAGCTGGGGAGTGGATCCAGCTATCAGTGCAAGAATTGCAACTCCAGCTCAACCCCTGGCTAGTCCTGCACAGTGGGTGACTTCCTTCGATTTTCCAAATTCGATGCTGGCGAAGGGTCAATCCGCGCTTCTACGATTTCGCTTGATCGTTTCGACTGTGGGCACAGTCGAAAATTGTGTAATTACAAAGGGTGTGGGCTCAACGGAATTTCGAGAGTTGACTTGTGCTCTTCTGACGAAACGGGCCAAATTCAAACCAGCACTTGATAATGACGGAAGACCATTGAAGTCCGTGTTTTCGAGTTCGATAAGATGGGCTATCCCCGGTTGATCGTCGACATCGCCTGATTTGACACATCGTCGCAGACTGGGCGGCGTTCAAAAAGCTTCAGCACTTCGGTTTGTCCTTCAGGGCGATGGCTAGCTAGAGTCACAAACCCCAGCCTCTCCGCCACCCGCACCGAGGCTTCATTCCCTTCCTCGATCATGCAGACCAGCCGCTGTGGGGCGTGCGCCGCGTCGAACCACGCCAGCACGGCGCGCATGATTTCGGTGGCCGCGCCCTGGCCCCACAGCTCGCGGTGAACGATCCAGCCAGCTTCAGCGGCATCGTCGAAGCCCACCTCCGCGCCGAAGCCGCGAAAGCTGCGGAACACGCCGCACGAGCCGACGATCCGGTCCTGGCCGGTCTGACGCACCACGAAGCTGCCATAGCCGTAGAGCGCCCAGCTGCCGGCATTGCGCAAAGTGCGGGCGAAGGCATCGCTTTCGGTCTGGGCCATGCCGCCAAGATAGCGCGCGGTCTCATCGTTCTGGAGCAAGGCGAACAGCCCGCGGTGATCGCCGGCGCGCGGCTGCCACAGGTCGAACCGCGCGGTGCTGAGCAGCGGTACGCCGGTCACAGCAACTGGTCGATCGCGTGGATCGCCACCCCGACCAGCCCGCCGACCAGGGTGCCGTTGATGCGGATGAATTGCAGGTCGCGGCCGACCGCGCCTTCGATCCGGTCGGTCACGGTGCGCGCGTCCCAGCGCTTGACGGTTTCGGAGACCAGCCGGACGATCTGATCGCCATAGCGGGTCGCCACGCCGACCATGGTGCGGCGGGCAAAGCGGTTGATCTGCAGCTGCAGCGCGGGATCGTCACGCAAGTGACGGCCGAGTTCGCTGAGCGCTTCGGCGACCTGCCCGCTGCCCTGCCCGGCGGGGCGACGCAGCCGTTCGAGCATGGCGGTGCGCAGCCGTTCCCACACACCCTGCCACCAGTCCGAAACCGCCGGGTTGGCGACCAGCTCGCCCTTCATCTTCTCGATCCGGGCGCGCAGTTCGGCATCGTGTTGAAGGTCCTGGGCGAGCTTGGCCAGCCCTTCCTCGACCTTGCCGCGCAGCGGGTGGTCGGGATCGACCATCACTTCGGCGAGCAGCTTGTAGAGCCCGTCGAGCACCGAATTGGCCAGCGTCTCATCCAGCCCGGTCCAGCGCAGCACGGCGTTGGCGCGGCGGTGGATCAGGTCGCGGATCAGCGCCTCGTTATCCTCAAGCGTCAGTCCGGCCCACCGCACCAGCGCGTCGATCACCGGCAAATGACGCCGGTCGGCAATCGCGGCGGTCAGCAGCTGGCCCAGCAGCGGCGCGACGTCGAGCTTGCCCAGCTGGCGCACCATGGCGCCGCGGACCTGTGCGCCAAGCCGGTCGGGATCGAGCGAATCGAGCACCTGCGCGGCCAGTTCCGCGGCACCGGTGCCGATCCGCGATCCGCCGGCGCCGCCCGCCGGTTCGGCCAGCCATCCGCCCGCCGCACCCGCCAGATTCATCGTGTGCAGTCGCCGCGCCACCACTTGCGGTGTCAGGAAATTTTCGCGCAGGAAGGCCGCCATCGTATCGGCGATGCGATCCTTGTTTTCCGGGATGATCGCGGTGTGTGGGATCGGCAGGCCCAGCGGGTGGCGGAACAGCGCGGTAACCGCGAACCAGTCTGCCATGCCGCCGACCATGCCGGCTTCGGCGAATGCCAACACGAAACCCCACGCCGGGTGCGTATCGCGCAGCGCCCGGGCCAGAAGGAACAGCCCGGCCATGCCGACCAGCAGCCCCGTTGCGGAACGGCGCATCGTGCGCGCACGGTCGGGCAAGGTGGCGCCGGCCAGAACCGCCACGCGGGATGCCCCGTGTTCGCTCACTCCGCGGGAAGGGGCGCCGTGCCGCTGCCGTGGCCGCTTTCACGGTCGCGCACCGGGTTGTAGGTCAGCAGCCGGGTCCGCAGCCACGGACCGACGCGCTTTTCAAGCCCGTCCG
>JBJTLX010000177.1:0-10910 GCA_046063245.1 Novosphingobium sp.
GACGCCAAGCTCAAGATCGAGGCGCACTGGCTGGAACGCGGGGTCACCGCGCGGCGCAAGCGCAACCAGGGCCGCCTCGAAAAACTGTGGGAAATGCGCGCCACGCGCGCCGCGATGCTCGGCCCGCAAGGCGCGGCCAAGCTCAAGCTGGCCAGCGACGATGTGAAGACCAAGGCGGTGATCGTTGCGGACAAGGTAAGCAAATCCTTCCCCCACACCCCGTTCGCGTCGAGCGAAGTCGAGACGCCTCGCAATGGTGTCTCGACTACGCGCGACACGAACGGAGGTGGGAAGAGGGTAATCATCAAGGACTTTTCCCTGCGGATCACCCGCGGCGACCGGATCGGGCTGGTCGGCGCCAATGGCTCGGGCAAGACCACCCTGCTGCGGCTGCTGACCGGCGAACTTGAACCCGACAGCGGCACCGTCACGCTGGCGAAGACGCTCCACGGGGTGATGATCGACCAGCAGCGCAGCCTGCTCTCGCCCGAAAAGCGCGTACGCGACGTGCTGGCCGAGGGCGGCGACTGGCTCGACGTGCGCGGGGTGCGCAAGCACATCCAGGGCTATCTCAAGGACTTCCTGTTCGATCCCGGGCTGGTCGACGCCCGCGTCGGCACGCTATCGGGCGGTGAGCAGTCGCGGCTGCTGCTGGCGCGCGAGTTTGCCCGCAAATCGAACCTGCTGGTGCTCGACGAGCCGACCAACGACCTCGACCTCGAAACGCTCGACCTGCTGCAGGAAGTGATCGCCGACTACGACGGTACCGTCCTGATCGTCAGCCACGACCGCGACTTCCTCGACCGCACCGTGACCGTGACGCTGGGCCTGGATGGCAGTGGCAAGGTCGACATCGTTGCCGGCGGCTATGCCGATTGGGAAAAGCAGCGCGCGGCGCGCAGCGCCAAATCCCCAGGCTCCGTTCGTGTCGAGCGCAGTCGAGACACCGAAACGCCCACCCCGCCCCCGCCCAAAAAAGCCAAACTCTCCTACAAGGACCAGCGCGACTACGACCTGCTCCCGGCGCGGATCGAGGACATCGCCGCCCGGATCTCCCGCGACGAAGCCGCGCTGCACGACCCCGCACTCTACACCCGCGACCCGGCCAAGTTCGCCGCGCTGACCAAGGCAATCGAAGCCGCCCGCGCCGAAAAGGACGCGGCGGAGGAGCGGTGGCTGGAACTGGCGGAGCTGGTTGAGGGGTGAATCAGAGGGAAGGGTCTACTTCCTCTTCATCGAAATTATGCCTGCATTGAAGACTGCACCGAACGCGGCATCCAGAAGCATTCTCCCCCACGCAAGGTAGAGTAGGGTTTGGATCGCAATGCTAGCCAATTTGCGCTCGACCAGAGCCAATCCTAACGCGATTAAGACGACCAGCAGCCAGCTACCTAAGAGGCCGAACCGGACCATCAGCCACCATCTTATCAAAGGCTGAAACGATAATGGTATCACATCATCGTCGCGAACGTCGCTCGGCAGAAATCCAACCAATCGAATTCTAGCCAAGACGACAACGAGCCAAATTATGAATGCTATGCACCAAATGCCGATGCCATAAGTGACAAGCAATTCAAAATCCGGGTGAAAGAGGATGATTAGCGTCATTACAGCTAACGGAGACCCCACAGCGATACGTCCTGCAATTGCCAGGATTTTTCGCTTTGGAGTTGAGGCGATTGTGGCCTTCAGCGCAGAGTTCATGTCTGCGTTCTACAGCTAAACGGAGTGCCGGCAATGTTGGCGCATAACTATATCACCCCTCACCCAATCCGGTAAAACCCCGCCACCCGGTCCAGTGCCAGCCTTAGCACCAGCTTCCCGCTGCGCACCGGCCAGGCCAGCGCGCGTTCCGCGTCGGGCAGCGTTTCGCCGGCGCAGACCACCCGCCACAGCACGTCGGACAGCCCCGGCCCCGCCGCCGCCACCGCGCCGTCGAACCGCCCCCGCGCGGCGATCTGGCGTTCGGTGGGGTTGAGGCTGCGGTCGGCCGGGCCGCCCTGGACCCGCACCGGGTCCCAGCGCATCGTCGTGCCGGGGACCAGCTGCGCCGCCTCGTAATCGCGGCGCAGGCATTCGCCCGCGGCGAACTGCACGTCGCTGAGGTGACCGCGGGCGTGGAGCCAGGTCAGCGGGCTTTCGGCGAGGTTGACGGTGACCGAGCGCCGCCCCCTGCCCGGCGCGGTGCGCCCCGGTCCGGCTTCGGTCAGTTCGCGTTCCACCAATGCGCGCTTCATTAGGGTCTCCCATCCGCCTGAGTCGCAAGGGACTTGCCAAATCGGGCCGATTGTAGGAAAGCGGAAAAACCATATCGGTTCGCGAAGGCTCGATTCCTGCCCCGTTCGTCCTGAGGAGCCGCTGACCCTGAGCTTGTCGAAGGGGAGGCGGCGTCTCGAAGGACCTCAGCGCAACGGTGGTTCGAGACGGGTCTTCGACAAGCTCAGCCCCTCCTCACCACGAACGGGGCTGATGTTGAAAGGGAAGCTGTCGATGATCAACCGCATCCGCGATATCCGCCGCGAGAAGGGGCTGACCCTGGCCGACGTCGCCGCGCGCTGCATGCCGCCGACCACCGCGCAGACGATCGGGCGGCTGGAGACCGGCACGCGGCAACTGTCGCTGACCTGGATGAACCGCATCGCCGCCGCGCTGGCGGTCGATCCCGAACTGCTGGTCCGCGGCGACGAGGCGGCCACCCCGAAATATGTCGCGCGGCTGACCCACGACGGGGCCGAGGCGCTGTCCGCGCCGCGCGACGCGATCCTGCCCTCTGCGCTGGGCGGCGACGGCGATTTGATGGCGCTGGCGATAGAGGCCGCGGTCGGCCAGTACCGCGCCGGCGACCAGGTCTGGCTGCGCCGGGTCGAGCCGGCGGACTATGCCCGCCTGCTCAACCGCGATGTCCTTGCCCCGCGCTCGGGCGGGCGCTTCGCCTTTGGCCGGATGATCGACCGCGACGCTGCGCGGGTGGCGATCCTGCCGCCCGATCCCGGCCACCGCCAGGTCGTCGTCGAAAACCCGGCCTGGCTCGCCGTCGCCGAAATGCTGGTCCGCGCCCTGTGAGCGAATTGCGGGTCCTCTCGCTTTCCACGCTCTACCCCAACGATCTGACCCCCAATTTCGGGGTCTTCGTCGAGCGGCAGATGCAGGCCGTGGCCAGGCGCGGCGATGTCGATCTGGTGATGGTCAATCCGCTGGGCCTGCCGCCCTTCCCGCTGTCGATGCACCCGCGTTACGCCGCGCTCGATCGGCTGCCGCAGGAGGAGCAGCGCGGCGGGGTTCGCGTTCTCCACCCGCGCTTTCGCCTGATCCCCAGCATCGGCGCGCACCGCAACGGCCGGGCCGAGGCCGCCGGGGTCCTGCCGCTGGCGCGCAGGCTCCATGCCGAGGCGCCGTTCGACCTGGTCGACGCGCAGTTCTTTTATCCCGACGGGCCCGCCGCGGTCGCCGTCGGCAAGGCGCTGGGCCTGCCGGTGTCGATCAAGGCCCGCGGTGCGGACATCCACCACTGGGGCACCGCCCCCGCCACGCGCGAGCAGGTGCTGAAGGCGGGCTTAGCCGCAGATGGTCTGCTCGCGGTGTCGCAGGGGCTGGTCGATGACATGGTGGCGCTGGGCATGCCGCGGGGCAGGATCACGGTGCACCGCACCGGCCTCAACGCCGACCTGTTCCGCCCCTATGACCGCCGGATGTGCCGCGACCAGCTGGGCCTGGGGCGCGAGCTCAAGATCCTCGCCTCCATCGGCGCGCTGATCCCGCGCAAGGGCCAGCGCTTTGCGATCGAGGCACTGCAGGCGATCCCCGACGCCGTACTGCTGATCGCCGGCACCGGCGCGGACGAGAACGCGCTCAAGAACCTGACCGAGCGGCTGGGCCTGAAGCGGCGGGTGCATTTCCTGGGCAGCGTGCCGCACGGCGACCTGCCGATCGTTCTCAACGCGGCCGATGTCTTCGTCCTGCCTACTGCGAGCGAGGGGCTGGCCAATGTCTGGGTCGAGGCGCTGGCCTGCGGCACCCCGGTGGTGACCACGCCGCTGCCCGGCGCGCAGGAACTGATCACCGATCCCGATTTCGGCCGAATGGTCCCGCGCGAGGCCGGGGCGATCGCCGCAGCCGTCAACGACGTGCTCGCCGCGCCGCCCTCACCCGAACGGGTCCAGGAAGCGGTGGCGGGGTTCAGCTGGCAGGCCAACGCCGAAGCGCTGGTGGCGCATTGGCGGCGGCTGGCGGGAGCCTAGATCCTCTCCATTTTCACGCAGTGCAAATGGGGAGGTGGCAGTTCCGCAGGAACTGACGGAGGGGTATCGACGCCAGCAAAGAAGCCCCTCCGTCACCGCTGCGCGGCGACACCTCCCCATTTGCGCCATTCGGCGAAAATGGAGAGGACCTGAGAAGCTAACCCCGCTCCCTCGCCAGGCGCTCCTGCTTTTCCAGCGCGGTTTCGGTCGGCACGAAGCTGTTCGACGAAACCTTGAGCCAGATCAGGATCGGCGCGGCCATGTAGATCGAGCTGTAGGTGCCGACGAAGATCCCGAAGGTGATCGCCGCGGTGAAACCGAAGATCACCTTGGGGCCCAGCAGCAGCAGCGCCAGCAGCGTGATCAGCACCGACAGCGAGGTGACGATGGTGCGGCTGAGCGTTTCGTTGACCGACAGGTCGAGCAGCTCGGGCATCGGCATCCGGCGGAATTTCTTCATGTTTTCGCGGATCCGGTCATAGACCACGATGGTATCGTTGAGCGAATAGCCGATCAGCGTCAGAATCGCCGCGACGATGTTGAGATCGAACTCCATCTGGGTCAGCGCGAACAGCCCCATGGTCAACGACACGTCGTGAATCAGGCTGAACAGCGCGCCGATCCCGAACTGCCATTCGAAGCGCAGCCAGATGTAGAACGAGATCGCCGCCATCGCCGCAAGCAGCGCCTGCATTCCCGATTTGAACAGTTCGCCCGAAACCTTGCCCGATACCGTGTCGGTGCCGTCGAGCCGCACGTCGGGGTGCGTCGCCTTGAGGCTGGCGACGATCTTGCGGCTCATCGCCTCGGCCAGCGCGGGATCCTTGTCGCCGCCTTCGGGCAGCTGCATGCGGATCGAGATTTCGTTGGGCTTGCCGAACTGCTGGACCACCGGTTCGCCATAGCCGAGCCGCCCGATCTCGCTGCGCAGCTGCGCCACCGGGGCCTCGGCGGTGTTGACGAAGGTCACCCGGATCATCTGGCCGCCGACAAAGTCGACCCCCAGGTTGAGCCCGCGGGTCGCGACCAGGGTCCACGACGCGATGATCAGCAGCACGCTGATGACGTAGAACGGCACCCGCCAACGCAGGAAGCGGATGTTGGTGTTGTCGGGAACCAGCTTGAGCAGTTTCATGTCTCTAAATCCCTAGAGCGCCAGGTCGCTGGGCCGCGCCTTGCGCAGCCAGCCGGCGACCCACATCCGGGTCAGGGTCACGGCGGTGAAGACCGACGTCGCGATGCCGATGATCAGCACGATCGCGAAGCCCTTGACCGGGCCGGAGCCGATCAGGAACATCAGCAGCGCGGCGATGACATTGGTGATGTTGCCGTCGAAGATCGCGCTGCGCGCTTCCTTGTAGCCGAATTCGATCGCCTGGGTCACCTTGCGGCCGCGCGCCCGCTCCTCGCGGATGCGCTCGTTGATCAGCACGTTGGCGTCGACCGCGGCGCCGATCGTCAGCACGAAGCCGGCGATGCCGGGCAGGGTCAGCGTCGTGCCGATGACCGCCATGATCCCCAGGATCATCAGCGTGTTGATGATCAGCGCCAGGCAGGTGTAGACCCCGAAGCGGCCGTAGGTGATCAGCATGAAGATCATCAGCGCCAGGGTGCCGACGGCAAAGGCGATCGCCCCCTTCTTGATCGAATCGGCGCCGAGATCGGGCCCGACCGAGCGTTCCTCGACGATCTTGAGATCGACCGGCAGCGCGCCGGAGCGCAGTGCGATCGCCAGCTGGTTGGCGCTTTCGGCAGTGAAGCTGCCCGAGATGCGCGCCGACCCGCCGATGATCGGTTCCTCGATGTTGGGCGCCGACAGCACCTTGCCGTCAACGATGATGGCGAAGGGCTTTTGCACGTTCTCGGTGGTCAGCTTGGCGAACTTGGCCCCGCCTTGCTGGTCGAAGGTGATGGAGACAATCGGCTGGTTGTTGCGGTCGTCGTTGCCCGGCTGGGCATTGGTCAGCTGATCGCCCTTGATCCCGCCCAGCCGCTTGACCGCGATCGGCTGCGTGCCGTCCTTGGCCTGGTTCTGGAAAAAGACGATCTCGTCGCCGGGCGGGGCGATGCCCTGGGCCAGGTCGCTAGGCAGCGCCGTGGTATCGACCAGCTTGAATTCCAGCTTGGCGGTCTGGCCGAGCAGGTCCTTGAGCTTGCTCGGATCCTGCAGCCCCGGCACCTGGACGACGATGCGGTTGTCGCCCTGGCGGATGATGGTCGGTTCGCGCGTGCCCAATGCGTCGATGCGCTTGCGCACCACTTCGGTGGCGGTTTCCATCGCCTGGGTCACCGCCAGGTTGATCCCGGCCTGGGTCGGGGTCAGGACGATGCGGTTGCCGTCGAGCACCTGCAGCTCCCAGTCGCGCTGGCCGGTCATCCCGGCGCCGCGGGTCAGCGTTTGCAGCTGTTCGCGCGCGGCGTCGACCTGGGTCGGATCGGCGAGGATGAAGCTGACCGTGCCGTCCTTGGTCGAGATGTCGCCGACCTGGATCGGCTTGTCCGCGGCCTTGAGCCGGTTGCGGACGTCCTCTTCCATCGATTCAAGCCGCTGGCGCTTGACCTGATCGGGACTGGCCTCGAGCAGCAGGTGGCTGCCGCCGGCCAGATCGAGCCCCAGGTTGACCTTGGGGTTGGGCAGCGCCGCGGGCCAGTGCAGGCCGGCGACCGAGAAGATCGAAGGCAGCGCGGCCGCGGCGCAGGCCAGGGTGACGAGCCAGAGCCAGACCTGCTTCCAGCGGGGAAAATCGAGCATTGTTGCGGTCCTGCCCGATCAGTCGTTAGCGGCACTGCTGCCCGGGGGCGGCACGACATCGGCAATGGTCGACTTGACTGCCTTGACCCGGACATTGGGGGCCAGTTCGACGTCGACGTAATGGTCGTCGACCTTGATCACCTTGCCCAGAAAGCCCCCGGCGGTGAGCACCTGATCGCCCTTCTTGAGCCCGCCGAGCTTGGTCTGCAGGTCCTTCTGGCGCTTCATCTGCGGGCGCAGGATCAGCAGCCAGAAGATCACGAACATGCCGAGCAGCGGCAGGAAGCTGATCCAGGCCGGCGGGGAGCCCGAAGCGGCAGCAGAGGCGAGCAGGGAGAGTGTCGGGGCGGTCATAGGCGTCCGGATCGTACCTTGAGACAGGAGGTGTCCGGGCGGACCGGACGGAATGGCGCGCGCCTAGCAGCAAAGGCGGGGGATAGCAACGCGCCGCCCCCGCGCCCTCCCCTGCCGGGCTGCGGCGAATGTGGCGACGGCGCGGCCCGCTTCAAGGGGTAGCGCGTTCATCGCGAGCCGCTTGCCAACACCGCCCGCCCTGCCTATAGGCGCGCTTCCCCGATCCCGCCGCGCGCGGGATCCATGGAACCGGTCGGGACGTAGCGCAGCCTGGTAGCGCATCACACTGGGGGTGTGGGGGTCGGAGGTTCGAATCCTCTCGTCCCGACCAATTTTCTTCTTTCTACGCTAATCGCCAGTCCACTGCGGCGGCCGCTTTTCGGCAAAGGCCCGCGGGCCTTCGCGGGCGTCGTTGCTGCTGCGCCAGGCACGAAAGGCTGCCATATCCGGCTGGGCGCGCAGCGCTGCCGCGACGTCGGGCTCGGCCAGGCCGGCCTGGACGATCGCCTTGGAGGCGCGCAGCGAAACCGGAGATCCGCGCAGCATCGCGGCGCACCACCGCGCAGCGGCGGCTTCGAGATCGGCATCGGGCACAACTTCGGTCACGAAGCCCATGCGCAGGCCCTCGGCGGCGGAAACCGGCTGGGCCGAGAGGATCATCCCCATCGCCTGCTTGAGCGGGGCCTGACGCGCCAGCCGGTGCAGCCCGCCGCCCAGCGCCACCGCGCCGACCAGCGGTTCGGGCAGGCCGAAGCGGGCGCTTTCTCCGGCCAGGATCAGGTCGCAGGCCAGCGCCAGCTCGAACCCCCCGCCCAGCGCCAGTCCATTGACCAGTGCAACAAACGGCTTGGCACAGTCGAACCGCTCGATCAGCCCGGCATAGCCGTGGGCGGGATAGGCGCGGTTGCCGCTGGCGGCGGCTTCCTTCAGATCGGTTCCCGCGCAAAACGCCCGCCCGGCCCCGGCGACCAGGCAGATATGCTCATCGCTGGCGGCGGCGAAGGCATCGAAGGCCGCCTCAAGCTCGGCATGCATCTGCATGGTGATCGCGTTGAGCTGGTCGGGCCGGTTCAGCGTCACCCGCCGGACCCCGCCGGCCACTTCGATCCTGATCTGCTCCATTCGTCGTTCCTTCAGTTTCCTACACGAACCAATTTGGTTATCTGCTTGCGCTCCACTTTACCCCAGGAGCCACCATGCCGATTCTCGAAGCATTGATCGGGCCGATTACCGCGATCATCGACAAGCTCATTCCCGACAAAGCCGCGCGCGACAAGGCCAAGCTGGAACTGCTGCAATTGCAGGGCACCCAGGACCTCGCCGAGATCAACGCCCGCCTTTCGGCGATCGTTGCCGAGGCCAATTCGCACGATCCGTGGACCAGCCGCGCCCGCCCGAGCTTCCTTTACGTCATGTATGTCCTGCTGCTGTGGGCGCTGCCGATGGGGCTGCTCGCCGCTTTCGCGCCGCAGCGCGCCATGGCCATTGCCCAGGGGATGAACGCCTATCTGGCCGGGATTCCCGAGCCGCTCTATGCGCTGTTCGGGACCGGCTATCTTGGCTACACCGCCGCGCGCCAGTGGGGCAAGATCGCCGGCAGCGACAAATAGCGCCCGCGCCGCTGTCACCCGGTTGCTCCGGCGGTTGCCATACCGTAACCATTTTGCGCTAAATGTCCCGACCAGACCTTTCGCAGCCACCGGAGTTTGCCCGTGATCCGATCCTTGCCCAGCCCTCGTTCCATGCATGCCGCTGCCGCGCTGTCGCTGGCCGCTGCCGCGCTTGGCGGATGCAGCGGCGGTACCAGTGACGATCAGGCGGCGGCAGCCGAACCTTCGGCCGCCGCCAGCCAGGCCGCCGCCAGCGAGGCGGCGCCTGAGGGCAACCTTGCCGTCGCCGGACCCGACGGGGTGACCGCTGCGAAAAGCGGCGCCACGCCGCAGCACGACAGCTCTGCCGATCACGGCCAGGACGCCGCCACCGACGAAAACGGCAATCCGGTCAGCGCCGGCCCGCCGCAGGTGACCGAAGAAGACGTGCGCCGCGCGGTGGAAGAAGCCGCCAACAAATAGGCCCCCTTGCCTCGCACGCCCGTCCGGGTATGGGTCCAGCGCGGATCCAACCCGGCAGGAGGCACGCGTGGCCGACAAGACGATCTACGTACTCAACGGCCCCAATCTCAACCTGCTCGGCACCCGCCAGCCCGAGATTTACGGCCACGACACGCTCGACGACATCGCCGCGCGGCTGGTGGCGCGCGGGGCCGAGCTGGGCGTCAGCGTCGATCTGCGCCAGTCCAACCACGAAGGCCACCTAGTCGACTGGCTGCACGAAGCGCATTTCGAGCGCGTCCACGCGGTGCTGCTCAACGCCGGGGCCTATACCCACACTTCGATCGCGCTCCACGATGCGATCAAGTCGATAACGGTGCCGGTGATCGAAGTGCACCTGTCCGATCCCGAAACCCGCGAGCCGTTCCGCCATGTCTCCTATGTCGGCATGGCCGCGGCCGATTGCGTCAAGGGCCTGGGCGCCGACAGCTATCTCGTCGCGCTGGAAAAGGCGGCGGCGCTGTAGCGTGGACAGGGCCGCGAAGGGTCTTGTCAGCGCCCTTCCCCCCGCGCATAGGCGTGTGACGACAGCAAACACGAGGATCGCATGAGCGACGCAAAGAGCGCCCCGCGCGCGGCCAGCGGCATGAGCATCGACAGCGCGCTGGTGCGCGAACTGGCCGAACTGCTCGCCGAAACCGGCCTTACCGAAATCGAGGTCGAAGACGGCGACCGCAAGATCAAGGTCGCCCGCCAGGCCGCCCCCGTCGCCGCGGTGCAGCACATGGCCCCGGCCCACGCCCCGCTGATCGCCGCGCCCGCCGCCCCGGCACCAGCCCCCGCTGCAGCCGCCCCGGCCGACGATCCCGACGCGGTCAAATCGCCGATGGTCGGCACCTGCTATCTCTCGCCCGAACCCGGCGCCGCTTCGTTCGTCTCGGTGGGCCAGAGCGTCAAGGAAGGCGATACTCTGCTGATCATCGAGGCGATGAAGGTGATGAACCCGATCGCCGCGCCGCGCGCCGGTACGGTCAAGGCGATCATGGTCGACAACGGGCAGCCGGTCGAATTCGACCAGCCGCTGGTCGTGGTTGGCTAGGCCGCACCCATGGGCATTTCCCGGATCCTGATCGCCAACCGCGGCGAGATCGCGCTGCGCATTCACCGTGCCGCGCATGAAATGGGCATCGAAACGGTCGCGGTCCATTCCACCGCCGATGCCGACGCGATGCACGTGCGGCTGGCCGATCACGCGGTCTGCATCGGGCCGCCGGCGGCCAAGGACAGCTATCTCAACGTCGCCGCGATCATTTCCGCGGCCGAGATCGCCCATGCCGACGCGATCCATCCGGGCTACGGCTTCCTCTCCGAAAACGCCCAGTTTGCCGAGATTGTCGAGGCCCACGGGATCACCTGGATCGGGCCCAAGCCCGAACATATCCGCACCATGTCGACAAGATCGAGGCCAAGCGCACCGCGGGCGCGCTGGGCCTGCCGCTGGTCCCCGGATCCGAC